>JBGAGP010000127.1:0-14068 GCA_044226685.1 Dongiaceae bacterium
TAGGTCGAGTTGACCCGCAGGATCGGCTTGCGCTGATGGTCCTTCTTGCTGCCCGCCCGCAGCAGCCAGTCGATGTTCTGCACCGGCGGCTTGGTGGTGTCCTCGCCATAGACGATGATGCGGTGCTGGTCGAGCTCGTCGACCGTCTTGGGGATGCCGTGGCGCTTGATATAGGTGGGCGCCGCGTAGCAGCCGAGATGCACCGTCATCAAATGGCGCTGGATCAGCTCCGGCTGGCGCGGCGGCTGCATGCGGATGGCGACGTCGGCCTCGCGCATGGAAAGATCGAGCTCGCGATCCTCCAGCACCAGATCGACCTGCACGTCCGGGTAATGCTCGATGAACTCGCCCAGCACCGGGGTGAGCCAGAAGCTGCCGAAGGCCTGGGTCGCCGTCACCTTCAGCTGGCCCTTGGGCCGGTCCTTGCTCTCGGCCAGCTGCGCCTCGGCCATGGCGAGCTTGGAGAACACCTCGTGCGAGGTGCGGTAGAGCAATTCGCCCTGCTCGGTCAGGATCAAGCCGCGGGCGTGGCGATGGAACAGCGAGACGTTGAGGCTCTCCTCCAGCGAGGAGATCTGCCGCGAGACGGCGGACTGGCTCAGGTTCAGCGTCTCGCCGGCATGGGTGAAGCTCCCTGCCTCGGCGACCGCGTGAAAGATCCTGAGCTTATCCCAATCCATCATAGCGACACGGCATCATTCCGCCGCAGCGGCGGTCTTGTGCTCGTTGAGCACCAGGAACTTGTCGGCCTCCAGCGCCGCCATGCAGCCCATGCCGGCGGCGGTCACCGCCTGGCGGAACACGCGGTCCTTCACGTCGCCGGCGGCGAACACGCCGGGGATCGAGGTCGCGGTGCTGTCGGGCGCGGTCAGCAGGTAGCCTTCGGAATCGAGCGGCAGCTTGCCCTTGAACAACTCGGTCGAGGGCGAATGGCCGATGGCGACGAACAGGCCGTCGACCGCAATCTCTTTCGTCTCGCCGGTCTTGACGTTGCGGATGCGGATGCCGGTGACGCCAGGCGGGTCGCCGGCGCCCAGCACCTCTTCCACCGCGCTGTCCCAGATCACGCTGATCTTCGGATTGGCGAACAGGCGCTCCTGCATGATGCGCTCGGCGCGCAGCGAATCGCGCCGGTGGATCAGCGTCACCTTGCTGGCGTGGTTGGTGAGGTAGATCGCCTCCTCGACCGCCGTGTTGCCGCCGCCGACGATCGCCACGTCCTTGCCGCGGAAAAAGAATCCGTCGCAGGTGGCACAGGCGGAGACGCCGAAACCCTGGAACTTCTTCTCCGAAGGCAGGCCCAGCCAGCGCGCCTGGGCGCCGGTGCAGATGATCAGCGTCTCGCCGACATAGACGTCGCCGGAATCACCCGTCGCGCGGAACGGCCGCCGCGACAGGTCGATGTCGACGATGGTGTCGGAGATCATCTCGGTGCCGACATGGCGCGCCTGCGCCTCCATCTGCTCCATCAGCCAGGGCCCCTGGATGACGTCGGCGAAGCCAGGATAATTTTCCACGTCGGTGGTGATGGTCATCTGCCCGCCGGGCGTCAGGCCTTGGACCAGGATCGGCTTCAGATTGGCCCGCGCGCTGTAGATCGCGGCGGTGTAGCCGGCCGGGCCGGAGCCGATGATGAGCACCTTGGTGTGGAATTCCCGGGGCATCTTGGAGGACTGGGACATGGGGCCGAATCCGAGCTATGCGTTTGTTGCATCCGCACCATAAGGTGGGGTGCCGCCCGGCACAAGTTAAGGCCACCCCCGGCCGGCCTGGCCCCAAGAAAAGCCTGTGGATATGCCAGTGGCGCCCAGCAACTCCCGCTTGGCGAAAGGATGTTGCGCGCGTAATATAATTTCAAAACAGCTTAGGCCTGGGCCGGGAGATCGACAATGCGGCGCGCCAAACTCGACAGAATCGATCTTCGCATCCTCGCCGACCTGCAGGCCGACGGGCGCATGACCAATGTGGAGTTGGCCGAGCGCGCCGGCATCTCGGCGCCGCCCTGCCTGCGCCGGGTCCGCGCGCTGGAGCAGGCGGGTTTCATCAAGGGCTATCACGCCGAGATCAACGCCGAAGCGATGGGATTCGGCGTCACCATCTTCGCCCATGTCGGGCTGAGCTCGCAGGCGGAGAACGACCTCAAGGCCTTCGAGGCGCTGGTGCGCTCCTGGCCGCAGGTCCGCGAATGCCACATGCTGGCGGGCGAGACCGATTTCATCCTCAAGGTCGTCGCCCATGACTGGGACGACTACCAGAAGTTCCTCACCACCCAGCTGACCCCGGCACCGAATGTCAGCCACGTGAAATCGGCGCTGGCCATCCGCTGCTCCAAGCACGAGCCCGGCGTGCCCATCGACATGGAAGAGCCCGGCGCCCAGCGCAAGCAGGCGCGCGCCTGAGCTGCCGCGGGTGGGCATTCTCTCGCGACTGTCCCGCAAGCTGCGGCGGAAGCCTAAACGCAGCCGGCTGAGCGAGCCGGAGCGGGCGCTCCGATATCTCTGGAAGCGGATCGAGAACGACGGCGCCGAGGAGTTTCGTCCGCAGCTGGAGCGGCCCGATCTTCTCGTGTTCCAGTTTGGCAAGGTTGGATCGATGGCGCTGCAGATGGGCGCTATCGCCGCCGGCTACAACGCCTTCCACTGCCACGGGCTGTCGACGTCGCAGCTGGCGCGGGAGCAGCGCCAATTGCTCGAATCTCCGGCATCGGCCCGGGCGCTGTCGGGGGGCATCCGCCGCCTGCATCGCGCCACCTTGCTGCGCCTGCTGGTGAACTGGTATCGCGGCAATAAGACCAAGAATGGGATGCGGCTGAAGGTCATCACGCTGACCCGCGACCCGGTCGATTGGTATCGGTCTTCGCTCAAGCAGCGGTTTGAGCGGGACCGCGACGGCATCCTTGCCTGGTATCGGCTGAACGAACCAGCGGCGGATGCCAAAGATCTCCCGGCAGCAATGCGCGCGCTGATGGAGCGGGTCATGGCCGGCGTTCCGCCCCTGCGGCCCGCGCATGACGCCGATGCTGCGGTCGCTGGCGCGAAGCGCGCGCTGGAAACCGGCGCACCGGCCGGGCTGATGCTGCGGCTCGAGATCCTGCGCTGCATCGAAGGTCTCGTCTGGTTCGATGGCGAAGTTCGCGCCTTGCTTGGGTTGGACGTCCTGGCGGCGCCGGACCTGTGCGACCGTGGCGTCGTGCGGCTGCAGAACGATTTCGTCGACCTGCTCGCCTTGCGCTTCGAGCTGCTGGCCGACGACTTGTCAGAAATCGGCCGCTTCCTTGACGTGCCCGAATTTCGGCTGCCCTCGCGCAATCGCTCCGCCGAAAAGCCGGGCGCCGACCTCGTCGATGCGGCCTTCGCTGCAGCGCTGGCCACGCCCGCCGGGCGGGCCTATGCCGCCGAGATGCGCGCGACGCGCTTCGCCCGGGCCTGCGGCTATGACCGCGCGCCGGCGCCGGCCACTGCGTGACCCGGGACGGGGTGATCCGAGACGACGCTACTGCGCGAGGAAATCCGCCAGCGCCTTGTTGAACACCGCCGGGTCCTGCCACATGGCGAAGTGGCTGAGGTTGGGCAGGATCAGCAGGGTGGCGTTGGGGATCAGCTGCGCCATCTCGCGCGTGTGCTCCTGCTTGATGCCCTCGTCGTATTGCCCGTCGGCGATGACGGTCGGCACCTTGATGCCCTGGAGCTCTTCCTTCTTGTAGTCCGGCTGGGTCGCCCACATCTCGGAGATCTGGTTGACGAAGGCCTCGTATTCCGTCGGCGTCTTCGACAGCCGCGCGTAGTCCTTGCCGCATTGCTCGATATAGGCGTTGAACACGGTCGCGTTGCCGATGTCCTCGCGCAGGCCGCCGACATTGTAGTTGGCGCCGAAGGCGAACAGCCGGGTCAGCCGCTCGGGGTGGTGGATGGCGATATCGAGGCCGATGATGCCGCCGTCGCTCCAGCCGATCAGCGCCGCCTTGTCGATTTTCAGGTGGTCCATCAGCGCCACCACGTCGGACGCCATCAGGGCATAGGAATAGGGATCGGCGTTGCGGGTGGAACGGCCATGGCCGCGGCTGTCGGCGACGATGACCTTGTGGCTCTTCGCCAGCTCCGGCACCTGGTTGGCCCAGTAGTCGGCGTTGCCGAGGCCGCCATGCAGCAGGATCACCGGATCGCCGGCGCCGTAGACCGCGTAATACATCTGGATGCCATTGACTGGCGCATAGCCGCTTTCGCTGGCGGACGGCATCGGCCCCGGCACCGGCAGGGTCATCCATTTGTCCTCGGCTGCCGCAACCCGCGCGAGACCGCAGGCAAGGATGACGAGCGCAACGGCGCGCAGAGCGTTCCGGATCATGACGACCTCCCCCAGATGCACGAGGCCCGACGATAGCACGGGAAAACCGGCCGGGAAGCCGCTATGATCGTGACGCGGCAGGTCGGGGGCAAGTCGGAAGGGATAAGCGATGTTCGATGCATGGCACCTGGTGCTGTTCTTCACCGCCGCCGGCG
Organism: Dongiaceae bacterium; assembly: GCA_044226685.1. Taxonomy (GTDB): domain Bacteria; phylum Pseudomonadota; class Alphaproteobacteria; order Dongiales; family Dongiaceae; genus Dongia_A. The sequence continues at coordinate 4,500 of JBGAGP010000127.1, forward strand.
CGCTGGCGCTGATGCCGGGGCCGGGCATCTTCTACGTTGCCGCGCGCACCCTGGCCGGCGGGCGCGGCGAGGGGCTGGCCTCCAGCTTCGGCACCGGGCTCGGCGGCTTCGTCCATATCCTCGGCGGGGCGATCGGTGTCTCCGCCCTGGTGCTGGCCAGCGCCGAGGCCTTCACGGCGCTCAAGTTCGTCGGCGCGCTCTATCTCGTCTGGCTCGGCATCAAGACCTGGCGCCAGGCCGCGCGCGACGCCGATGCCGCGGTGCACGTGGCCGGTGGTGCCGCCATCGGCACCCGCCGCGCCTTCCGCGAAGGCGTGGTGGTGGAGGCGCTGAATCCGAAGACCGCGGCCTTCTTCCTCGCCTTCCTGCCGCAATTCGTCGTCGTGGATGCCGGGCATGTGGCGCTGCAGTTCATCGCGCTCGGCACCATCTCGGTGGCAATGAACACCGCCGTCGACGTGGTGGTGACCTACGGCGCCGCCGCTCTGCGCGACCGCCTGGCGGCGCGGCCCGGCATCATCACCCGGATGCGCCAGGCCTCCGGCGCTTTTCTCTGTGCGCTGGGCGTCACGCTGGCGCTGGCGAAACGGCCGGTTTAGCTCCGCAGTACTCCGTCATGCCCGGACTTGGTCCGGGCATCCACGAGTTTGCATGTGTAAGACTTTGAGGCGACGGACAAACTCGTGGATGCCCCTCTTGATCCAAGAATGGGCCAGGCCTTGGCATGACGAGAGAGGCAGTGCTGCTGCGCCGCGCTACTTCTTGAACGCGACCTTGGAGATCTCGTACGACTTCGACCCGCCGGGGGTGGTCACTTCCACCGTGTCGCCGACCGACTTGCCGACCAAAGCGCGGGCGAGCGGCGAGGTGATGGCGAGGCGCTTCGCCTTGATGTCGGCCTCGTCCTCACCGACGATCTGGTAGACGGCCTTCTCCTCCGTGTCCTCGTCGATCAGGGTCACGGTGGCGCCGAACTTCACCTGCTTGCCGGTGAGCTTTGACGGGTCGATGACTTCGGCGCGGCTGATCTTGTCCTCGAGCTCGGCGACGCGGCCCTCGATGAAGCTCTGGCGCTCGCGCGCGGCGTGGTACTCGGCATTTTCCGAGATGTCGCCATGCTCGCGCGCCTCGGCGATGGCGCGGATCACTTCCGGCCGCGCCACGGCGCGCAAATGCTTCAGCTCTTCTTCCAGGCGGGCGTAGCCGTCCGCCGTCATCGGGATCTTGGTCATCGTCCATACCCAAACAGCAAAAGAACCCCCCGAGCGGACCGCCATCCAGGTGATGACCGAACGCCCGTTGGGTTGGAGCGGTGCTGAGGTTAACGAATGAGGCCGTTAACTGGCCGCCGCGTGGTTCGAGCTAAGAAAATAGGACTGTAGGGGCGCGACTTCAAGCTCTCCCTTGTTCAGCTCGGAAATCGCGCCGACCGCCGCGGCGATGCCGGAAACCGTTGTAAAGTAAGGAATTCCGCCCATCAGGGCCGAGCGCCGCAGGTCGAAGGAATCGGCGATGGCCTTGGCGCCTGCGACGGTGTTGAACACCAGCTTCACCTCGCCGCGCTGCATCGCCTCGACGATATGCGGGCTGCCCTGATGCACCTTGTTGATGGCGCGGACCGGCAGGCCCTGGTTGCGGAAATAGGCGGCGGTGCCGGGCGTCGCCAGCACGTCGAAGCCCATCTCCAGAAGCTTCCTGACCGCATCCGCGATCAACGGCTTGTCCTTGTCCTTGACCGAGACGAAGACGGCGCCGGAGCGCGGCAGGTTCTGTCCGGCGCCCAATTGCGCCTTCAGGAACGCGCGGGCGAAATTGGCGTCGAGGCCCATCACCTCGCCGGTCGATTTCATCTCCGGCCCCAGGATGATGTCGACGCCCGGGAAGCGGGCGAAGGGGAACACGGCTTCCTTCACCGCCATGTGCGGGCGCTTGCTCTGGTTGAGGTTGAAGGCGGCGAGCTTCTCGCCCGCCATCACCCGCGCCGCGATCTTGGCGATGGCCGCACCCGTCGCCTTGGCCACGAAGGGCACCGTGCGGCTGGCGCGCGGATTGACCTCCAGCACGTAGATGTCGCTGCCCTTGATGGCGAACTGCACGTTCATCAGGCCGATGACGTTGAGCCCCTTGGCGAGCGAGACGGCCTCGCGCCGGATCTCGGCGATCACCTGCAGCGGCAGGGAATAGGGCGGCAGCGCGCAGGCGCTGTCGCCGGAATGGATGCCGGCCTCCTCGATGTGCTCCATGATCCCGGCGACGTGCACGTCGGTGCCGTCGGCCAGCGCGTCGACATCGACCTCGATCGCGTCCTCGAGATATGAATCGATCAGCACCGGGTTGTCGCCGCTGACCTGCACGGCCGTGCGCATGTAGCGGCGCAGTGCCTGCGGCTCATGCACGATCTCCATGGCGCGGCCGCCCAGCACGTAGGACGGCCGGACCACCACCGGATAGCCGATGCGCTCGGCGATCACCTCGGCTTCGTCGGCGGTGCGGGCGGTACCGTTCTCCGGCTGGCGCAGGCCGAGTTTCTTCAGCAGCTGCTGGAAGCGCTCGCGGTCCTCCGCCAGGTCGATGGCGTCGGGCGAGGTGCCGAGGATCGGGATCTGCGCTTCCTCCAGCGCCGCAGCCAGCTTCAACGGCGTCTGGCCGCCGAATTGCACGATGACGCCGAGCAAGGTGCCCTTGCGCTGCTCGACCCGCGCCAGCTCGATCACGTCCTCGGCGGTCAGCGGCTCAAAATACAGCCGGTCGGAGGTATCGTAATCGGTCGACACCGTCTCCGGGTTGCAATTGACCATGATGGTCTCGATGCCGGCCTCGCGCAGGGCATAGGCCGCATGGACGCAGCAATAATCGAACTCGATGCCCTGGCCGATGCGGTTCGGCCCGCCGCCGAGGATAATCACCTTGCGCCGGTCGCTGGGGTTGGCCTCGCATTCGGCGGTGTCCCACGGCGTGCCCGACCAGCCGGTGCCCTCGTAGCAGGAATACATGTAGGAGGTCTGCGAGGCGAATTCGGCAGCGCAGGTGTCGATGCGCTTGTAGACCGGGCGCACGTCCGCCTTGTGGCGCAGCGCGAAGACCTCTTTCGGCGTCTTGCCCGACAGCTTGGCGAGCCGCGCGTCGGAGAAGCCCATCTTCTTCAGCCGCAGCAGGCCGGCATGGTCATTCGGCAGGCCCTTGGCCTTCACCTCGGCTTCGGCCCGCACGATGCCTTCGATCTCGCGCAGGAACCACGGATCGAACTTGCTGGCGCCGCAGATCTCCTCGACCGTCAGGCCACGCCGCAGCGCTTCCGCCGCGCGGATCAGGCGGTCCGGCGTCTGGCGCACCAGCTCCTTCAGGATCTCGGCCTTGCCGTCGGGCAACTCGACCTCGTCGAAGCCGGTGAGCCCGGTCTCCATCGAGCGCAGCGCCTTCTGCACCGATTCCTGGAAGTTGCGGCCGATCGCCATCGCCTCGCCCACCGACTTCATCGAGGTGGAGAGCAGCTGTTCGGCGCCGGGGAACTTCTCGAAGGTGAAGCGCGGCATCTTGGTGACGACGTAGTCGATGGTCGGCTCGAAGGAGGCCGGCGTCACCTTGGTGATGTCGTTGGCGAGCTCGTCCAGGGTGTAGCCCACCGCGAGCTTGGCGGCGACCTTGGCGATCGGGAAGCCGGTGGCCTTGGAGGCGAGGGCGGAGGAGCGCGACACGCGCGGATTCATCTCGATGACGATCAGGCGCCCGGTCTCCGGATGCACCGCGAACTGCACGTTGCTGCCGCCGGTATCGACGCCGATCTCGCGCAGCACCGCGATCGAGGCGTTGCGCATCAGCTGGTATTCCTTGTCGGTCAGCGTCAGCGCGGGCGCGACGGTGATGGAATCGCCGGTATGCACGCCCATCGGGTCGATGTTCTCGATCGAGCAGATGATGATGCAATTGTCCGCGCGGTCGCGGACCACCTCCATCTCGAATTCCTTCCACCCGACGACCGATTCCTCGACCAGCACTTCGCCGACCGGCGAGGCTTTGAGGCCGCCCTCGACAATCCGGATGAAATCCTCGCGTGTCTGGGCGATGCCGCCGCCGGTGCCGCCCAAGGTGAAGCTCGGCCGGATCACCGCCGGCAGGCCGACCTGGACCAGCGTGTCCAGCGCCTCGTCGAGGGTCGAGACCAGGCGCCCGCGCGGGCTCTCCAGCCCGATGCGGTCCATCGCCTCGCGGAACAATTGCCGGTCCTCGGCCATGTCGATGGCCTTGGCATTGGCGCCGATCAGCTCGACGCCCAGCTCCTTCAGCTTGCCCGAGCGGTGCAGCGCCATCGCCGTGTTGAGCGCCGTCTGCCCGCCCATGGTGGGCAGCACCGCATCCGGCTTCTCCTTGGCGATGATGCGCGCGACCACATCCGGCGTGATCGGCTCGATATAAGTCGCGTCCGCCAGGTCCGGGTCGGTCATGATGGTGGCGGGATTGGAGTTCACCAGGATGACCCGGTAGCCCTCCTGCCGCAGCGCCTTGCACGCCTGCGCCCCGGAGTAGTCGAACTCGCAAGCCTGCCCGATGACGATGGGCCCGGCGCCGATGATCAGGATCGATTTGAGGTCAGTGCGCTTGGGCATTTTGCGGATTCAGCTCATTCAAGATTGTGATCAGGACGCGTCCTCAGACGCGGCAAGATCGTTGTTCCAGACCCGCAGAACACGATAGCCGACCTCCGCGAGAACCGCGGTGCGCGCCGCAACGTCACGCTCATTCTCATTGTGCTGCCCGCCATCGACTTCGACGATCAGCTTCGCCTCAAGGCAACGAAGTCGACGATGTAGTTTCCGATCGGGCATTTCTGGCGACGAAAATTTGCGCCGTTCAGGCGACGGTCACGCAGCAGGAACCACAGCATCGCGCGACGCAACACGCGCGCCCGTCGAACTCTCAACGACGTGTGCGTGCAGTCGTCACGAGCCGAATCCCCAGCCTGCGCTGCCCTCTCCCTAACCCTCTCCCTCGTTCCGGTGGAGAGGAACGCTGTTGCCGATACCGAATGCGACCCCTCTCCCCTCGAGGGAGGGGGTTGGGGTGTGGCGTCTCGCGATGATTGTCCCGCCTCACCCCTTCCGCTCCTTCATCTTCTCGACGAAGCGGTGGAAGAGGTAGTGGCTGTCCATCGGGCCTGGCGACGCCTCCGGGTGGTACTGCACGGAGAAGACCGGCTTGCCTTCGAGCTCCAGGCCCTCGACGCAGCCGTCGAACAGGCTTTCATGCGTCACCTTCACGCCCCTTGGGCAGGCTTTCGCGCACCACGCAGAAGCCGTGGTTCTGGCTGGTGATCTCGACCTTGCCGGTGGTCAAATCCTTGACCGGATGATTGGCGCCGCGGTGGCCGCGCTCCATCTTCTCGGTCTTGCCGCCCAGGGCGAGCGCCAGCATCTGGTGCCCCAAACAAATCCCGAAGACCGGCAGGTCGCGCGCGATCAGATCCTTGATCACCGGCACGGCGTATTGCCCGTCGCCGCCGGATCGCCCGGACCGTTGGCCAGGAACACGCCGTCGGGATTGTGGCGCAGCACGTCTTCCGTCGTCGCATTGGCCGGCACCACCGTCACGTCGCAGCCGGCATCGGCGAGGCAGCGCAGGATGTTGTGCTTGGCGCCGTAATCGATGGCGACGACCTTGAATTGCGGGCTGGTCTGCTTGCCGTAGCCGCGGCCCAGCGCCCACAGGCTCTCGTCCCAGTGATAGGTCTGGCGGCAGGAGACGTCCTTGGCGAGGTCCATGCCTTCGAGGCCCGGCCAGGCCTTCGCCTCGGCGATCAGCGCGGGAATGTCGAACTTGCCGTCCGGCGCATGGACGATGACGCCGTTGGGAGCGCCGCCGTCGCGGATGCGCCGGGTCAGGCGCCGCGTGTCCACGCCGGCGATGGCCGGCAGCTTGTAGCGCTTCAGCCAGGCGTCGAAGCCCTGATGCGCCCGCCAGCTCGACGGCTCGGTGATGTCGGTCGCCAGCACGCAGCCGCGCGCCGCCGGAGTCACCGTCTCGACGTCTTCCTCATTGGCGCCGGTATTGCCGATATGCGGGAAGGTGAAGTTGATGATCTGCCCGGCATAGGACGGATCGGTCATGATCTCCTGGTAGCCGGTCATCGAGGTGTTGAAGCAGACCTCACCCACCGCCTTGCCCGGCGCCCCCAGACCGCGGCCCTTCAACACCGTGCCGTCGCCCAGGACCAGCAGGGCAGTTGGCGCGTGCGTCGGGTCGGTCGCGTGAGGGGCGCTCATGGGCCGAAAACCTCGAAAGTCGGTGAAATGGGATGCCGGACCTTCGCCTTTCGGGCGAGCCAATCGGCCGCCCGGGTCTGATCCCGGCCGGCGACCGTTTCGGCGAGCGGCGCAAGTCGCCGGTTTCTAAGCCGCGAATCCCCTGCCGTCAAGCAAATGTCATGCTTTTTTTTGCGCCAAAACAGCAGATGTTTCAATCATTTAGCCGCTTCGCAGCAGAGGCTGTCGGAAATTGCCTCGCCTGACCGAATCCTGTAATCTCCGCATCTTTCGCCGGTCCCAGGTCGGGCCATCCATTTCTGGAGTCACAATGCTGCGGCAACGCCTCAACGACGAACTGAAGGCGGCGATGAAGTCGCGCGACCAGCGCGCCACCTCGACCCTGCGCCTGATCCTGGCGGCGTTGAAGGACCGCGACATCGCCGCGCGCCCGCGCGGTGTCACCGATGGCGTCGACGAGGCCGAGATCATCGACATGCTGCAGAAGATGGTGCGCCAGCGCCAGGAGAGCATCGAGCTCTACAAGCAGGGCAACCGCCCGGAACTGGCGGCGCAGGAGCAGGGCGAGATCGAGATGATCGAGCGCTTCCTGCCGCAGAAGATGTCGGAGACCGAGACGGCGCAGGCGATCCAGGCGGTCATCGCGGAACTGGGCGCCACCACGATCAAGGACATGGGCCGGGTCATGGCGGCGTTGAAGGAGCGCTATTCCGGCCGCATGGATTTCGGCAAGGTCGGGCAGCAGGTGAAGCAGAAGCTGGGCTAGGGCGCCCAGGTCTTCGAACGGGCAATTCAATTGGGCGCGAGGAGCGGTCAGGGGCATGGCCTTCCCGCCAAGATTTCTTGAGGATCTGCGCACCGACGTGATCGGCCGGCGCGTCCGGCTGACCCGCAAGGGCCGCGGCGAGGCGACCGGCCTGTGCCCGTTCCACAACGAGAAGTCCCCGTCCTTCACCGTCAGCGAGGACAAGGGCTTCTTCCATTGCTTCGGCTGCGGCGCCCATGGCGACGTGATCGGCTTCGTCATGCGCTCGGAGGGGCTCGAATTCCCGCAGGCGGTCGAGAGGCTGGCGGGCGAGGCCGGCATGGAAGTGCCGCGCGAAACCCCGCAGGACCGCGAGCGGGCGGAACGCCAGGCGACTTTGGGCGGGGCCGTCGAATTCGCCGCCAAGTTCTTCGAGCAGCACTTGCGCGCCAGCGCCGGCCGCGCGGGCCTCGAGTATTTCAAGCGTCGCGGCCTGACCGACGACACGCTGCGGCGCTTCCGCCTGGGCTTTGCGCCCGACAGCCGCCACGCACTGAAGGCAGCGCTGGAAAAGGCCGGCATTCCCGAGGCCATCGCCATCGAGGCCGGCCTGCTCATCAAGCCCGAGGAGAAAGAGCACAGCTACGACCGCTTCCGCGGCCGGGTGATGTTCCCGATCCTCGACCGCAAGGGCCAGGCCATCGCCTTCGGCGGCCGCATCCTCGACCAGGGCGAGCCGAAGTATCTCAACTCGCCGGAGACGCCGCTCTTCCACAAGGGCCGGGTGCTCTACGGCCTCTCCCACGCGCAGAAGACGGCGCGCGAGAAGAACGAGATCATCGTCGTCGAAGGCTACATGGACGTGATCGCCCTGGCCCAGGCCGGTATTTCCAATGCCGTGGCGCCGCTCGGCACCGCGCTGACCGAGGAGCAGATCGAGCTGCTCTGGCGCCTGGCGCAGGAGCCGATCCTCTGTTTCGACGGCGACAATGCCGGCCAGCGCGCCGCCGCACGGGCCGCCGACCGGGCCATCCCGCTGCTGAAGCCGGGCCTGTCCCTCCGCTTCGCCTGGATGCCGCGAGGCGAGGACCCGGATTCCCTGGTGCGGGCCAAGGGGGCGGCCGGCTTCCGGGCCGAGCTGGACCGCAACGAACCGCTGGTCGATGTGCTCTGGACCCAGGTCCTCGCCGACCGGCCGCTGGACACGCCCGAGCGCCGGGCCGGTTTCCGCAAGGATCTGGCCGCCGCCGTGGGTCGGATCGCCGACAAATCGGTGGCCGAGGCCTACCGGCAGGAGATCCATCGCCGCCTGGATGAGCTGTTCCGGCCGGCGCCGCAGCCGTCCCGGTCCCAAATGGGGGGTAATCCGGCCCAATTCGGGGGTTTTCCGGGTCGCAAACCGCTCCAGCCGGTGGGCGGCGAGGCGGCCCGGCGGGGGACCGCCAATATCCAGCGCATACCCTACGAGCTGATTCTCGCAACCCTCGTTAACCATCCGGAGTTGATTGGACGGCATTGTGAGAGCTTGGGTGACGTGGCCTTCCCGGCCGGCGACCTTGACACGCTCAAGGGGGCAATTATAGACCTCGCTGCCCGGGAGCCGCACCTTGACGCCGCCGGGTTCCGGAACCACTTGAATGACGTGGGTTTTGCCGGAACCTTGGAGGCTCTGGCGGCGCGCACCGGCCACAACAAGTTCACCCTTCCAGCGGCGGACATGCTTTCCGCCGAGGAGGGTGTTTTGCATGTGTTGGGGCTTTTGAGGGAGCGGCTGAGCGTGAAACCCGAGGTGACCGCGATGGCCCAGGCCCTGGAAACCGCGATGGCGGAACCCGGCAACTCGCCGGCACAGAATTCGGCCCTGACCCGTTTCGAAGCGGCGCGCCAGATGGCGCTGGACAGCGAGAGCCAGCGCCGCGACCTGGACCGCGGCCCCGGCGGCAGCGACTAGACATAGAGTAGAGGGATGTTCCGGCCTCGGCCCCGAGGGCAGGGTGGTCCGGCCGGACTTGGCGACATAAAGCAGGTGTGAAGATGGCAGTGAAACCGCAGCCGAAGCAGGATGCGAACAAGCCCCGCGAGGAAACCGCGGAAGGCCCGTTGATGGACGGCATGAACAATGCCGTCCGCAAGATGCTGGCCAAGGGCAAGGAGAAGGGCTTCGTTACCCTGACCGAGCTCAACGCGGTGCTGCCGCAGGAGCAGATGTCCGCCGACCAGATCGAAGACACGATGTCGGCGCTCAACGAAATGGGCATCAACGTCGTCGACAACGACGAGGAACAGGAAGAGACCGAGGATGCGCCGGAGGAAGAGACCCGGACCGTCGGCAACCTCGACGACGAGGAGGTCGGCCGCACCGACGACCCCGTGCGCATGTACCTGCGCGAGATGGGCTCGGTCGAGCTGCTGTCGCGCGAGGGCGAAATCGCCATCGCCAAGCGCATCGAGGCCGGCCGCGACATGATGATCGGCGGCATCGGCGAAAGCCCGATCACCCACCGCTACATCATCGACTGGCGCGACCGCCTGAAGGCGGGCGAGATCCTGCTGCGCGACATCATCGA
>JBGAGP010000128.1:0-14009 GCA_044226685.1 Dongiaceae bacterium
ATGGTGACGATGTTCATCGACGATCCGGTCAGCGCATAGGCGGTGGCGATGGCGCCGAAGGAATTGGCGAACAGCAGCAGCGTGGTGCCGAGGATGCTGGGCCACAGGATCGGCAGCGCCACGTAGCGCCAGTATTCGAAGTGGCTGGCGCCGAGGATGGCCGAGGCCTCGCGCCATTCGCGCTTCAAGCCATCCAGCGCCGGGGTGATGATCAGCACCATCAGCGGGATCTGGAAATAGAGATAGGTCAGCGTCAAGCCGACGAAACTCAGCAGGTTGAAACCGGTGGCATACAGGTTGAAGCCGAGCAGATCGCGCAGCAGGATCGTCACCAGGCCGACGCGCCCGAGCGTGGCGATGAAGGCGAAGGCCAGCGGCAGGCCGGCGAAGTTCGAGGCCACGCCGGAAAAGGTCATCAGCGTCGGCCGGATCCATTTCGGCAACCCGCCCAGCACCGCGGCATAGGCCAGCGCGAAGCCGATGACGGCGCCGGCGATGCCGGAGGCGAGGCTGATCTTGATGCTGATCCAGTAGGCGTTCTTGATCTGCCCGTCGCGGAACAGGTTCAGCACGTTGACCAGGGTGAAATTCCCGTCCGCGTCCTGGAAGGCGCCGACCACCAGGTAGAGCGTGGGCAGGATCAGGAACAGCAGGGCGAAGAGGAAGAAGGGCGAGACGCCAACCCAGGCCCACGTCTTCTGGCTGAGCTGGAGCGTCGAGGCCGGCTTTGGCGCGGTCTGGGCGTCTTGTGCCATTGAACTTTCTTGTCGAACCGGCGTCTGGTGCTGGCTGGAAACGCTCCCCGCCGGGGCTCAGCGAGCTCCGGCGGGGAGGACTTCTACACGGTTATTGTTACTGAACGTTGGCGCCGACCACCGAATCCCACTGCTTGGTGATCACTTCCTTGCCAGCGGCCTGTTCGTCCAGCGTCGGGAACACCGCCGCTTCGTAGGCAGCCGCCGGAGGCAGCTTGTCCAGCATCTCCTGCGGGATCTTGCCGTTCTTCGCCAGGTCGTTGAACCGGATCGGATGGCAATAGCCCTTCAGCCAGGCGAGCTGGCCTTCGTCGGAATAGAGATACTCCATCCACAGCTTCGCCGCGTTCGGGTGCGGAGCGAAGGCGCTGATCGCCTGGATGTAGACGCCGGCGACGACGCCGGTCTTCGGCACCACGACGTCAACCTTGGGGTTGCCGTTGAGCGTGTCGCGATCGGCCAGCGCGTTGTAGTCCCAGCGGATGATGATCGGCGTGGCGCCCTGCGCCAGCGAGGCGGACTTGCCGATCACCGGCACGAAGTTGCCGGCCTTGTTCAGGTCGGCGAAGAACTTCAGGCCCGCATCGGCGGCCTTGCTGGCGTCGCCGCCGGCGGCGGAGAGGCCGGCCGCGTAGACGCCCTGGATCGCCTGGTTGGAGGCACGCGGATCGCCCGCCAGCGCCACCGCGTTGGCGTATTCGGGCTTCAGCAGATCGGCCCAATCCTGCGGCGCCGACTTCACCACGTCGGCGTTCACCTCGAAGGCGAGCACGCCGTAGTAGTCGCCATACCAGTAGCCTTCCGCGTCCTTGGCGCTGTCCGGGATGCTGTCCCAGGTGGCGACCTTGTACGGCTGGATCAGGCCATCGGCCTTGGAGGAGGGACCGAAGGAGAGGCCCACGTCGATCACGTCCGGCGCCTGCGGGCCGGTATTGCCCTTGTTCGCCTTGATCGCCTCGATCTCGTCGCCGGAACCGGCGTCGGGATTGAGCTCGTTCACGGTCAGGCCGTACTTGGCCTTGAAGCCTTCGATCATCGCGCCATAGCCGCACCAGTCATGCGGCAGGGCGATGGTGGTCAGCTGGCCTTCCGCCTTCGCGGCGTCGATCAGCGCCTGCATCGGATCCGCGGCCGGCGCGGCCGCCGGAGCGGCAGCGGGCTGTTCGGTGGTGGCCGCCGGGGCGGCGGAGCTGTCGGCCGCCTGCTCTTCCTTCTTTTCCTCGCCGCAGCCGGCCAGGGTGAGGGCGAAAGCCAGCACCATCGAAGACGATGCCAGTTTCCATGCGCTAGTCATTTTCAATCTCCTGTTTACTACGAACCGCCAGAGTTCCAGCATTGCGTAGGGTTCAAGTGCTGGAACGAGACCCAAGGGGTGGGGCTGGCTTTTCGGTCGCGCCGTCGGCGGACCTGTTGCTGCTCACTCAATAAGCCGACATCGCGCGCAGGCGTGCCGGTTTCCAAGCTGACCCCCTCAAATATCCGCTCGCCCGCCGGAGTCTCGAGAATCAGCGGGAAGCGCCGATAGAGCATATCGATCGTTTCAGGATTGTGACAGATATGTTTCGAGTCAAGGCCAAGCCGGCGGGTTGTGGGGCGGATGTCGCATTCCCACTTAGTCCCGGCGCGGTTCGGCTAAAGGCAGGTGTCGAAGACGCCATCGAGGGCCTCCGCCGCCCCCTCCAGGGGCAGCGGCGACCGCCAGCCCTTGCCCGGCACGGCGATCTGGGCCTGCTTCCCCGCCCGCAGCGCGTCGAGCAATTCCCGCACCCGCAGTTCCATGTTGGCGTCGGCGGGCGAGACCATGATCTCGCCCTCCTTGACGATGCCGCGCAGGTCGTAGCGCTGGCCGTCGATGACGAAGCGCAGGTCGTAATAGTCGCCGTCGCTGAGCTGCACGGCCAGCAGGATGTTGCGCAGGCCGATGATGGCGGTGTTCGGCAACTGGTAGGCGGAGCACCAGAAGCCGAGCGTCGAGCCGGCGGCGATCTCGGCGATGGCCGCCTCGAAGCGGCCGTCACGACCGCGCTGCCAGATGGAGTCCTGCGCGAACGCGCTCCCCGCAGCAAGCGACAGCATCGCAGACAGGATCAAACGTCTCATCGTGCCACCTTCGTCTCCGCTGTCTCGCGTACCACGTCGAGGAAGGCCTTGACCAGCGGCGAAGCCTTGCGTTCCTGCAGGCAGGCGACGTACTCGGTCGAGGTGATCGGCTTGCCTTCGAAGGGCAGCGCCTTCAGCCGCAGATCGTCGCCCAGCTCGGATTCCGCGATGATGCCGACGCCGAGGCCTGCCGCCACCGCTTCCTTGATCGCCTCGCGGCTGCCGATCTCCAGGATCTCGCCGACGCTGACGCCGGCCTTCATCATGGCGGCATCGAAGGTCTGCCGCGTGTTGGAACTCGGCTCGCGCAGCAGCAGGCGCTGGCTGGCGAGTTCCGCCAGCTTCACCCCGCGCCGGCGGGCCCAGGGATGGGCGCGGTCGACGAAGGCGATGAAATGATCCTGGCGGAACGGAATGGCGTAGATGCGGGAATCGGTCACCACGTTGGCGGCGATGGCGACGTCGCAGCGCTGGTCGAGCAGATCGTCCAGCAGCGACTTGGTGTTGCCCATGGTCATGCTGAGGCGCAGGTCGGGATAGCGGCGGTGGAAGGCGGAGAGAAATGGCACCGAGTGATAGGGCGCATCGGCGCCGATGCGCAGGTGCCCGCGCTTCAGGGCGTGTGCGGCGCCCAGCACCTGCACCGCCTCCAGCTCGAGCGAGAACATGCGGAAGGTGATGTCGAGCAGGTTGCGGCCGATATCGGTCACCTCGATCCGCCGTCGCCGGCGGTCGAACAGGCGCACGCCGAATCGTTCCTCCAGCGCCCGGACCTGGCCGGACAGGGTCGGCTGGGTCACGTTGAGCAGCTGGGCGGCCTTGGTGAAGCTGCCCTCGGTGGCCACCGCGTGAAAGGCCCGAAGCTGGCTGTGACTTATAGACGTCATCTATGTGGCGTATAACTAACTGCGATTTGCCTTATAGTAGCGGCGGGCGCATCCTGCCGCAATCGGCCCTCGGGACCCGCCCGGCGGCCGCCCCAGATCCGGCAGCACAGGCAGCTAAATGTCTCAAGATCGCCCAAAATCCCAGGACCCTTGGCTTTTGACCCCCGGCCCGCTCACCACCTCGATGAGCGTGAAGGAATCGATGCTCCACGACTGGGGCTCCCGCGACCAGAATTTCATCGCCATCAACACCCGGATGCGGTCGCGCCTGGTCGAGATGATCGACGGGCAGGGCGCCTTCACCTGCGTGCCGATGCAGGGATCCGGCACCTTCGCGGTCGAGGCCATGATCGGCGCCTTCGTGCCGCCCGCGGGCAAGCTGCTGGTCCTCATCAACGGCGCCTATGGCAAGCGCATCCAGAAGATCGCCGGCTACCACAAGCGCGCCTGCGTCGCGCTGGAGTGGCCGGAGGACCAGGCCGTCGAGCCGGCCAAGGTCGCCAAGGCCCTGGCCGAGGACAAGGCCATCACCCATGTCGCGGTGATCCATTGCGAGACCACCTCCGGCGTGCTGAACCCGATCGCCGAGGTGAGCAAGGTCGTCGCCGCCGCCGGCCGCAAGCTGCTGATCGATTCCATGAGCGCCTTCGGCGCCATCCCGGTCAGCAGCAAGGACATCACTTTTGACGCCGTCGCCGCGTCCTCCAACAAATGCATCGAAGGCGTGCCGGGCCTCGGTTTCGTGCTGGCGCGCATCGACGCGCTGAAGGCCTGCGAAGGCAACTCTCCCTCCCTGGCGCTCGACCTCTACGACCAGTGGCAGGCGCTGGAAAAGACCAGCCAGTACCGCTTCACCCCGCCGATCCATTGCATCGTCGCCTTCGACCAGGCGATGACCGAGCACGCGGAAGAGGGCGGCGTCGCCGGGCGCGGGGCGCGCTATCGCAGTAACTGTAAGATTCTGGTGGATGGCATGAGGGGCATGGGCTTCGAGACCCTGCTGCCGGACCAGATCCAGGCGCCGATCATCATCACCTTCCACATGCCGGCCGATCCGCGCTTCAACTTCCAGAGCTTCTACGACAAGCTGAAGGATCGCGGCTACGTGATCTATCCGGGCAAGCTGACGGTGGCGGATTCCTTCCGCATCGGCTGCATCGGCCGGCTGAACGAGACCCACATGAAAGGCGCGCTGGCCGCGGTGAAGGCGGCGATGGCGGAGCTGGGCGTGACGTCCGGCTCGCCCCGCCGGCAGGCAGCGAGTGCGGAGTAGGAGATGAGCAAGTCCATCGCCGTCAACGGCAAGACCTATGCCTGGCCGACCGAGCCCGTCGTCGTCATCTGCGTCGACGGCTGCGAGCCGGATTACCTGACCGAGGCGATGAAGGCGGGCGTCATGCCCTGGCTGTCGCGCATCGTGAAGTCCGGTGCCGACCTGATCGGCGATTGCGTGGTGCCGAGCTTCACCAACCCCAACAACCTCTCCATCGTCACCGGCGCGCCGCCCTCCGTGCACGGCATCTGCGGCAATTACCTCTATGACCGCGAGAGCGGGCAGGAGGTGATGATGAACGATCCGAAGTTCCTGCGCGCCGAGACCATCCTGGCGGCCTTCTCGAAGGCCGGCGCCAAGCTCGCCGTCGTCACCGCCAAGGACAAATTGCGCAAGCTGCTGGGCAAGGGCATGACCGGCATCTGCTTCTCGGCAGAGAAGGCGGACGGGACGACAATCGCCGAGCACGGCATCGACAACGCGCTGGCCTATGTCGGCCGGCCGCTGCCCTCGGTCTACAGCGCCGATCTCAGCGAGTTCGTCTTTGCGGCGGGGGTGAAGCTGCTGAAGGACCGTCGGCCGGACATCATGTATCTCTCGACCACGGACTATGTGCAGCACAAGGCCGCCCCTGGCGCGCCGGACGCCAATTCCTTCTACAAGATGATGGACGGCTACCTGGCGCAGCTGGATGCGATGGGCGCCACGATTGTGCTGACCGCCGATCACGGCATGAACGACAAGCACAAGGCCGACGGCACGCCCAACGTGGTCTATCTGCAGGATGTGCTCGACGAGTGGATCGGCGCCGGCAAGGCGCGGGTGATCCTGCCGATCACCGATCCCTATGTGGTGCATCACGGCGCGCTCGGCTCCTTCGCGACCGTCTATCTGCCGGATGACGTGAACCAGGGGGACATCATCGCTCGCATCGCCAGGATCCCGGGCATCGAGCTGGCCGTCGACCGCGCCACGGGCTGCAAACGCTTCGAGCTGCCGGAGGATCGCCTGGGCGACGTGATCGTCGTCTCCGCGCGCAATACCGCGATCGGCAGCGCGGCCAAGAAGCACGACCTCTCGGGCCTCACCGTGCCGCTGCGCTCGCATGGCGGCATGACCGAGCAGAAGGTGCCGGTGATCGTCAACCGCAAGCTGAAGGCGCTGCCCAACGGCTACCGCCTGCGCAATTTCAGCGCCTTCGACCTGGCGCTCAACTACGCTCTGTCCAGCGCCACGCTGGATAAGGCCGTCTGAGGAACAAGACATGGGTATCGTCGCTCGCAAGGAGCATATGCGCGTCGCCAGCGGTCCGGGCACCAGTGACCGCCAGATCGACGTCTACAACCCCTACACCAACGAGATCTGCGGCAGCGTGCCGAAGGCGAGCGCCGAGGACATCGCCAGGGCTTATGGCGCCGCCAAGGCCTTCCGACCCGAGCTGTCGCGCGCCGCGCGCTCCGAGATCCTGCGCAGGACCGCTGATCTCCTGGTCGCGCGCAAGCAGGAAATCGCCGAGCTGATCACGGCGGAGTCCGGACTGTGCCTGAAGGACACGCTCTACGAGGTGGGACGGGCGTACGATGTGTTCTTCCTGTCCTCGACGGCGGTGATCAAGGACGACGGCGAGATCTTCTCCTGCGACATCACCCCGCACGGCAAAAAGCGCAAGATCTTCACCCAGCGCGATCCGCTGCAGGGTGTCATCACCGCGATCACGCCCTTCAACCACCCGCTGAACCAGGTGGCGCACAAGGTGGCGCCATCGGTCGCCACCAACAACCGCATGGTGCTGAAGCCGTCGGAGAAGACTCCGCTGACCGCGCTTCTCCTGGCCGACATCCTCTACGAGGCCGGCCTGCCCAAGGAGATGTTCCAGGTGGTGACCGGCGATCCGCGCGAGATCGCCGACACCATGCTGACCCATCCGGATGTCGACCTCATCACTTTCACCGGCGGCGTGAAGGTCGGCAAGTATATCGCCGAGCACATGGGCTATCGCCGCGCGGTGCTCGAACTCGGCGGCAACGACCCGCTGATCGTCATGGAGGATGCCGACCTGGAGGAGGCGTCGACCCTCGCCGCCGCCGGCTCCTACAAGAACAGCGGCCAGCGCTGCACCGCGGTCAAGCGCATGATCGTGCATGAGGCGGTGGCCGACCGTTTCGCCGAGTTGCTGGTCGAGAAGACCAGGAAGGTGAAGGCCGGCGACCCGATGGACCCGGACACCGACATGGGCACGGTGATCGACGAGGAGGCCGCGCGCTATTGCGAGGACATGACCAACGACGCGATCCGTGCGGGGGCCAAGCTGCTGCACGGCAACCAGCGCGAAGGCGCGCTCTATCACCCGACCGTGGTTGACCACGTCCCCTATGACTGCAAGCTGGTGAAGTGGGAGACCTTCGGCCCGGTCTCGCCCATCATCCGCTGCAAGAACATCGACGACGCCATCCGGATTTCCAATTCGACCGTCTACGGCCTGTCGTCCGGCATCTGCACCAACCGCTATGACTACATCCAGCGTTTCATCAAGGAGCTGGTGGTCGGCACGGTGAACGTGCGCGAGGTGCCGGGCTATCGCATCGAGATGTCGCCCTTCGGCGGCATCAAGGACAGCGGCCTCGGCTACAAGGAAGGCGTCATCGAGGCGATGAAGGCCTTCACCAACGTCAAGACCTTCTCGCTGCCCTGGGGTTAGGCCGCATGCGCCGCATCGACCGGTTCTCGTCTCAAGGCAATTCCCTCGCCGTCACCTGGGCCGATGGCGGCCGCAGCGCCTGGCCGGCAATCTGGCTGCGCGACCAGTGCCGCTGCGCCACGTGCCGGCATCCGAGCGGCCAGCGCCTGTTCGAGATCGGCGACCTGCCGGAGCGGCCGGAAATTTCCGCCGTGAGCCTGATCGACGGCGCCCTGCGCCTCGAGTGGCGGGACAGCCACGTCTCCGCCTTCGACGCCGCCTGGCTCGCCGATCACGATCTGTCCGAGGCGGCGCGCGCCGCCCGCGCGCGCCATACGCGTCTGTGGGGCAGGGAGATCGGCAATCACCTACCCGAAGGCGACTGGCCGACCATCGCGCGCGATCCGGCGGCGGAGTTGCGTTGGCTCGAGGCCTATCACAGCCTGGGCTTCGGCCTGCTGCGCAACGTGCCGGTGGAACCGGGCCAGGTGGCCCAGGTCGGCGATCATCTGGGCTTCGTCCGCACCACCAATTACGGCAAGCTGTTCGACGTCATCTCGGTGCCGGACCCGGCCAACCTCGCCAACACCGCGCTCGGCCTCGGCGTCCACAGCGACAATCCATACCGTGACCCGACACCGGGTGTGCAGCTCCTGCATTGCCTGGAATCCGAGGCGCCGGGCGGCGACACCCTGCTGGTCGACGGCTTCGCCGCCGCCGAGCAGCTGCGCGAAGAGGCGCCGCAGCATTTCGCCATGCTGGTCAAGGTGCCGGCCAGCTTCCGCTTCGCCGACAAGGACGCCGATTTGAGCACCCGCGTGCCGCTGATCTCGGTCGACGACGCCGGCCGGGTCACGGCGGTGCATTTCAACAACCGCTCCTTCGCCGGCATCGACGTGGCGGAGGAACTGGTCGAGCCCTGGTACGAGGCCTACCGCGCCTTCGCCGCGACCCTGAAGCGGCCGGAGCGCGAGGTGATCTTCCGCCTGGGCCCGGGCGACCTGGTGGTGATGCAGAACGAGCGCGCCCTGCACGGCCGCACGGCCTTTGATCCGAACCAAGGTCGACGTCGCCTGCAAGGCTGCTACGTGGACAAGGACGGGATGGAGAGCCGCATGCGCGTGCTGCGCCGGAAACTCGCCGGAACTTTTGGGGGAGCCGCCGCATGAGCGCGCTCGACGACATCCGCGCCGCCTTCGCCAAGCGCGGTGCCGACACATACGGCGAGGGCGTCTCGCAGCTTGAGCATGCCCTGCAATGCGGCGCCTGCGCCGAGCGGGACGGCGCCTCGCCGGCCCTCATCACCGCGACGCTGCTGCACGATATCGGCCACTTGCTGCACGACCTGCCGCAGGACATCGCCGACCAGGGCGTCGACACCGAGCATGAGAGCCTGGGCTCCGCCTGGCTCTCGCAGCATTTCGGCCCCGACGTCACCGAGCCGGTGCGCCTCCATGTCGCCGCGAAGCGCTATCTGGCGACGGTGGAGAAGGGCTACTACGAGTTGTTGTCGCCGGCTTCGATCCAGAGCCTGAAGCTGCAAGGCGGCCTGATGTCGCCGGAGGAGACCCGCAAATACGAGTCCGAGCGCTTCGCCGCCGACGGCATCAAGCTCCGCCGCTGGGACGACGAGGGCAAGATCGTCGGCGCCAGGACGCCGGACCTGACGCATTTCGAGCGTTTCGTCAGCCAGGCACTGCGGCAATAGCGCGGCACAATCCGCCATTCCGTCTCGTTCGTCATCCCGGCCTTGAGCCGGGATCCATCATCCCACCGCACGAGCAGCGGCAGCATGGACCCCGGCTCAAGGCCGGGGTGACGAGTGGAGATGTGGCGCGTTCCGAGCCTCTCAAGTTCGGGGCAGACGCCAGTCCCTCACCGGCGTATACTCCGCCCATCTGACAGGTCGCGGCGTGGGTCGTGACCGTTGTCCGACTTGGGCCAGGCCTTTGGGGCGATGCCGGCGGGGCAGGGCCCTGCGACAGCCCATCGAAGAAGCGGCCGATCCGTGCTGGTGACCTCGCGAACTCTCGTTCGGAGGAAGAGTCATGCCGCAAACCATCCGCAATCCCATCGAATACATGATGGACGAGGTCTCCGACCTGGCGCACGGCGTCGAGCGGGCCGGGCAGGCGATGCACCGCACCTCGACGCATATGTTCACCGCGCCGCTCCGCATCCAGCGCATCACCGTCGCCGACCTCAAGGACGTGCTGGCCCGGGGCTACCGCGACTTCACCGCCTATCGGACGGATGTGGTCTTCCTGGTCCTGATCTATCCCCTGGTCAGCCTGGTGATCGCCGCGGCCGCGTTCGACGCGCAGCTGGCGCCGCTGCTGTTCCCGGTCATTTCCGGCACCGCGATCATGGGGCCGTTCGTCGGCGTCGTGCTCTACGAGATGAGCCGGCGGCGCGAGATCAGCGCGCTGCGCCGGCACGAGGAGGACCATGCCTGGGCCAACGCGCTCGGCATCGTGCGGTCGCGCAATTTCGGCGCCATCGTGATGCTGGGCCTGATGCTGGTGGCGCTCTACGTCCTGTGGCTGGGGACCGCCTATGGCATCTACCGGGCGCTGCACGGGCCGCAGCCGACCGAGACCATCGGCTTTTTCGTCCGCGAGGTGCTGCAGACCCCGGCCGGCTGGTGGCTGATCGGCCTCGGCTGCGGAATCGGGTTTTTGTTCGCCGCCCTGGCGCTGGTGATCGGCGTGGTGTCGTTCCCGCTGCTGCTGGACCGCGATGTCGGGCTCGGCACCGCGATCTGGACCTCGGCCCGCGCCGTCGCCGCCAATCCGGCGCCGATGGCCGCCTGGGGATTCGTGGTCGTCATCGGCCTGCTGCTGGGTGCCGTGCCGCTGTTCGTCGGCCTGGTGGTGTCGATGCCGGTGCTGTGCCACGCGACCTGGCATCTGTATCGCAAGCTGCTGCCGCGCGGGCCGGGGCCGGGCAGGGCGGAGGCGGGCTACGACATCCGCGCCTTCTGATTTCCTGCCATAAATGCTAGCACCGTGTTCCGCGGTGTCGCGGAACACGGAGGTGGGGAATGCTGGACGATCTGGCCGGGCGCGTGGCCCTGGTGACGGGCGGGGCGACAGGTATCGGCGGCGCCATCTCGCGCGCCTTCGGCGGCGCGCGGATGAAAGTGGCGGTGCACTACTTGAACGGCGAGGCGGAGGCCAAGGAGGTCGCCGCCGCGATCCGGGCCGGCGGAGGCGAGGCGCTGCTGCTGCAACGGGACATCACCCAGCCGGGCGCCGCGGAGGCGCTGGTGGCGGAGAGCGTCCGCCATTTCGGGCGCCTCGACGTGCTGGTCAACAATGCTGGCGGCCTGGTCGCGCGCAAGGTCCTGGCCGAGCTCGACGATGCCTTCTACGACCGGGTGATGGACCTCAATGTCCGTTCCCTGGTCCATTGCTGCCAGGCCGGCGCCGCGGCGATGCGTGATTCTGGCGGCGGCTCGATCGTCAATGTGAGCTCGATCTCCGCGCGCACCGGCGGCTCGCCGGGCTCCAGCGTCTACAGCTCCGCCAAGGCCTTTGTCTCGACCTTCTCGCGCTCGCTGGCGCGCGAACTGGCGCCGGACAAGATCCGCGTCAACGCGCTGTCGCCCGGCACCATCGACACCGCCTTCCACCAGCGCCATTCGACGCCGGACAAGCTGGAAGCCACGCGGAAGGGCATTCCGCTCGGCCGCCTCGGCACGGTGGAGGATTGCGCCGGCACCGCGCTCTACCTCGCCTCCGAGGCGATGTCGGGCTACGTGACCGGCCAGGTGATCGAGGTGAATGGCGGGCAGCTTATGGCTTAGCCACTGAATTCGGGGTGCTGGTCGACCAGGCCGAGGCGCGGCACGCGAGACCCGCGTTCGATGAGCGCGCCCGGCGCGATCACCGCGTTGGCGCCGATGCGCGCGTCGTCGCCGACCAGGGCGCCGAACTTCTCGCGGCCGGTGTCGATGACACCGCCCTTGTGCCGGATGCGGATCCGCTTGTCGTCCAGCTCGTTGCGGTAGTTGGCGATGATGGCGCCGGCCTCGACATTCACCCGGGCGCCGAGGATGGAATCGCCGACGAAGCTCAGATGCGCGATCTTGGCGCCGTCGAACAGGAAGCTCGACTTTACCTCGCAGGCCGGCCCGACGACGCAATCCGCGCCAAGGAAGACGCCGCCGCGCAGATAGGCGCCAGCGGCGACCAGCGCGCGCGGACCGAGGATCAGCGGTCCCTTCAGGGTGGTGCCCGGCTCGACGGTCGCTGTCGCGTGGATCGCCTGCTCGCCGGTGATGCGATAGTCGCCATCGAGCTGCGACAGCGCCGCGGCGACCAGGGCGGCGGACTGTGCCGTGACGTCCCAGGGCGGCAGGCCCGGTTGCCCAAAGCCTGCGGCGTTCCAGGCGTAAACGAAATCGGCAATCTCGATGGTCATGCGCGCCCCTGATGGGGATTGGGCGTCAGGACGCCTTGCCTTTGGCGCAGGTCTCGCACAGGCCCTGGACCTCGAGCGTGACGCGCGCGACGGTAAATCCGGCGCGTCCGGCGCTGGCCTCCACGGCGCGCAGGATGGCGGGGTCGTTCAATTCGACCGCCGCCTTGCACCGGTCGCAGATCAGGAACTGGGAGACGTGGCGCTCCTCCGGCCGGTCGCAGCCGACGAAGGCGTTCAGGCTCTCGATCTTGTGGACCAGGCCCTGGTCGAGCAGGAACTCGAGCGCGCGATAGACGGTGGGCGGGGCGGCGGCGCGGTCGTCCTCGGCGCGCAGCAGATCCATGATCGCGTAGGCGCCGATCGGCGCATGGCTGTTCCACACCAGTTCCAGCACCCGGCGGCGCAGGGGCGTCATCTTGGCGCCACGCTCGGCGCAGACGTGGTCGGCCCGCTGCAGGGCGTCGTCGATGCAATGCTGGTGATCGTGGCTGTGCAGGGCGGCTGTGCTCATCTTTGCGGGCTCGCTTGTTCGACCCACAGTATAAGGAAGGCGGTCCGCCACCGCGAGGGGGGCCAGCAGCGGTCTACCGGTGGGGCCAGATATATTCAACGAATTTATTATGTGAAATATACTGCTTCGCAGTGAGCGCGAAATTAACCATATAAACAATTGAAAATACGATTTTAATTCTTCCCGGCGCGCTTGATAGGCGGAAACACCTTCGCAGTTTGCGTCGGCTTCTACCAAATAAAACTGTGGAATAAGATTGACTTGTGTGAATCGCTGACCTACCTACTCGGGAAAGGCCATTCCAGTCGGCTTTTCCGCTAGTTCGGGTGTGGAATCGATGCGCAGCTTTCCACTGTTCCTCAAGCTCCAGGGCCGGCCGGTATTGCTCGCCGGCTCCGGCGCCGCGGCCGCGGCGAAGCTGCGCCTGCTGGCGGCGGCGGGCGCGCGAGTGCGTTTATTCGCCTCGGCGCCGGGCGCGGAATTGCTGCAAGCGAGCGGGGAACTCTCCATCGCCTGCGAGCGCGGTGCCGTCACCGACGCCGACCTGCGCCAGGCCGACCTGGTCGTCGGCGCGGAAGGCACGGATGAGGCAGACCGCGCGCTATCCACGGCGGCGCGCGCGGCGGGCAAGCTGGTCAACATCGTCGACCGGCCCGACCTCAGCGATTTCACCATGCCGGCCATCGTCGACCGCGACGAGATCGTGGTGGCGATTTCCACCGATGGCGCGTCCCCGGTGCTGGCGCAGCGCGTGCGCGCGGCGATCGAAAGCGTGCTGCCGCCGGCGCTCGGCCGCCTGGCGCGCTTCGCCCGGCGCTTCCGCACAGCCATCCAGGCGCGCATCGCGGAGAACGGCGCGCGGCGCCGCTTCTGGAACCAGGTTTTCGCCGGCCCGATCGGCCAGGCGGTGCTGGCGGGCGACGAGCGCCGCGCCGCGCGCGACCTGATCCGCGCTGTGAACAAGGGCGAGCCGAAGGCCGATGCCGGGCTTGTCTCCCTGGTCGGCGCCGGCCCCGGCGATCCCGAGCTGCTCACCCTGCGCGCGGCCCGCGCCCTGCGCGAGGCGGACGTCATCGTCTACGACAAGCTGGTCGATCCCGCGGTGCTGGACTACGCGCGGCGCGACGCGCGGCGGATCTATGTCGGCAAGAGCAAGGGCGACCACACCCTGCCGCAGGCAGAGATCAACGCGCTGCTGATCGCCGAGGCCAAGGCCGGTCGCCATGTGGTGCGGCTGAAGGGCGGCGATCCCTTCGTGTTCGGCCGCGGCGGCGAGGAGCTGGACGCGCTGGTGGCCGCCGGCATCCGTGTCGACGTGGTGCCGGGCATCACCGCCGCCACGGGCTGCGCCGCCTATGCCGGTTTCCCGCTGACCCATCGC
>JBGAGP010000001.1:0-126376 GCA_044226685.1 Dongiaceae bacterium
GCTGCAGTCTAACATGTTGTTGTAGACAAGATTCATGCGGATTCGTATCATCCGTTAACTAATTACGGCGCGCCGCGTCGGCTAGGGGAACACTTGATGGCGTCCCGGTGGGTGGTCAAGCAGAAGCAATGGGGTGCCTGGGCTGCCCGGATCGCCACGGTCCTGGCCGCCCTGGTCCTGTCGCTGGCCGCCCTGCCCCACGCCGCCGAGGCCCGGCCGGTCCAGTCCAGCATCGTGGTCGACGCCGCCACCGGCGAGATCGTCAGCGCCTCGAACGCGGACGCCCAGACCTATCCCGCCTCGCTCACCAAGATGATGACGCTCTACCTGCTGTTCGAGGCGCTGGCCGACGGCCGGGTGAAGCTCACCGATACGATCCAGTTCTCCAACTACGCGGCCGGCCAGCCGGCCACCAACCTGAACGTCGATGGCGGCGACCAGATCTCGGTCGAGACCGCCATTCTCGCGCTCGTCGTGCGCTCCGCCAATGACGCGGCGACGGCGATCGGCGAGCATCTGGGCGGGACGGAAGCCGGCTTCGCCAGGCTGATGACGGCCAAGGCCGCGGCGCTGGGCATGACCCAGACCACGTTCCGCAATGCCAACGGCCTGCCCGATCCGAAGCAGAAGACGACGGCGCGCGATCTGGCGACGCTCAGCATCGCGCTGATCCGCGACTTCCCGCAGTACTATGACTATTTCAGCCAGACCCGGTTCAAGTATCGCGGCGTCACCTATAACGGCCACAACCGTCTGCTGAAGAGCTACAAGGGCTACGACGGCATCAAGACCGGCTATATCCGCGCGTCGGGTTTCAATCTGGCGAGCTCGGCCAAGCGTGACAATCGGCGCCTGGTGGTTGTGGTGCTCGGCGGCGCCAGCCCGTCGGCGCGCGACCGCAAGGTCGCCGACCTGCTGGACGCCGGTTTCAAGACCGCCAGGGGCACCGGCCTGATGCTGGCGGCGAAGGCCCCGAACAGCACCAAGGCGCCGGCCGGCGCGCACACGCCGGAGCCGGTCCTGGCCGCCACCGACAACCAGGCGATGGACCGGGTCGTCGCCAAGGCCCTGCAGGCGCCCGATGCGCCCAAGGCAGGCATCATCGACGCCGAGTTCCAGTTGAAGCCCTATGCCGCGACGCTGACCTCCAGCGCCCCGCGGCTGATCCCGATGCTGAAGCCCGGCACCGGCGGCGATATCAAGATCGCGGCCGCGACGAAGCCGGATGCGCAGTCCACCACGATGGTCTGGAAGGCGGACGGCGATTACGGCATCCAGGTCGGCGCCTATTCGAAATACAACGCGGCCCAGAACGCCGCCCAGATTGCCGCCAAGGCCGAGCCGGCCCTGCTGGCCGACGCGCGCATCGTCATCGACAGCCAGAAGATGAACAACGGCGGCAAGGTCTATCGCGCCCGCGTGGCCGGTCTCACCAAGGCCGACGCCCAGACCGCCTGCCGCAACCTCAAAGCCAAGCGCACCGATTGCCTGGTGCTGAAGCTCGACAATTCCCTGGCCGCCGTCGGCAACTAGGCCCAGGGCCGCGACGGAAACCGTCGCCGGCGTCTTTCGTTGGAAAATCTGGCGGAGGGAGGGGGATTCGAACCCCCGATAGGGATTTAGGTCGGAGGGAGGGGGATTCGAACCCCCGATAGGGATTTAGGTCCCTATAACGGTTTAGCAAACCGCCGCCTTCAGCCGCTCGGCCACCCCTCCGCCGTGAGCGACTTGCGCCACGGCGTATGCGCGCCATCTCCTTAAGGGCGAGGGGTGCAAATGTCAAACCTCGGCGCCCGCGCCGGGTGCCTCTTTCCGCCGTCTGCGACCAGACGATCCGGCCGGCGTGCGACCATGGGAGACGAAAGACCGATGCGCGTGCCAAGGCCCAGATTTCTCGCCCCGCTGCTGTTGCTGCTGTTCTGCGCCGGCAATGGCCGGGCCGCCACCCCCGCGGTGGAGATCGACCATCTGCTCGATTTCGTCGCCGCCTCGCCCTGCGCCTTCATCCGCAACGACACGGAATACACGGCTGCCGAAGCCGTGGCCCACATCAAGGACAAATACGCGCATTTCCGGGATGAGATCGCCACGGCCGAGGATTTCATCGACCTCGCCGCGAGCCGGAGCCTGATGAGCGGGCAACCCTATCTGGTCCGCTGCGGCGCGGCGCCCGAACCGGCCGGCGACTGGCTGCGCCACGAGCTGGCCACGTTCCGCCAGAGCCAGCCGTGATCAGGCCTCCCGGCCGGCGCGGCGCCCGCGCGGCAAGCCCGGCTCCAGCTCCGGACCCGCGCCGCGACTGACCGGCGTCTTCTCCGCCAGGCTCGTGCTCGATACCTCGTCGAGGATCCAGCGCCGGAACGCCTTGATCAGCGGCTCCTCCGCGCGCTGCGGCGCATGCACCAGGTGATAGGCGAATTGCGCCGGGCCCTTCAGCGCCATGGGGAAGGGCCGCACCAGGCGGCCGGCCGCCAGGTCGTCGGCGACCAGCGTTGAATCGCCCAGCGCGATGCCCTGCCCGTCCAGCGCCGCCTGCAGCGCCAGCGACGTCTGGCCGAAATGCAGGCCGCGCGTCGCATCCACCTCCGGCGCGCCCGCCGCACGCAGCCACATCGCCCAGTTGGGCCAGGTCGCCCATTGCGCGTCCCATTCGATGTGAATGAGCGTGTGATGCCGCAGGTCGCGCGGCTGGCGCAGCGGCCGCTTGCTCTTCAGCAGTTGCGGGCAGCACACCGGAAAGACGCTTTCCTCGAACAGCCGCTCGGCGATCAGTCCGGGATAGTCGCCGACACCGAAGCGGATGCCGATGTCGACGGCATCCTCGGCGAAATCCAGCAGCCGCGGCGCCACGTCGATGCGCACGTCGACCTCCGGATGACGTTCGAGAAAACGGTCGAGCCGCGGCACCAGCCATTTCGCCGCCAGCGACGGCGAGGTCGTCACCACCAGTTTCGGCCGGCCTTCGACCGAGCGCAGCCGCTGCACCGCGCGCGCGATGGTGCCGAGGCCCTCGGCGGCCGCCCGCGCCAGCGTCTCGCCCGCGGCGGTCAGCCGCACCACGCGGCTCGAGCGCTCGAACAGCTTCACCTTGAGGTCCAGCTCGAGTTCGCGGATCGCGTGGCTGATGGCGGCCGGCGTCACGTTCAGCTCCGCCGCCGCGCGGGTGAAGCTGAGATGGCGCGCGGCCGCCTCGAAGCCGCGCAGGGCCGCCAGGTTGACCGGTCTCGTCATCCATCCATCTTCAAATTCTGCTCATCAATCCGTCAAGGAGGATTCGTTTGAATCGCCGTTTTTGGCGGCCAAATATGGGATCGAGAGCGGGGATGCCTTATCCCTTCTACAAGTAGGTCTAAGCATGAGCAATCTGACCGCCGCCGGTTCCACGCTGCCAAATGTGCTACGGGGCCACCATGTTTCCAGCCGCCGCCAGGGTGAACGCCAGGGTCAACGACTGGGTGAACGAAAGGGCGAATTCGCCGGCATCGTGCCGACCATCGCGGCCCTGCTGCGCGGCATCTGGCTGCGCCGGCGCCGCCACGAAATCCTGGTGACCCTGCGCCGGGTGGACGAACGGCTGCTGCGCGATGCCGGCATCGAACCTTGCGAGATCGAGGAGATCGTCGACGGGTTGCTGGCACGCTGGCGCTGACGAGCTCGACTGCCTGTCGAGGCTACTCACCGGCCGATGCATGGAGCCTGCATCGGCCGATCTTTTTTTGGGTTCCGCGGCGGAAGCTCAGCGCCGCTCGTATTGCCTGCTGCCGAACAGCACTTCGCGTTGCGCGTCGGTGATCGGCTCCTTGCGTGCGTGCTCGGACAGCACCTTCAGGCCGCGTTCCACCGCCGGCCTGGCCGCGATTGCGGTCATCCAGCGCTGCACGTTGGGATAGTCGCCTATGGCGACGCCCTGGCTCTCCGAATAGCGCAACCAGGGAAAGGTCGCGATGTCGGCGATGCCGTATTCGGCGCCGGCGAGATATGGCGCCTCGCCCAGCCGGCGGTCCAGCACGCCATAGATCCGCTTCGCCTCGTTGGTATAGCGGTCGATCGCATATTGGTATTTTTCGGGCGCGAAGACGCGGAAATGATGCGACTGGCCCAGCATCGGGCCGACGCCGCCCATCTGGAACATCAGCCACTGGATCGCCGCGTAGCGCGCTGGGCCCTTCGGCGCCAGCAGCTTGCCGGTCTTCTCCGCCAGGTAGATCAGGATCGCGCCGGATTCGAACAGCGCTATCGCCTTGCCCGCAGGACCCGCGGGATCGACGATGGCGGGAATCCGGTTGTTCGGGCTGATCTTCAGGAACTCGGGCTTGAACTGGTCGCCGGCGCCGATATCGACGGCGTGCACCGTGTAGGGCAGGCCCATCTCCTCCAGTGCGATATGCACCTTGTGTCCGTTCGGCGTGGGCCAAGTGTAAAGCTCGATCATCGCCGCGCCCTCACGCCTTGTCGAGCACGCGGAGCGCGCGCTTCACCGTCGGTCGCGCCGCGACCGCGCCGATCCAGCGCTGCACGTTCGGATAATCCTCCGGCGTCTGGTCATAGGCCGGCGGGTTCTTGGTCCAGGGCCAGCAGGCGATGTCGGCGATGCTGAACTCGGCGCCGCCGAGATAGGGGCTCTCGCCAAGCCGCTTGTCCATCACCGCGTAGAGCCGGCCGACCTCGCGCGCATAGCGGTCGATGGCATAGGGGATGCGCTCGGGCGCCGAGCTCTTGAAGTGATAGCACTGGCCGAACATCGGGCCGACATTGCCCATCTGGAACATCAGCCATTCCAGCACGCGGGCCCGTCCCTCGCCTTCGACCGGCAGCAGCTTGCCGGTCTTTTCCGCCAGGTAGAACAGGATGGCTCCGGATTCGAAGACCGTGATCGGCGCGCCGTCCGGCCCGTCCTGGTCCACCATCGCCGGAATCTTGCTGTTGGGATTGATCTTCACGTAGTCGGGCCGGAACTGCTCCTTGGCGCCGATATTCACCTTGTGGATGCGATAGGGCAGGCCCAGCTCTTCGAGCATGATATGGACCTTGTGCCCATTGGGCGTGCCCCAGGTGTAGAGATCGATCATCCGCTCGGCCGTCCCCAACGCTGCGATTCAAGGCGCATCTGGCGCTCCGTGCCGGCGCGACCGCCCTTCAAGACGGCTCATCCCTGGCCGCGGGGGCAGTCTTGAGGATTTCCCTTGAGCTGGCAAGGCCGCGCACCGATCATGCCGCAGCATCTCCGGAAAAGCGCCGAGGCCATGAACGACCGCAGCCAGAATAACCGCTTGATCAATGAGGACGGCCAGCCGCCGCACAGCGGCTATGCCGAGCTGATCGGCTACAAGCTGCGCAGCCGCGCCATCGGCTTTGCCGAGCTTGAACTCCTGGTCGAGCCGAAGCACCTCAACCGGCTCGAGGTCCCGCATGGCGGCGTCCTCGCGACCCTGATCGACACGGCGACTGGCATCGCGGTCGCCCTGGCCAAGGGGCCGGACCAGATCCTGCCGGCCGTGACCGTCTCGCTGTCGATGCAGTTCCTGGGGCAGGCGAAACTCGGCGACGTGCTGATCGCCACCGGTCGGCACATCGGCGGCGGCCGCACCATAGGCTATGCAACGGCGGAGGTGCGGATCGAAGGCGGTCAGCCGGTCGCGCGCGGCGATGCCACCTTCCGCTTCCTCACGCCAAAATCCTGATTTCAAACTTTGGTGCCGCGGCGCTCCTCGCGCCGGGGAAGACCAGCGACGTCGCCCACGCCGGGCAGCGACGCGCGCGGCTCAGGCGGCCCTGGTGAAGGGCGCGGTGGGATCGCTGGCGGGAACGCCGCCACCGAGGGCCGGCTTCGGCGCCGGCAGACCCAGCCCGAGGCGGGCATATTCGCCGCGCAGCCGGCCGGTCAGCGCCAGCCAGCACATTCTGAGGTCGGAGACCGCGCCATAGAACGGGTTCACCCGGATCAGCGGCCGGTTGCGCTCAATCCACCAATGCGAGGTCACCGCCATCACCACGGCGATGCCGATGCCGCCCGCCATCAGCCAGAGAACCTCGAACCAGATCGCGACAGCTGTGCCGGCCATCCCGGTGACGGTCGCCAGATAGTGCATGGCCCGCGTGGCGGGATTGCGATGCGCATCCAGATAGGCGACCCAGAAATCACCGTATGGCATGCGCAGGCCTTTTCGCAGTTCGTCCATTGGCCTTCACCGTCCCTTTACGATGGCGCAACGCCATCCACCCGCAAATACTGTAACCCCGGCTTCCGCCCTCGTCCAATCCAGATCTTTCAATTGCCGGTGAAATTTGCCGCACGTCTTTGCAAAAACGCTTGAATTCCCTCGCGATAATCCGCCGTTTCCACCGCGGCATAAGACAACCTGACGGTTTCCTCGTCGGCTGTCAGATTCGCCCGCGCGGCGCGGTGTACCAGGCGCTTGTGATGTCTGTGTGACATGGGCGAGCCGGCGATGATTCGCCCGGTCGCCGCCTGCAACTCCGCCTCCAGATCCGCCACCACGCGGGTTGCCAGTCCCCGCCGCTCGGCCCAGGCGGCATCGTGCAGCTGCGCCTCCAGGAGCATCTCCAGCATGACGGCGGCGCCCAGGACCCCTGTCAGAATGGCGAGTTCGGGATAAGGCATCGCAATGCCGACTTTCTGGATCGGAATGCCGAACCGGCTCTCCGGCGTGACCAGCCGCAGATCGCACATGAGCGCGATTTCCAGGCCTCCGCCGACGCACAGGCCCTGGATCGCGGCGATGGTCGGGTGACGGCAGCAGCGGATGGCGTTGAGCGCATCCAGCATCGTCCGGCCATAGGCCTCGGCCTGATCCGTCGTGGCGCGCAAGGTGGCGAACTCCGCGAGGTCCGCCCCGGCCGCGAAATTGCCACCCGCGCCGGCGACGATGATGCAGCGGACATCGGCGTCGAATTCAAGCGCGCCGAAGGCCTCGGCCAGGGCGCGCCACATGCCGAGGGTCATGGCATTGCGCTTGTCCGGACGGTTCAGCGTGACCCTGGCGATGGCGCCCTGTCGCGCGACCTCGATCTCAGCCATTGGCACTCCCCCATCCCGACTGCCAATCCGACGCGCGAACTGGCCGATTCGGCGAATTCGACCCTGCCTGCGGCCCGGAAGCAAGGTCGCCGAGGGCTCTGTCTTCGGCATGCCACAATGGGTCCGCCGGGCCCGGCCTTCCCCTACCGGCTTTCCGCCGCCCGCTTTCCCCACTGTCTTTTCCTCACCGGCTTTCCCACCGGCTTTTCCCAGCGGGCTTTTCCTCTCCGGCTTTTCCTGTGCCCGGAAAGGCTCTATGACCGTCGCATCCGGGCTGCCGCCCGGTCATTCCCGGTCCTTCCCGACCGTCCGAAAGAGGTTGCCCATGAGCCAGTCCGGACCGATCCTCACGCCGCGCCCGACCGCCGCCGCTGGTGCGCCATCGGGTCCGATCGTGGCGCGTATCCTGCTGGAGATCGGCGCCGTGCTGATGCGCCCCAGGGAGCCCTTCACCCTGACCTCCGGCCGCGCCAGCCCGGTTTATGTCGATTGCCGCCGGGTGATCGGCTTCCCGCGCGCCCGCGCCCAGATCATCGGCCAGGCGGTCGAGGCGATCTACCGCGAGATCGGCACCGAAAGCCTGGATGTGGTGGCGGGCGGGGAGACCGCCGGCATCGCCTATGCGGCCTGGATCGCCGACCGGCTCGGCCTGCCGATGTCCTATATCCGCAAAAAGCCGAAGGGCTTCGGCCGCAACGCCCAGATCGAGGGCGTGCTGCCGGAAGGGGCGCGCACGCTGCTGGTGGAGGACCTCGCCACCGCCGGCGGCAGCATCCTCAATTTCGTCAACGCCATCCGCACCGCCGGCGGCCGGATCAGCCACGCTTTGGTCGTCTTCCACTACGGCATTTTTCCGCAGGCGGTGGAGGATCTGAAGGCGCAGGGCGTCAGCCTGATCGGCCTGACCACCTGGCGCGACGTGCTGCAGGTCGCCGGCGATCTCGGCACCCTGGATGCGGCCGACGCCAGGGAAGTTCGTTCCTTCCTCGAGAATCCCGAGGCCTGGTCGCTGGCCCACGGTGGGAAGGAAATCGGCGCCAAGGAATCCGCCTAGACGCCAGCCTCACGCGACACGGGATACCAGACATGACCACGCTCGATACCGCCTTTGTGCGGGACCAGTTCCCGCCGCTCGCCGATGGCTGGGTGTTCGTCGAGAATGCCGGCGGCACCTATGTGCCGCGCCAGGTGATCGACCGCACCCACGAATATATGAGCCAGACCCAGGTGCAGCCGCACTGGAACTTCCCCTCCTCCAGGCTCGCGACCGAGCGCATCACCCGCGGCAAGCATCTGATGGCGGAGTTCATCAACGCCGACCATGACGAAATCGTCCTCGGCCCCTCCACCACCATGCACGTCTACCTGATGAGCCAGGCGCTGCGGCCGCTGTTCAAGGCCGGCGACGAGATTATCGTGACGGAGCAGGACCACGAGGCCAATGTCGGCGCCTGGCGCCGGCTCGAGGAATTCGGCATCGTCATCCGCGAATGGCCGGTCGATCGATCGACCGGCGCGCTGCAATACGACGCCTTGGACGCGCTGCTGTCACCGCGCACGAAGCTGGTCGCCTTCACCCATTGCTCCAACGTCGCGTCGATCGTGCATGACGTGCCAGCGCTGGTGAAGAAGATCCATGGCGTCGGCGCGCTCGCCTTCATCGATGGCACCGCCTTCGCGCCGCATTTCCCCGTCGACGTGAAGGCGCTCGATTGCGATTTCTACGTCTTCAGCCTCTACAAGGTCTGCGGCCCGCACCAATCGGTGCTCTATGGCAAGCGTGACCTGTTGAAGAAGGCGCACGGCCTCAACCACCATTTCATCCCCGACGACAACATCGCCTACAAGTTCCTTCCCGGCGGGCCGAACCACGAATTCGCCGCCGGCTGCGTCGGCATCGCCGATTATTTCGACGCGCTGCACGCCCACCACAAGCTGGAGCCGGCCAATTCCTTCCACGCCCGGCTGCAGCGGGTCTACCAGCTGATCATGGCGCATGAGGTGCGGCTGGCCGCGAAGGTCGAGCTGTTCCTCAAGGGCAAGCCCGGCATCCGTATCGTTGGCCGGCAGCCGTCCAGCGATGGTCGCCTCGCGCCGGTCATCGCGTTCCATATGCCCGGGAAGAGCTCGGCGGAGATCGTCGCCAAGCTCAATGCCAGCCAGATCGCCATCGGCCACAGCGACTTCTGGGCCGCGCGGCTGATCAAGGCCCTCGGCCTCACCGCGGAGGATGGCGTGGTCCGCATCGGCCTCGCCCACTACAACGACGATCGCGACGTGGACCGGCTGATCGCCGCCCTCGACCAGGCGCTGGCGTAACCGAACCGGCATTGCGGCCCGCCGCGCGACGGGGGTAAGACTCATCCTTTCATCAGTGATGGGAGGATGTGCCATGTCGCGGTCGATTTATTGCCGTTTCGCCCTGTCCCTCGCCGCCGCGTTGCTCTGCACGGCGCCCGCCCTGGCCGAAGAGGTCAAGGTCACGCTGCTGCTGACCAATGACATCTACAAGCTGGACGGCGCCGGTCCGCGCGGCGGCTTCGCGCGCCTGGCCGGAGTGGTCGCGGCCGAGCGCGCCAAGGGCGGCAACCTCATCTACGCCCATGCCGGCGACACCATCTCGCCTTCGCTGATGTCGAGCTTCGACCAGGGCAAGCACGTCATCGATCTCCTGAACACCATGCCGCCGGATGTCTTCGTGCCCGGCAACCACGAATACGATTTCGGCCGCGACGTGTTCCAGGCGCGCATGGGCGAGGCCAAGTTCCCGGTCTTCGCCGCCAATCTGCTCGGCCCCGACGACAAGCTGCTGCCCGGCTTCGCCGCGACGAAGATCTATGAGTTCGGCGGCGCCAAGATCGGCCTGGTCGGCCTCACCGCCGACGATTCGCCGGTCAAGTCCTCGCCCGGCGACCTCAAGTTTTTGCCAACTGTGGAGACCGGCATCGCCGAAGCTGCCAAGCTGCGCCAAGCCGGCGCCGATCTGGTGGTGGCCGTCGCCCATGCCAACCGCGCCCAGGACCGCGCCATGTTCGAGAGCCACGCCTTCGACGTGATCCTGTCAGGGGATGACCACGACCTGGCGCTTCTATTCGACGGCAAGTCGGTGCTGGTCGAATCGAAAGAGGAGGCGGAATACGTGACCGCGGTGGATCTCGCCATCGATGTCGAGGACAAGGATGGCAACCGCAGCGTCAAGTGGTGGCCCGAGTTCCGCGTCATCGACACCGCGACGGTCGCGCCCGACGCCGCGACCGAGGCCAAGACCAAGCAATATGAAGAGGTGCTGTCGAAAGAGCTCGACGTCGCCCTTGGCACCACCGAAACCCCGCTGGACAGCCGCAAGGCGACCGTGCGCGGCGAGGAGGCCGCCATCGGCAACCTGATCACCGATGCCATGCGCGCGGCGACCGGCGCGGACGTCGCCATCACCAACGGCGGCGGAATCCGCGGCAACAAGGAATATGCGGCCGGCACCACGCTGGCGCGACGCGACGTGCTCTCCGAACTGCCCTTCGGCAACAAGACCGTGCTGATCGAGGCGAAAGGCGTCACCATCCTGGCGGCGCTGGAGAACGGCGTCGGCCAGGTCGAGCAGGCGGCTGGGCGCTTCCCGCAGGTCTCCGGCCTCAAGGCCAAGGTCGATCTGAAGAAGGCCGCCGGCAGCCGCGTCGTCGCCGTCGAGATCGGCGGCCGGCCGCTCGACCCGGCGAAGACATACAGGATCGCCACCAATGATTTCATGCTGCGCGGCGGCGATGGCTATACCATGTTCGCCGACGGCAAGGTGATCCTGGGCCCGCTCGACGGCAAGCTGATGGCCGACCAGGTCATGGCCTACGTCGCCAAGGCCGGAAAGGTCGCGCCCAAGCCAGAAGGCCGGGTGGAGTTCGTGCAGTAAGAGCGGCGGGGGTATTGTCGGTCGCCGATTCTCCCTCGTAACCCCGGCCTCGAGCCGGGGGCCATTGCGCCGCCCGGCGCCGTGGATGGCGATGGATCCCGGCTCATGGCCGGGATGACGATCAAGCGGGCGGGGAGCGGGAACGGCACCATGACCAACCAGACCGGCGCGGCCGGACAGATGTCTCCCGCCGCCGCAGCGGAGCGCAGCACGCTCATCGGCATGGTCATGGTGATCACCTCGGCGATTGCCTGGAGCACCGCGGGATTCTTCGCCCGCACCGTGCCCATCGACATCTGGGTGGTGCTGTTCTGGCGCGGCGTATTCGGCGGCGCCTCCATCGCCTGCCTGGCGATGATCGAGCGCGGCAGCTTCAAGTTCGATCTCGTCCGCGCCTTCAGCCCGGCCGGCCTCGCCCTGATGTTCATTTCCGCCACCGGCAAGATGGCCTTCATCTTCGCCCTGCAGAACACCACCGTCGCCAACGTCACGGTGATCTACGCCACCCTGCCCTTCATCACCGCGATCCTGGCCTGGGCCTGGTTCCGCGAGCGCGCGACAACCCGCACCCTGGTCGGCTCGCTGGTCGCCGGCGCCGGCGTTGCGGTCACCGTCTGGGGCTCGTTCGGCATCGGCGGCGGGCACATCCTGGGCGATGCCGCGGCGCTCTACATGACCGGCACCATGGCGATGATGACCGTGATCATGCGCCGCCACCGCGAGGTGCCGATGCTGGAATCCGCGGCGATGTCCGGTTTCATCGTCGCGGCCATCGCCTTCTTCTTCTGCGATCCGATGACCGCGACCTGGACAGAGATCGGCTGGCTTGCCTTGTTCGGCATCGTAACCCAGGGGGCCGGCCTCGGCATCTACACCATGGGCGCCCGCCGCCTGCCTTCCGCCCAGGCCGCCCTGCTCAGCGCCAGCGAGGTGCCGCTGTCCCCGCTCTGGGTCTGGATCTTCTTCGCCGAGGTGCCGGCGCTGGCGACCTTCATCGGCGGCGGCTGCGTGCTGGCCGCGATCCTGTGGAACATCGGCGCGGAGCTGCGCAAACCGGCCACGAAATAGCGCGCGGCCAGCCTCATCGGGCTGGCCGCGGCGTATAGTCGCCGCCGGCCGGGAGCGTTAGGCTGGCTTTGCCGGATCGCCGGTAGATACCGCTGCGTCGGCGACCATGTCCGCACTGCCGGGATTGTGAGCGCCAGGGCTGTGGCCCCCGGGGTTATGTCCGCCCGGAGTGTTGCCACCAGTCGTGTTGCCGCCTGTGGTGAGATTCGCCTGCTCGCCGACGGCGATCGTGCTGCCGCCGGAAGCATGTCCGCCGGTCGTGGCGCCGCCGCTGACAAACCCGCCTGTCGTGAAGGCCTTGGGCTCGGGAGCCGCCTTCGGCTTCGCGGCTTTCTTCCGCTTCGCCGGCTTCTTGAGCCCTCCGCCCGCGACAAATCCTCCTGGCGTGAAACCGCCCCCCACGAAGGCCTTCACCGGCCGGTGCTTACCGGTCGCGGTCTTCTTGACGGTCTTCTTGACGGTCTTCTTGGTGGCTTTCTTCGCTGACTTCTTCGCCGCCTTCTTTACGGCTTTCCTTGCGGTTTTCTTGCGGGCGGGCTTGCGCGCCGCCTTTCTCGCCGCCGGTCGCTTCCGCGCCGCCTTGCCGCGCGCGGACTTGCGGGCTGTCTTCTTGGGCTCCGCCGGCTTGCGTGCCTTCTTCTTCGTGCTCTTGCGCTTGGAAACCATGGTTGTGTCCCCGATCCTGCCGTTTCACCATTCGGTGCCGAATCTCAGCTATTGGATAGTCGTGGGCGCCGGAACCGGCCCGGATAGCATCGAGCCAAACTCCGCGTTCACGTATGCCTCGACGCTCTCGAGCCGCTTATGGCAGGCGGCGCGCAGCTGCGCCGTTTTCGTCGCATCCTCACCCGCAACAGCCTCGCATTGCTGGCGCAACAGAGCCACCGTCTGCAGCAGGTGCAGCGCCGTCTCCAGCCGCTCGTTCGCTACGCGCTGCAGGGCAAGGGCCTGCTCATCGGATTGCGCATTGGCGACAATCGCCGGCAGGTTGGCCTTGCAGAACTGCGCCAGTTGGGAGTCCCGCTCGCTGCGGGAGAAGAGAGCGAACACGTCCGCCTCACGCTGCGTAAATGCCCCGTCGCCCATCCTGCCATTGAGGTAGGACTTCGCATCCGGCCAGAGATCACGCTCGAAGGTGGGGTGGTCCGCCTTTGGATCGCCGGTCGAAAGGCCGAGTTCGACCAGGCAGGCGGTGATATTCTGGCTGGCGGTCGAGCGCTCCAGGAAACGGCGCTGCATCTCGCCCAGGGTCAAGACCGCCGTGTCGGTCGGCCGCCCAGTGACGCCGCCGGCGCCGCGGACTTCCTTGGTCGCGGCATCGGAGGACGCGGTGGCGTCGATCTTGTTCAGCATCGCGTTCTCGAGGTCGTCCTGCTCCCTGGCCGCCGCGTCATAGGCCTTCTGGGCGGTCTCCACCTCGCCTTGCGCCTTTGCCTCCTCGCCCTTCTTCGCCGTCACCGCATCGTCGAACGGCTTCAGATCGGCGCCGGTCTTGCCGTCGGTCTTGGCCTGCTGCTGCGCTGCTTCGGCGTCCTTGCGCGCCTGGGTGGCATCCGACAGGGCGGCCTTCTTGCTGGCCAGCGTCGCGCGGGCGGTTTCAGTGTTGCGCCGGGCATCGCCGAGTGCCTTGGCCGATTTCTGGATGTCGCCGACCGCATCGGCCAGGAAGCTCTGCGATGCCTTGGCATCGGCGCTCGCCTGCGTGCCGACGGAGCCGAGCGAGGAGCGCAGATTGCCCGCCGCCTCGCTCGCGAGCGTCATCGTCACCAGCAGGTTGTCCAGATTGCTGGCGCGGATCGCATAGAAAGTGTTGGTGATTGCCCCGTTGGAGTAGTCGAGGCAATTCTGGTAGCTGGCATTCAGCAGCGCCTGGATCGCGATGGTCCGCTCATCGAGTTGGAAGACGCCTTCCGACACGGAATCCGACAGGGCGCCGGAGCCCTTGCCGAAGACGCTGAGCCCGAAACCCAATCCATTGGCCAGCGCAAGGGCCACGCTCGGCTGCGGCTCGACGCAGGTGATGTTGGAGGGGACGACCACGCCCGGCTTGGTCGATATATCCGGCTTCTGGGAGGTGATGGCGCGCTGGCGCGCATCGGTCGTGATCAGCTGTCCATTGTCGAGGACTTGCTTCTCGCGAATGATCGTCCCCGGCGGGAACGTGCATGCGCCGAGAAGCAGCGCGCCAAATGCCGAGGCGCAGATCATCCGCACATGAAGGCGACACAACATGAGGAACCCCCTGGGTCAGCTGCCCTCGCCCATGGGAACACTATCAACTGATAGTGGCGGCAGCAATAGCCGGAATCGGTACGGCCGCTCCCCTGGGCGCCAAGGCGTCGCTGACGAGGCCCTAGAGCGCGCTTCGCATATCCGCGACCGACCAGCCGCCATCGACCAGGATGTTGGTGCCGGTGATGAGGGACGCCGCCGGCGAGGCCAGGAACACCACCACGCCGGCCACGTCCTGCGGGTCGCCGATGCGGCCGAGCGGGATGTGCGCCAAGGTCCGGCGCTTGAAATCCGGGTCGGACAGCGCCGGGGCGGTGCCGTCGGTCTTGATGAAGGTCGGCGCGATACTGTTGACCGTGATGTTGTGGGGCGCCCATTCGGAGGCGAGGCAGCGGGTCAGGTGGTTGATCGCCGCCTTGGTCATGCAATAGATCGCCTCGCCGTGCAGCACCACGCTGCCGGCCTGCGAGCTCATGTTGATGATGCGGCCCTTCTTGCGCGCGATCATGGTCCGGCCGACCGCCTGGGCCATGAAAAAGGTGCCCTTCAGATTGGCGCCGACGGTGAAATCGAAATCCTCCTCCGTCACCTTCTCGGCCGGATTCTCCGGCCCGACGCCGACATTGTTCAGCAGCACGTCGATGCGGCCGAACGCGTCCAGCGCGCGCTGCACGCCGTCCTTGACCTGGTCCAGCTTGAGGACGTCGAGCTGCAGCGGCAGGACCTTGCGGCCCATGCGCTCGATCTCGGCGGTCAGCCCGTTGTCCTTCGCCTTGTCGCGATAGCCCAGCACCAGGTCGGCGCCCGCCGCCGCGCAAGCCAGCGCACTGGCGCGGCCGAGGCCGCGGGCGGGCCCGGTGATGAAGACGACCGATCCGGTGAGATCGAAACTGGGTGCGTGTTGGTTCGCCATCTTGTCCTCCCCTATTGTTCTTGCCGCGCCGGGATCCACCATTCCTCGCCGCGCGGCGTGGTCACGTATTCCGGCCAGCGGAAGTCGAGCGGCACGCGGAAATCCGCGGGCAGCAGCGGTGCCAGCCATTTCGTCCCGCCGATTCCGCCGCCGGTGCGCTCGCGCCATTCCGCCTGCGCACGCGCCAGCAGGTCACCATTGCCCATCAGGTCCAGGATGGTGGCGGCGATGGTCTTCGCCGCCGTCGCGATCATCGGATCGATGCAGGGCCGCAAGCCACCCAGCGCATTCATCGCCCAGGCCGGATAGGGCTTTCCCGCGCTCTTCAGCATTGGCCGGGCGATGTAGAAGCGCACCGTCGGGCAATGCCAGCAGAACTCGGTGTAGTCGTCGGAGGTCGAATTGAGCTGCGCCGGCGGCAGATCGTGGCGCAATTGCATCTCCGCCTCCATCGGCGGGATGGTCTTTTCGCAGGCTTCGAGATATGGCCGCGCCATCGGCGCCAAGCCCAGCTCGCACTGGATCTCCTGCGCCAGAGCGATCGCCTCGTCGCCCCAGTGCGGCGCGCCGGCGGCGACGATGTTGCGATAGGTCGCCTCGGCCAAGGCGTGGTTGGGCAGGCCCGGGCGCGACTTGGTGACCCAGGTCCGGCGCCAGCGGCAATGCGCCGCCTGGGCCGCGACCGCCGCGTTGTTGTCGAGCACGCGCGCCACCTGCTCCGCCATGTCCACCGTCGGCGTGCGCCAGAGATACTGGATCTCGGCGATCTGCGCCGGCAGGTTGTCGGCAGTCGCCTGCCCCGCGGTGAGGATCGCCTCGCTCAAGGACCAACCTTGGGTGAAGGGCAGCATGTTGGATTGCGTCTGCTTGGTCAGCGAGAACATGTGCATCAGCGCGTCGGTGGCGCCGGGGGCCCGCGCCGCGACGTGGCTGGCCGGAATTGGACTATCCGGATCGCCGCTCATCCAGCTTTCGGGCTCGTCGCATTCGAAGGTGTAGATGCAGGCGTAGCCGGCGCCGCAATGGGTGTCCCAGCGCGCGGTGTTGACCAGCGGCAGCATGTAGGTGGGATGGAAGCTGATCGCGGCGTCCAGCTTGTCGTAATAGCCCTTCGCCGCATGCACCGGCTTGGACAGGCGCAGCTTTTCCGCCGGCTCGCCGAACAGCACGATGGTCCCCTTGATGCCGTGCTCCTGCATCACCCCCTTGGCCGCCAGCGCGCCGCCGAGGGCGGAGATGCCGAGCGCCGAATGCGGGTCGGTATGGCCGCCGGCATGCGGCGACAAGCCGGGGCGCGGCATCTTCTTCGTGGCCGCCGCCTGGCAATTTCCCGGCACCGCGTCGTATTCGGCATAGGCGGCGATGACCGGGCCCCCGGAATCCTTTGGGCCGTTGCGCCATGTCGCGCGGAAGGCGGTCGGCATGCCGCCGGTGCCAGCCTCGACCTCGAAACCCTCGCGTTTCAGGCGGGCGACATACCAGGCGGCGGACTTGTATTCACGCAGCGCCGTCTCGCCGTAATGCCAGATGACTTGATTCCAGTCCGACAGCTCGCCAAAATGCGCCTCCACCCGGCGAAAGGCAGCTTCCTTGTACTGGTCCATTTCCTGATCTCCCGCGCGGCGCCGTTCTGAACGCAGAATGGCGGTTTGCGTTTCCAGTCACAAGCCGCGCGACGCCATGCTTGCGTCGCGCATACGGGAGAGACCCATGTTGGATGTCATCGTCATCGGGGCCGGCGCCGCCGGTCTCGCCGCCGCGCGCAAGCTGCAGGAGGCGCACGCCACCCATATCCTCCTCGAAGCCAAGCCGTGGATCGGCGGCCGCACCGTCACCGACACCGCGACACTCGGCGTGCCGGTCGACCTCGGCGCCCACTGGCTGCACTCGCCGGCGCTCAACCCCTTGGCACCGCTGGTCGATCGCTACGTGTTTCACGTGAAACATGGGCCTGAGGATTTCCGCGTTGCCCAGGGCGGGCGTCTATTGGCAACCGACGCGAACGCCGAATGCCTCGCCTATGTCGACCATTGCTTCGACAAGGTCGTCGCCGCCGGAGCCGAGCGCGTCGATTGCACGGTCGCCGACCTGTTCCCCTTCCACGGCAAATGGCACCCGATGTTCGAGGCCGCCTTCACCGCCAAGCAGGGAGTGCCGGCAAGCCAGGCCTCGACACAGGACTTCGCCCGCTATGTCTGGGAGGGCGACGACCTGCCGGTGCTGGATGGATTCGGCGCCCTGCTCGCCCGCCACGCACAGGGGCTGGAGGTGAAGCTGGGCACGCCGGCGAAGCGCGTCAGCTGGGGCGGTGCGCAGGGGATCGCCGTGGAAACGCCGGAGGGCACCCTGCAGGCGCGCGCGGTCATTCTCGCTATTCCCGTCGGCGTGCTCGCCGCCGAGGCGATTCGCTTCGATCCGGCCCTGCCCGACTGGAAGCTGGACGCGATCGCCGACCTGCCGATGGGCAGCTGCAACAAGGTCGCCCTCGGCTTCACCCGCAACGTCTTCGGCGATCTGGCCGATGTCATGCTGATGCCCGATCTCGGCGCCGACCAGGCTGTCGAGCTGGTCATCCGCGAGGGCGGCCGCGATACGGTGACGGCGATGTTCAACGGCCCGGGCGGCAAGGCACTCGCCGCCGCGGGGGCGAAGGCCAGCGCCGACTACGCCGTGTCGCTGCTGGCGGGAATCTTCGGCGAGGATGTCCGGCAAGCGGTGCAGCCGAAATTCGTCTTCGCCGATTGGGATCACGATCCCTGGATCCGCGGCTGCTATGCCGCGGCCAGACTTGGCAAGGCCGATTCCCGCGCAACATTGGCACGGGCCGTGGACGCACGCTTGTTCTTCGCCGGCGAGGCGACGCATGAGCGCTACATGGGCGACGTTCACGGTGCCCATCTCTCCGGCGAGGCTGCGGCTGAGGCGGTCTTAGCCGTTCTTAACGGGTAACGCGCCTGTGATCGCGGTCACGAACCGCACCCGGGCCTGTCGCCACTAAGCGACAGGAGGCGGGAAAAGCCGGATCGGCCGGCAGGCGCCTCCAAAGGAGGCGTTATGCGTATATCCAACCTGTTGCCGCTGCTCGCCGTGCTGGGCGCGCTATCGGCGGAAATCGCGGCTCATCCGGCGAAGGCCGATGACGATCCGGCGAACCTGTCCTGCATCACCGAAAACTCCGCGGACCAGCGCAAGGTGCGGCGCGACTGCACCAAGGAACCGGTGCCGCACGAAGTCGTGGTTCTGACGCCGTCACTGACGCCGTCCGATCCGCCGCCCTACCCGGCCGACCGCGACAGCGGCAAGGGCAACAAGGGCGGCAGCGGCGACAAGCACGACCGCTCCCCGCGCGGTGGCGCCAACAACTGACCCGGCGGCGGCCTTCTAGTAGTAGGTCAGGTCGCGCGCCTTGCCGCGGAAGACGTAGTACGAGAAGGCCGTATAGCCGAGGATCATCGGCAGCACGACGATCACGCCGATGAGGATGAACAACAGCGAATCCGGCGCCGCGGCCGCCTGCCAGAGAGTCAGGCGGTCGGGCACCACGAAGGGGAAGAAGCTGTAGGCAAGGCCGGCGAAGCTGAGCACGAAGATACCGACCGCCCCGGCGAAGGGACGCGCGGCCCCCTGATCCGCGGCCGCCGCCATGCGACGCAGCAGGATCTCCACCCAGGCGAACAGCACCGCGGTGACGATCGGCACCGGTGCCAGCACCAGCAGGTTGGGCAGTTCGAACCACTTGTCGAAGATGCGCGGGCTGACCAGCGGCGTCGCCAAAGACACCGCGACGATGCCGGC
The DNA here is from genome assembly GCA_044226685.1 of Dongiaceae bacterium. Taxonomy (GTDB): domain Bacteria; phylum Pseudomonadota; class Alphaproteobacteria; order Dongiales; family Dongiaceae; genus Dongia_A. The sequence continues at coordinate 18,949 of JBGAGP010000001.1, forward strand.
GGCGGTCAGCCAGCTGGCCCGCCTGGCCCAGCCAACCGCGCGGCGCTGCAGGTCGCCCTCGGTCTTGATGATCAGCCAGCAGGCGCCGATGAAGGCATAGCCGCCGGCCAGCATGATGGCGGTGAGTGATGCGAACAGATGCGCCGCCCAACCGCCGGCGAAGCCGAGGATGTAGAGGCCGAGCATGTAGCCCTGGGTCAGGGCGGCGAGCAGCGAGCCGGCGAAGAAGGCGTGATCCCACAGGCGCTTGTGCTTGTCCTGGGCCTTGGCGCGGAAATCGAAGGCGACGCCGCGCAGGATCAGGCCGGCCAGCAGCAGCGCCGTCGGCAGATAGAGGGCGCCCAGCACGATGCCGTGCGCCACCGGGAAGGCGACCAGCAGCAGCCCGACGCCGAGCACCAGCCAGGTCTCGTTGGCATCCCAGAACGGGCCGATGGAGGCGATCATGCGGTCGCGCTCCTCGACCTCCGTTCGCGCCATCAGGATGCCGATGCCGAGGTCGAAGCCGTCGAGCACCACGTAGATCAGGATGGCGAGGCCCATCAGGCCGGCGAAGATCAGGGGCAGCCAATAAGCGAGCGTCCACTCCATCGCCGCCTCCTATTCCGCCGCGCCGGGCACCGGCAGCGCCACCGGCGCGCCGTGGCGGTCGTCACCCCCGGCCCGCCGCGCCAGGTAGAACAGCACGCTGACATAGGCGACGATCAGCATCGTGTAGAGCGCCAGATACATCGCCAGCGTGGCGCCGATCATCGGCGCCGGCACGCTCGAAGCCGCATCGGCTGTCTTGAGCACGCCATAGACCAGGAAGGGCTGCCGCCCGATCTCGGTCACGTACCAACCGGCGACGGTCGCCAGCCAGCCGGCGAAGGTCATGCCGACCAGCACGCGCGCGGTCATCAAGCTTGGTGCGCCACGGCGGCGCAGCTGCCAGGCGGCGAACCAGGACACCGCCAGCATCAGCACGCCGATCCCGACCATCAGGCGGAAACCGAAGAACAGCGGCTTCACCGGCGGATGCGCGCCGTCGAACTCGTTCAGCCCCTTCAGTTCGGCATCCGGGTTGTGCTCCAGGATCAGGCTGGCACCCTTGGGTATGCCGATGGCTAAGCGGTTCGCGCGCGCCGCTTCGTCCGGCCAGGCGAAGAGCAGCAGCGGCACGCCGCTTTCGGTCTGCCAGATGCCCTCCATCGCCGCGATCTTGGCCGGCTGGTGCTTCAAGGTGTTGAGGCCATGGAGATCGCCCACGAAAATCTGGATGGGGATCAGGATGGCGGCGAGATAGATGCCGGTCTTCAGCGCCGCGAGGACCGCCGCGCCACGGTCATTCCGCAGCCAGCGATAGGCCGAGAGGCCCGCGACCAGGAAGGCCACGGTCAGGCCCGAGGCCAGCAGCATGTGCGTCAGGCGATAGGGTAGCGAGGGGTTGAACAGGACCTCCAGCCAACTGGTGGCATAGGCCTTGCCGTCGCGCATCTCGAAGCCGGCCGGCGTCTGCATCCAGGAATTCAGCGCCAGGATCCAGAAGGCGGAAAGCGAGGTGCCGATGGCGACCAGCCAGGTGGCCAGCGTGTGGATGCGCTCGCTCACCCGCCCGGTGCCGAACAGCATGATGCCGAGGAACGTCGCCTCCAGGAAGAATGCCGTCAGCACCTCGTAGGCCAGCAGCGGCCCGGCGATGTTGCCGACCGTGTTCATGAAGCCCGGCCAGTTGGTGCCGAACTGGAACGACATGGTGATGCCGCTGACCACGCCCAGCGCGAAGGTCAGCGCGAAGATCTTCACCCAGAGCCGGTAGGCCTCTATCCACTTGCCGTCGCCGGTGCGGGCGAAGCGCTGCTTGAAGAAGACCAATACCCACGCCAAGGCGATGGAAATGGTCGGAAACAGGATGTGGAAAGTGATGTTGGCGGCGAATTGCAGCCGCGCCAGCATTACTGCGTCCATGTCAGGCGATCCTTACCCGCCGGCACAACAATTCCGGCGTTGTGTAAGAAATACCGGCTGCACCGCCCTGTTCCACCGGCGCGATTCGCCGCGCCCCAGCGGCGAATTGGCCCATATAGTGAACAGTGTCTTGCCGCCACCCGCCAACCTAGTTGGCTGGCGCAAAGTCGAAGAGCCGAGCCCAGATTTCGGCAACGGAGGGCACCACGATCTCTCGCGCCGCTTCTATCTCAACATGCAGTTGCGCGCCGTCCTTCGCGTAGTAGTCGCCCCAACTCAAATCTCCCAAACCAATCTCGAGAACGGTGACGTAGTCTCGAATCTCCAATTCCTCCGACACCGGCCAGCTGCAGGATTGAATCGAACCGAAAATGAAGTCCGGATCTGGAGCGATCTTTATGAGATCGCTACAGGTCATATTCCGCACGCTGAGAAAATCGGCAAGCGGAAGCCGCGTCGCGATCATCGGCCCGAACACTACATCCAGCGGGATTGGCCTTCTTGAGACCCAACGCCCATCCGATGTCCTAGAGAGTTCAGGACTCCCTGTCGAAAGCTGCATATAGAGTGACTGGCCGTCGCCGTCGCGGCTTTGGTAGACGGTCTCACCGCTCAGAGCCCTGAAGGTCTCGGTGCCATAGGCAACGTCGGGGTAGCCTGGCAGGAGAACAATGGCGGCGAAGCTGCGCTCCCCGAAATACCTTGGCGCGGGCGCGACAGGGATTCCAGCCTCGGGAGTATGCGCCGCTTGGGCGCACGACCAGCCCTCCTTGGTGTCTCGCAACACAGCGGCCAGCGTCTCGAGAACTTCCAGAGCCAGCTCGTGCCCCTCCGACAGAAGGGAGCGGTGCAGGAAGACCGCTGAATTCATGGCCTTGTTGCCTGAAGTACAGGATAGCGACATGACCGCAAAATCGCCGTCCGACTTCTCCTGAGCGACGGCGTCCGAAACCCGAGTTGTTTGCCCGAGGATCAGTGTAGCCACGAAAGCCAGCACCCGAAGGCCAAGGGCTCTTGCGGTGGCGCGCGCGCGATACACGGCTATTCGAACGCCCCGAACAGCAAATTGTCGAGGCCACGCACCAGCCCCTTCATGGTGACGACCCGGCGCGCGGCGAGCAATGTGCCGCCGACATAGGGATCGGCGCTGGAGCCGGCATCGTGGCGGATGGAAAGACGCTCGCCATACATGCCGAAGATCACCTCGGCCGAGAGGATGAAACCCGGCAGGCGTACTGAATGGACGCGCCCGCCGCTGACATCGGCGCCGCGCGTCTCCTTCGGGCCGATGATCTTGTCGATCGGCACACCGGGCTTGTTGGGCGCCACCTTGCCCAGGCGCTCGGCCAGCTCGTTCGCCGTGCCGCTCGGCACATCGGGTTTGGTGTGCTTGGCATAGTCGATGATCTCGAAATCCGGCACGTGCTGCGCCGCCATCAGGGCGAAGCGCTGCAGCAAGGCGGCGGTCAGCGAGAAATTGCCGCTCGCCACCACACCCAGGCCCTGATGGTCGGCGGCCTTGGCGATCTCGGCGTAGTCCGACGCGGTGAGGCCCGAGGTGCCGACGATCACCGGCACGCCAAGCTTCAGCGCCGTCAGCACATTGGCCTTTACCGAGCTCGGATGGGTGTAGTCGATATACACATCGGTCGGGCTCGCCTTCAGCGCCGCCTCGACCTCCGCCACCACCGCGAGACCGATGGGGTCCCGTCCCACCGCCTGGCCGGCGTCTTGCCCCGCCGCCTTGCGCGCGACCGCGCCGGCGAGGTCGAGATCGGGCTCATCCAGCACCGCTTTCACCAGCGCGCTGCCCGTCCATCCGGTGGCGCCGCCGACGCAAATACGCAGACCCATGATAGCTATTCCCTTTCAAATGCTTAGAGGCGATGTCCCGTTACAATGACGGCTTTGACTTCGCCTGCTCCCCAAAGGATATTAGCGCCATCCGCGTGAGGGGCCAGCCGGGAAAGCGTTTCGCGGCGTCGGCTCCGCCAGCATCTGAGGATGGATCATGAGCCCGAGGCCGAATTCCCTGGCGGCGAAAGACGCCGCCTTCCACTTCCACGGCTACACCAACGCCCTGAAGAACGAGCAGGAGGGCGGCTTCATCGTCACCCACGGAAAGGGCGTCTTCATCTACACCGAGGACGGCAAGGAATACATGGATGGCCTCTCGGGCCTGTGGTGCTCGTCCCTCGGCTTCGGCGAGGAACCGCGCCTGGTCGAGGCGGCGGTGAAGCAGATGAAGGCGCTGTCCTTCTATCACACCTTCTCCAACAAGACGGCGGGCGTCGTCTCGGAGCTGGCGGAGAAGCTGGTGAACCTGGCGCCGGTGCCGATGTCCAAGGCCTATTTCTGCAATTCCGGCTCGGAAGCCAACGACACCGTCATCAAGATGGTGCGCTACTACAACAACGCGCTCGGCCGGCCGCAGAAGAAAAAGCTGATCTCGCGGGTGAAGGCCTATCACGGCGTGACCGTGGCGGCGGGTTCGCTGACCGGCCTGCCGGTCGTGCACAAGGATTTCGATCTGCCGATCGCCGGCGTGCTGCACACCGATTGCCCGCACCACTATCGCTTCGGAAAGCCTGGCGAGACCGAGGAGCAGTTCGCCACGCGCTGCGCCGAGAGCCTGGAGAAGCTGATCCTGGCCGAGGGGCCGGACACCATCGCCGCCATGTTCGCCGAGCCGGTGATGGGTGCCGGCGGCGTCATCGTGCCGCCCAAGACCTATTGGGAAAAGGTCCAGGCCGTCCTCAAGAAATACGACATCCTGCTGGTCGCCGACGAGGTGATCTGCGGCTTCGGCCGCACCGGCAACTTCTGGGGCTCGCAGACTTTCGGCATGAAGCCGGACATCATGACCATGGCCAAGCAATTGTCGGCCGGCGTGCTGCCGATCGCCGCGATCATGATGAACCAGCGCGTCTACGAGGTGCTGCGCGACAACAGCGCCAAGAACGTCGTGTTCGGCCACGGCATCACCTATTCCGGCCATCCGGCCTGCGCCGCCGTGGCGCTGGAGACGCTCAACATCTACGAGGAGCGCAAGATCGTCGACCGCGTGCGGGCGCTGGCGCCGCGCTTCCTGGAGCGGATGCGCGCCTTCGCCGATCATCCGCTGGTCGGCGAGTGCCGCGGCGTCGGCCTGGTCGGCGCCATCGAGCTGGTCAAGAACAAGGCGACGCATGAGAGCTTCGACCCGGCCCTGGCGGTCGGCGCCAATCTGGTCCGCCTGGCGCACGACCATGGCCTGATCATCCGCCCGGTCGCGGATTCGCTCGCCATCTGCCCGCCACTCATCTCCACCGAGGCGGAGATCGACAGCCTGTTCGACCGCTTCGGCAAGGCGCTCGCCGACACCCAGGCCTGGCTGAAGCAGAGCGGCCACCTGCCGGCGGCGGCATAGCTGCACTGACACGCCCTCCCCCGGATCGGGGGAGGGCGTCGCGCTTGGCAACAAACGCCAAGACTGCTGCCAGGCTTCGCGGCGACGTTGTGCCAAGCTCGTCGGCGACCATGTCGACCCGGGACAGCAGGAGCAACCGATGCCAAGAACCCAACTCGAGAAAGTCCAGGACTTCCGCGCGCTGCATGCGCGCCCTGGCGCCTTCGTCATTCCCAATCCCTGGGACGCGGGCTCGGCGCGGCTGCTCGCCTCGCTCGGCTTCGAGGCGCTGGCGACGACCAGCGCCGGACATGCCTTCACGCTGGGCAAGAAGGACGGTGACATCACCCGCGACGAGGCGATGGCCCATGCCCGGATGATGGTCGAGGCGGTGGACCTGCCCGTCGCGGCCGATCTGGAGAAATGCTTCGCCGACGACCCCGAGCAGGCGGCGAAGGCCATTCCCCTCGCCGCCGCCACGGGCCTGGTCGGCGGCTCGATCGAGGATGCGAGCGGCGATCCGGCGCGTCCGATCTACGATTTCAACCTGGCCGTGGAGCGCGTGGTGGCGGCGGTCGAGGCGGTGCGCCGTTTGCCGGTCCCATATGTCCTGACCGCGCGGGCGGAGAATTTCCTGCACGGCAGGCCCGATCTCGACGACACCATCAAGCGGTTGCAGGCCTTCGAGGCGGCGGGCGCCGAGGTGCTGTTCGCGCCGGGGCTGCGCACGCTGGAGCAGATCCGCACGGTGTGCAGCAGCGTTTCCAGACCGGTAAATGTCGTGATGGGATTGGTCGGAATCGACCTCTCGGTGCAACAATTGGCGGAAGCCGGGGTCAAGCGGATCAGCCTGGGCTCGTCCCTGGCGCGGCTGGCCCTGGCGGCGGCCTTGCGGGCCGGGCGGGAGATTCGCGAGCAAGGCAGCTTCGGTTTCGCCAGGGACGCCCTGCCCTCGGCGGAAGCCAACGGGCTGATGCGCGGAAAGGGCGCATAGGCGGGCGGCGGGAAAGCCTTCATATTTTCTGAACCCGCGCGATATTAGGATTATCGGCTGAAGGCTTCGGCCGGGGCATGTGTTCAGGGCGACGGGTCAGAGTGGACATGGACTACGAGCAGTTCTTCCGTGAGCGGCTGGGATCGCTGAAAGCCGAGGGCCGCTACCGCGTCTTCGCCGACATGGCGCGTCTCGCCGGACGTTTTCCGCGCGCCCTTTGGCACGAGCGGCCCGATGCGGAACCGCGCGAGGTCATCATTTGGTGCTCCAACGACTATCTCGGCATGGGCCAGCACCCGGCCGTGCTGGCGGCGATGCAGGAGGCGATCGCCGCCCATGGCGCCGGCGCCGGCGGCACCCGCAACATTTCCGGCACGACGCATGGGCATGTCCTGCTGGAGCGCGACCTGGCCGCCTGGCACGGCAAGCAGGCCGCACTGCTGTTCACCTCCGGTTTCGTCTCGAACGAGGCGACGCTCGGCGTGCTGGCCCGCCAATTGCCCAATGCCGTGGTGTTCTCGGATGCGCAGAATCACGCCTCGATGATCGCCGGCATCCGCAACAGCCGGGCGGAATACCACGTCTTCCGCCACAACGACGCGGCGCATCTGCGCGAATTGCTGGCCAAGGTGGAGCCCGGCCGGCCCAAGATCGTCGCCTTTGAATCGGTCTATTCGATGGACGGCGACATCGCGCCCATCGCGGCGCTGTGCGACGTAGCACAGGAGTTCGGCGCCCTCACCTATCTCGACGAGGTGCATGCGGTCGGCATGTACGGCGCCACCGGCGCCGGCATCGCCGAGCGCGATCGCCTGGCTCACCGCATTGACGTGATCGAGGGTACCTTCGCCAAGGCCTTCGGGCTGATCGGCGGCTACATCGCCGGCTCGACGGCCCTGGTCGATTTCGTGCGCTCCTATGCGCCGGGCTTCATCTTCACCACCGCCTTGCCGCCGGCCATCGTCGCCGGCATCCGCGCCAGCCTGGGAGTGCTGCGCGGGGCCGGCGATCTGCGCGCCCGGCACCAGGAGCGCGCGGGACGCCTGCGCGCGCGTCTGACAGAGGCCGGCCTACCGGTCATGGCAAATGACAGCCATATCGTGCCGCTGCTGGTGGGCGAGCCGAACGCCTGCAAGGCGATCAGCGACCGCCTGTTGCGCGGCTTCGGCCATTACGCCCAGCCGATCAACTATCCGACGGTGCCGAAGGGTACCGAGCGCCTGCGCTTCACGCCGGCGCCGCAGCATGACGATGCAATGATCGAGGATCTGGTCCGCGCGCTCGGCGCCTGCTGGCGCGAGTTGTCCCTGCCGGTCGCCGTCTAGGCGCCTACGCGCTCAGCTTCTGCTCGATGCGATCGAGGCTGTCCAGCAGATGGTCGGCCAGGCGCTGGCCGGCGCCGTTCAAACCGTCGGGATGGCGGAACAGGCCGACGCTGACCATGCCGAGGTCCGGCCAGGGCTTGCGCCGCTCGACCCGGAGATCGGCGGGCGCCGTGGTCTCGGCGAAGGCCGCGGCGCCGAGGCCGGAACGCACCGCGTCGGTCACGCTGGTGAAGGATGGGCTGGTCATGACGATGCGCCAGTTGAGGCCTTCCTCGGCCAGGCGCTTCAGGATCCGCGCCCGGTAGACGCAGCCCTCCGGGTAGCAGACCAGCGGCAGCACGCTGTCGCCGCCGGGCTTCAGGTTCGGCGGCGCGATCCACACCAGGCGCTCGTTCCAGGTCTTGACCGCATTGTCGCTGACCCGCTCCGGCGTCATGGCGACGATCATGTCGAACTTGCCCGCCTTCAGGCCTTCGAGCAGCGTGTGGCTCAGCTCCGATTGCAGGTCGAGCACGACATTGGGCTCGGCCTGGACGAAACGGCTCAACGCCATCGGCAGCATCGCCACCGAGAAATCATTGGGGATGCCCACGCGGAGCACGATGCCCTGCCGCGACGGCGCGAAACGGTCCAGCAGTTCGTCATTGAGCCGCAGCATGCGCCGCGCGTAGCCAAGCACTGTCTGCCCGGGCTCGGTCGCCCGCGCCGGACGGGCCCGTTCGATCAACTCCTGGTCGAACATCGTCTCGAGGCGCTTGATTTGCAGGCTGACAGCCGGCTGCGTGCAGCCTAGCTGTTCGGCGGCAGCGGCGAAGCTTCCGGTCTCGACGACCGCCAAGAACGTCCGCAACAGATCCAAGTCGACGTGGCGCATGCAAAGCCCATTTTGTTTGCTTATTGGCGCATCCGATTCCCCGAAGGGTATTATAGGTTCCAATGCATCAATTGTTCGGGCGCATCCGGCTTAATCCTTTCGGACTATGCACTTGCTGGCCGGATGCACCGCGACCCGCCAAGGACTATTTTCCACAACCACTTCCAGTCGAACAAGCGGAATGGCGGTCAGGCCGCTGAGCAATGGGACTGTCGGGCGAGCGTGGCGACAAACTCAATAAATAATCAAAATAAATATATTGGATAAATAAAATTTATTAATTATAGGGGTGGGCCTATGCTTCGGTCCGCCACGCAGCCGATGGAGCCAGCATGTACCAGACGCCCGCTGTGCCCCCGCTCCTCAGCGATCTCCCGGCCACCAAGCAGATTCGCAACGGGGCGCCGGTCCGCCGGACCTTCTCCGACACGGAATATCAACGCCGGCAAACCGAGCTGCGCCGGATCATGGCGGCGCAGGATCTCGAGGCGGCCCTGTTCACCTCGATCCACAACATCGCCTACTACAGCGATCTCCTGTACTGCTCCTTCGGGCGGCCCTATGGCCTTGTCGCCACGGCCGAGCGGATCACCAGCATCAGCGCCAACATCGATGGCGGCCAGCCGTGGCGCCGCACCTTCGGAGACAACATCGTCTACACCGACTGGCAGCGCGATAACTTCTATCGCGCCGTCCGCCAGGCGCTGCCCACCTGCCGCCGCCTGGGCGTGGAGTTCGATCACCTGACGCTGGAGAAGCGCGCCAAGCTCGAAGCGCTCTATCCCGGCACGGCGCTCGTGGACATCGCGCCGGCCTGCATGCAGGCGCGGATGGTGAAATCGGCGGAAGAGATCGCCCACATCAAGGAAGGCGCCCGCATCGCCGATATCGGCGGGGCTGCTTGCGTCGAGGCCATCGCCGAGGGCGTCGCGGAATACGAAGTGGCGCTGCACGCGACCCAGGCCATGGTGCGTGAGATCGGCCGCAGCTTCCCCGACGGCGAGCTGATGGATACCTGGACCTGGTTCCAGTCAGGCATCAATACCGACGGCGCGCACAATCCGGTCACCGCGCGCCGGCTGCGCAAGGGCGATATCCTCAGCCTGAACTGCTTTCCCATGATCGCCGGCTACTACACGGCGCTCGAGCGGACCTTGTTCCTCGATCACGCCTCCGACGCACATCTGCGCTACTGGGAGATCAACGTCGAGGTGCACCGCGCCGGACTGGAATTGGTCCGCCCGGGAGTCCGCTGCTGCGATGTCGCCCGGCAGTTGAACGAGATCTTCGCGCGGCGCGGCGTGCTGTCGCATCGCACCTTCGGCTATGGTCATTCTTTCGGCATCCTGTGCCACTATTTTGGGCGCGAAGCGGGGCTCGAGTTCCGCGAGGACATCGAGACAGTTCTGTCGCCCGGCATGGTGGTCTCGATCGAGCCGATGATCATGATCCCCGAAGGAATGCCCGGCGCGGGCGGCTATCGCGAGCACGACATCCTGGTGGTCACGGAGAATGGTGCGCTCGACATCACCGGTTTTCCCTTCGGGCCCGCGCACAACATCATTCAACGATAAGAGTGAAATCCTTTCACCTCAGCGCGGCACGCAACGTGCGTTGACCGGGCGGACAGTAATTTCGCGTTGACTCCCAACGCGGATAAGAGCGTAAAAGAATTTGACCGCCCGGGCGAGGCGAGAGCGAACAACGCTCCGCCGATCGACGGATCAAGCGGCAGACAGGGAAGGGCTGGCGACAGGGCATGAGCACGAGCGGCAACGCTTTCGTCAATTTCATCGACGTCCAGAAGACCTATGACGGCGAGACCCTGGTGGTGAAAAACCTCAATCTCGCCATCCAGCGCGGCGAGTTCCTGACCCTGCTTGGCCCGTCAGGATCCGGCAAGACCACGACCCTGATGATGCTCGCCGGTTTCGAGGTGCCGACCCACGGCCGCATCGAGCTGGACGGCCAGGAAATCAACAACCTGGCGCCGCACAAGCGCAACATCGGCATGGTGTTCCAGAACTATGCCCTGTTCCCGCACATGACGGTGGAAGAGAATCTCGGCTTCCCGCTCTCGGTGCGCAAGATGGACAAGGCGGAGATCGACCGCAAGATCGACCGCGCCCTCGCCATGGTGCAGCTGTCGCAGATGCGCAAGCGCCGGCCGGCGCAGCTCTCCGGCGGCCAGCAGCAGCGCGTGGCGCTCGCCCGTGCCCTCGTCTTCGATCCCAAGCTGGTGCTGATGGACGAGCCGCTGGGCGCGCTCGACAAGCAGCTGCGCGAGCACATGCAGCTCGAGATCAAGCACATCCACCAGAACCTGGGCGTCACCGTCGTCTACGTCACGCACGACCAGGGCGAGGCGCTGACCATGTCGGACCGCGTCGCGGTGTTCAGCGACGGCGAGATCCAGCAATTGGCGACCCCGGCGGATCTCTACGAACAGCCGCAGAACTCCTTCGTCGCGCAGTTCATCGGCGAGAACAACCGGTTGAGCGGCGTGGTCACCGAATGCGGCGGCGGCCAGTGCCGGGTGAAGATCGGCGAGGCCGGCGAGATCCGCGCCCTGCCGGTGAAGATCGATGCCGCCGGCCAGAAGACGACTTTGTCGCTGCGCCCCGAGCGCGTGCGCATCAATCCGGCCAATGGCGACTGCGCCAACCTGTTCGACGCGCGGGTGGAGGAGCTCATCTACATGGGCGACCACACGCGGGCGCGGGTCCAGGTCCTGGGGCACAGCAATTTCGTCATCAAGGTGCCGAACTCCGAGGGCGTGCCGGCGCTGGCGCCGGGCGCCACCATCCGCGTCGGCTGGCGGCCGGAGGATTGCCGCGCGCTCGACGCGTTCTGACTTCAACCGGCCCCGGTTCGATCGGCCCGCGAACCGGCGGAGCAATGCCGGGCAAGCAAGCAAAGGGCCGTTGGGAAAACGAGGAGGCTTACGTGAAGACCATACTGACCATGACCGCCAGCGCCCTGGCGATGACCATCGCCATGACCGCGGCAGAGGTGCCGACCGCCATCGCGCAGGAGAAGCAGCTCACCATCGTCTCCTGGGGCGGCGCCTACCAGGAGAGCCAGCGCAAGGCCTATTACGAGCCCTACATGAAGGAAAAGGGCGTGAAGGTCGTCGAGGAGGAATACGACGGCGAGCTCGGCAAGGTGAAGGCGATGAAGGACGCCGGCAACGTCACCTGGGACGTTCTCGATGTCGATACCGCGCATGCGCTTGCCGGCTGCGACGAGGGCCTGCTGGAGAAGCTCGACTACTCCAAGATCGCCGACCGGTCGAAGTTCCTGCCCAACACGGCGCTGGATTGCGCCGTCGGCACCATCGCCTATTCGACGATCTTCGCCTACAACGCCGACGTCTATAAGGACAATGCGCCGGCGACCATCGCCGACCTGTACGACACGGCGAAGTTCCCGGGCAAGCGGGCCCTGCTGAAGAAGCCCTTCGGCAACCTGGAATGGGCGCTGGTCGCCGACGGCGTGCCGGGCGACAAGGTCTATGAAGTCCTCAGCACGCCGGAAGGCGTCGACCAGGCCTTCAAGAAGCTGGACACCATCAAGAAGGACATCGTGTGGTGGGAAGCCGGCGCCCAGCCGCCGGAACTGCTCGCCAACGGCGAAGTGGTCATGACCAGCGCCTGGAACGGCCGCATCGGCAACGCGATCAAGGAAGGCAAGAACTTCAAGATCGTCTGGGACCATCAGGAGTTCGACTGGGACCTGTGGTCGATCCCGGCCGGCACCAAGAACCTGGACCAGGCCTATGACTTCCTGAAGTTCGCCAGCGACCCGAAGAACATGTCGCAGCAGTCGAAATACATCGCCTACGCGCCGACCCATGTCGACGCCATCGCGCTGGTCGACCCGGCCATCGCGCCGACGCTGCCGACCTATCCGGACAACATGAAGAACGCCATCTCGACCGATTGGACGTTCTGGGCCGACAACAACGAAGAGCTGACCAAGCGTTTCAACGCCTGGCTGGCGCAATAGCCATCGCGGACCGGGCGGCGCCGGAGGTTTTCCGGCGCCGCTTGGCCGGTGACGGATGGAAGCCCGCATGGCGATCGCGGAAACGGCCCCATTGCTGGAGATCGACGGCGTCCCGCTCAAGGTGAAGCTGGCGCGCGCCGAACGCACGCGCAAGCTGCGGGCCATGGGGCTGGTCCTGCCGCTGTTCCTGTTCGTCGTCCTGACCTTCCTCTATCCGCTCCTGGTGATGACGCTGAAGAGCGTCACCAACGAGGAAACCAGCGGCCGCCTCACCCGCACCAGCGTGGCGCTGGCGGATTGGGACGGCGCGGCCGTGCCGGACGAGGCCGCCTTTGCCGCCTTGGCCGAGGATCTCAAGGCGGCGCAGGAGAAGCGCGAGGCCGGTGAGATCGCCAAGCGCATCAATTCCGAGTTCAGCGGCGCCATGTCCAAGTTCAAGGGCATCACCCGCAAGGTCGAGGCGATGGAGTCCGGCCCCTACAAGGACGTGTTCCTGTCCAGCGACAAGATCTGGGCCGACCCGGCGCTCTGGCGCGTGATCAAGAGCGTCTCAAATCCCTATACGCCCTATTACTGGCTGGCGGCGCTCGACCTCAAGCAGGGGCCGGACGGCATCGAACGCGTCCCCGCGGACCAGGCGGTGTTCCTCGACGTCTATGGCCGGACCTTCTGGATCGCCGGCATCGTCACCCTGTTCACCCTGCTGCTCGGCTTCCCGGTGGCCTATCTGCTGGCCACCCAGCCGGCGCACCGCGCCAACATCCTGATGATCTTCGTGATGCTGCCGTTCTGGACCTCGCTGCTGGTGCGCACCACGGCGTGGTTCGTGCTGCTGCGCACCGAGGGCCCGCTGAACGACCTGGCCGAGCTGCTGGTCGGGGCGCGCTTCGAGATGATCTTCACCCGCTTTGGCACCATCCTGGCGATGACGCACATCCAGCTGCCCTTCACGCTGCTGCCGATCTACAGCGTGATGAAGACGATTCCGCCGAGCCATGTGCGCGCGGCGCGCTCTCTCGGCGCCGGCCCGTTCCGTGCCTTCTGGCGAATCTATTTCCCGCAGACGGTGCCGGGCATTGCCGCCGGCTGCCTGCTCACTTTCATCCTCTGCCTCGGCTACTACATCACGCCGGCCCTGGTCGGCGGGCCGCGCGACCAGATGGTGAGCTACTACGTGTCCTACTACATGAACAACATCATCAATTTCGGCCAGGCCTCGGCGCTGGGCGCCGTGCTGCTCATCATCACCATGGTGCTGTACTGGCTCTACAACCGCCTCGTCGGCATCGACAAGATGAAGCTGGGGTGAGCGCGATGGACTGGCTTCCCCTGCTCGGCCTGCCGCCTTATGCCTCGACCGCGGAACGCCTGTGGCGGCTCTGCTTCTTCGCCTTCTGCGGGCTGGTGCTGCTGTTCCTGATCGCGCCGATCCTGATCGTCATTCCGATCAGCTTCAACGAGACCTCGTTCCTCGCTTTCCCGCGCGGCACCTGGTCGACGCGCTGGTACGAAGACTTCTTCTTCAACGATCGCTGGACCACGGCGGTCAAGAACAGCGTCATCATCGCCTTCTTCACCACCATCCTGGCGACGACGCTGGGCACGCTGGCGGCGCTCGGCCTGTCGCGGCCGAATTTTCCCGCCCGCGCGGCGGTGATGGCGGTGCTCATCTCGCCCATGGTGGTGCCGGTGGTGATCACCGCGGCGGCACTTTATTTCTTCTATGCCAATCCCCTGGTGGTGACGGCTGAGCCGGTCTTCATCCTCAACAACACCTATGTCGGGGTCATCCTGGCGCACACCCTGCTGGCGACGCCCTTCGTGGTGATCACGGTGACCGCCACGCTCACCGGCTTCGACCAGTCCATGATCCGCGCCGGGGCCAGCCTCGGCGCGCCGCCGGCAACGGTGTTCCGCAAGGTCGTGCTGCCGTTGATTTCGCCGGGTGTCATCTCCGGCGCGCTGTTCGCCTTCGTCACCTCCTGGGACGAGGTCGTCGTCGTGCTGTTCGTCGGCAGCAGCGACCAGCGCACCCTGCCGCGCCAGATGTTCAGCGGCATCCGCGAGATGATCAGCCCCACCATCACCGCGGCGGCAACGGTGCTGATTTCCGTCGCCGTGCTGATGCTGGTGACCGTCGAGCTGCTGCGCCGGCGCTCCGAGCGGCTGCGCGGCATCCGGGTCTAGTTGCGAATAATTCTCAATTACCTGGACAGCAGACGCCGGAGCGGCTAAACTGCACGCCGGCATTGATCTACCCGGTGCGACAAGCCTGTCATGTACAAAGACAACAGCCTGATCCCAAGCGAGGCGGTGCGCCTGGCGGCCCTCGGGCTGCTCGGCAAGCGGCCGCACGCCTATGCCGATCTGGCCCGCGATATCCGCCATTTCACCGCCCGTATCGTCGGGCCATCGCTCGACCTGCTGGGCCCGTCGCTCGAGCTGTTGAAGGTCGAGGGCTTGATCGAGGCGGTCGATCCGGCGTCGGCGCATGACAGGCAGGTCGTCCGTCTGACGCCGGAGGGCCGCACCGAATTGCAGCGGCTGATGACCGCCAACCTGCGCGGGTCGATGGGCGAGGTGAACAAGCTGATCGTCGCCCTGAAGCTGCATTTCCTCGACCAGCTGGAGCCGGAGCAGCGCCGCCAGCAGCTGGAGATGCTGATGGAGGTCTGCGACCGCGAACTGATCCGCCTCGGCGACCTGCGCGCGCACTACAGGGATCATGACAGCGCGCTGATCCCCTGGCTCGACCACGAGATCGGCGAAGTCCAGGCGCGCCGCGACTGGTTCCTGAAGCTGTGGGAGACGCAGTAGCGTCGCGCAGATGCCGTTCACACCAGGCGCATCCGACGACGGCGTCACGCCGTAGATCGAACAGCCGCAAGTCGCTTCACGGAGCCCGCAAGATGACCAATGACCGCAATGTCGACCGCGCCATCGCGGAGCTGGTGCAGCGCATGGTCGCGGCCTGGAATGCCCACGATCCAAACGCTTTCGCGGCGGCCTTTGCCGAGGACGCGGAATTCACCAACGTTTTCGGCATGGTGCAGCGCGGGCGCGCCGGTATCGAGGCGGCGCATGCGCCGATCTTCAAGACCATGTTCAAGGATTCTGAGCTTGCCGTGGTCGAGACCAGGCTCCGCCTGATCCGTCCCGACGTGGCCGCCGTCGATGTGCGCTGGAAGATGGCCGGTGCGCGCGACCCGATGGGCAATCCCTGGCCGGAGCGCGAGGGCATCCTGAACTGGGTCGTGACCTTGCATGACCAAGCCTGGCTGATCGACGTGTCGCACAACATGGACCTGCCTTCGCCGGACCTGGCGAAGGCGCAGGCGGCGCTGGCGAAACGATAGCCGCCGGAACCAGCGTCAGTACAGGTGCTGGCCGCCGGTGAGGAAGATCTCGGTGCCGGTCACATAACCGAAATCCTTGCCGCAGAGCTGGAACACCACGCCGGCGACCTCGTCGGTGGTGCCCATGCGGCCCATCGGGATGCGCGGGATCAGCGCCTCGTATTCCGGGCCGATCATGGCGGTCTCGATCTCGCCCGGGGCGATGGCGTTCACCCGCACGCCGAGTGCCGCGAGTTCCACCGCCATCTCGCGCGTCAGCGCCGACAAGGCGGCCTTCGAGGTCGAATAGGCCGAGCCGGCGAAGGGATGGATCGCATGGCCGGCGATCGAGGTGATGTTGATGATGGCGCCCTTGCCCTGGTGCAGCGGCTTGGCCAGCCCGCGCGCCAGCTTCAACGGCGCGAAGAAATTCAGCTCGAACACCTCGCGCCACGCCGACACGTCGCCGTTGAGGATGCCGAGCCGCTCCTTGAACGCGGTCTTCGGGCTGACCGCGGCGTTGTTGACCAGCGCATGGACCGGCTTGCCGTCGAGGATCTTCAGCGCCTGCTCGACGAAGCGGTCGGTCTCCTCCGGCTGGCCGAGATCGACGGTGATGTGGTCGGTCCAGTTGGGGTCGTATTTGCATTCGTCCGGGATCGCGTCCCGGCTGCAGGTGATGACGCGCCAGCCTTCCCTGCTGAAGCGCTTCACCGTCGCATGGCCGATGCCGCGGCTGGCGCCGGTCAATACAACGGTCTTTTTCGCCTCTACGGTCATCTGCGGGAATCCTCAGTGGTAGCGGAAGGAGGCGCGGCGCTCGACCACGCCCGCGGGGTCCTCGTGGATGATGACCTCCGCCTCCGGGAAGGCGGCGCGGATGTCGGCCTCGACCGCGTCGGAGATGCGGTGCGCGTCGGTCAGGCTGAGCCTGCCATCCAGTTCCAGGTGGAACTGGATGAAGCGGTCGCGCCCGGCGATGCGGGTGCGCAAATCGTGCAGGTCAAGGACCTCGCCGTGGCCGCGCACGATCTCCTTGATGCGGCTGCGCTCCGCATCGTCCATCTCGCGGTCCATCAGCATGTCGAGCGCCTCGCGCCCGATCTGCACCGCCGCCCAGGCGATGAACAGGGCGATGGCCAGGCCGATCGCCGGGTCGATCCACCAGAGCTTGAACTTGGCGCTCAGGATCAAGGCCACGATGACGCTGGCATTGACCAGGAAATCGCTGCCGTAATGCGCGGAATCGGCCTTGATCGCCATCGAGCCGGTCTTGCGCACGACATGGCGTTGCAACAGCACCAGGGCCAGTGTCACCAGCATCGAGATCGCCATGACGGCGATGCCGATCTCGGGCGCCGAAACCGGCCGCGGCGTGATGAAATGGTCGACCACCTCGGTCAGCAGCAGGATGGAAGACCCCAGGATGAAGGCCACCTGCACCAATCCGGCGAGGGGTTCCGCCTTGCCGTGGCCGAAGCGATGCTCGGCATCCGCCGGCGTCAGCGCATGGCGCACCGCGATCAGGTTGACGATCGAGGCGCCAGCATCGAGCGCGGAATCGAACAGCGTCGACAGCAGGCTGACCGAGCCGGTCTGCAGGAACGCCACGAACTTGATACCGATCAGCAGCAGTGCCGCCCCGACCGAGGCCAGGCTGGCCAGGCGCATCAGCCGGCCGTGGTCGGCGCGATTGTTCGCCGGGGCGTTCTGCGCGGTCGATTTCTCGGCCATCAGGGATACAGCTTTTCCGTGGTCCAGCCGTCGCCGGCGCGATGATAGACAAGCCGGTCGTGCAGGCGGAAGGGTTTGTTCTCCCAGAACTCGATGCGCTCCGGCACCACCCGGAAGCCGGACCAATAGGGCGGCCGCGGCACGGTGCCGATGGCATATTTGGCGGCGAACAACGCCACGCGCTTTTCCAGCTCGAAGCGGCTTTCCAATGGCCGCGATTGCTGCGAGGCCCAGGCGCCGATCTGGCTGGAGCGGTGGCGGCTGGCAAAATAGGCATCCGCCTCCTCGTCCGTCACGGTTTCCACGGACCCTTCCGCCCGCACCTGGCGGCCCAGCGTCTTCCAGTGCAGCACCAGCGCCGCCTTCCGCGTCTCCAGCAATTGCCGGCCCTTCCGGCTTTCGTAGTTGGTGTAGAAGACGAAGCCGCGGATGTCGGCATCCTTCAGCAACACCATGCGCACCGAGGGCTGGCCATCGGCGTCGACGCTGGCGATGGCCATGGCGTTGGCATCGTTGGGCTCGCTGGCTTCCGCCTCCGCCAGCCACTTGCGGAACAAATCGTAAGGTTCGGACTTGGGATGGTCAGTCATGTCAATTCGATGGTATTTCAAAGACTTCCGGCGCCGCGTCACTTTGCCGAGAGGGCTTTCTATAGCATTGAATCGGGGCCGAAGCGGCCTCATTTTCAAGGCGCCGGCTGTCGTCGCCGACTCGGGCAGGCCGCCGGCCGATCGTTGAGGAGGAATCCCACACCATGCTGCTGCGTCGATCCTGGTCCGCCAGAACGTTGACCGCCCTGATGGCCGCAACCGTGCTTGCGGGCTGCCAGAATTCGCAACAGACCGGCACGCTGCTGGGCGCGCTCGGCGGCGCCGCGGCCGGCTATGCCATCGGCGACGGCAAGTGGTGGGCAGTGGGCGCCGGCGCCCTGGTGGGCGGCGTGGTCGGCAACCAGGTCGGCGCCTATCTCGACGAGCGCGACCGCCAGACGGCCTACAGCAATGCCAATTACGCGCTGAACAACAACGCCGACGGCCAGACGTCCACCTGGACCAATCCGGACAAGGGCACCGGCGGCTACACCACGCCGACCGAGACCTATCAGAGCGCCGGCAGCACCTGCCGCACCTACCAGACGGGCGTCACCGCCAACGGGCAGAGCCAGAGCGGCACCGGCCAGGCCTGCCGGCAGCCGGACGGCACCTGGAAACTGGTGAACTGACCGGGTCTCCGCCCCGTTAGCTTCTCCTTGCGGCCGCCCGCCTGCGTCCTTAACTATTGGGCGCAGGAGGGTGACTGCACATGGCCGATCCCTACAAGGTTCTGGGCGTCGCGCGGGGCGCGAGCGACGAGGATATCAAGCGCGCCTATCGCAAGCTGGCGAAGAAGCTGCATCCCGACCTCAATCCCGGCGACAAGAAGATCGAGGCGCAGTTCAAGGAAACCACCGCCGCCTACGATCTGCTGAGCGACACCGACAAGCGCCGCAAATACGATCGCGGCGAGATCGACGAGCACGGCCAGCCCAGGGCGCAACGCTTCAATCATCGCCCCGGCGCGGGCGGCCCGCGGCGCGGCCGCGGCGGCGGCTTCGGGCTGGAGGACGACGAGGGCTTTTCCGACGACCTGTTCGGCGATTTCTTCGGCTTCGGCAAGGGCGGCGACGGCATCAAGCTGAAAGGCGCCGATGTCAGCTACCAGGTCCGCGTGCCGTTCCTGGAAGCGGTGCTCGGCACCAAGCAGCGGCTCAACCTGGCGGACGGAAAGACGCTCGAAGTGCAGCTGCCGCCCGGGACCGATACCGGCCAGACCCTGCGCCTGAAAGGCCAGGGACTGCCGGGACGCGGCGGCGCCCCGGCGGGCGATGCCTTCGTCGAGGTGACCGTGGAGCCGCATCCGATCTTCGGCCGCGACGGCAACGACGTGCTGGTCGAGCTGCCGATCACGCTCTACGAAGCCGTGCTCGGCGCCAGCATCAACGTGCCTACCATCGACGGCAAGGTCGCGGTCAAGGTGCCGGCGGGGTCCAACAGCGGTACCCAGCTGCGCCTGCGCGGCCGCGGCATCCAGGCCGGCAAGACCGGCCAGCGCGGCGACCAGTATGTGCGCCTGGTCGTGGTCATGCCGAAGGAGGTCGATGCCGATCTCAAGAGCGCCATCGAACGCTCGGCGGAGCACCATCCCTACAAGGTGCGGGCCAAGCTCGGCAGCGATTGAAGATGGCGAATCCAGTGCCAGGCGGCGGTTTGACCGTCCCGCCTAATGGTGTAGGATGCGCTCTATTCCTCTAAAGATATCAAGATGTTGTGGTGGGGCACTCAATGAACTCCAAAAGCGGCCTGATGGCCGGCAAACGCGGCCTGATCATGGGGGTCGCCAATGACCGTTCGATTGCCTGGGGCATCGCCAAGGCGGCGCATGACGCCGGTGCCGAACTCGCCTTCACCTACCAGGGCGAGGCGCTGCAGAAGCGGGTCCAGCCGCTCGCCCAGTCGGTCGGCTCGAAGATCCTCGCCCCCTGTGACGTCACCGACGATGCCAGCATCGATGCCACCTTCGCCGCCATCAAGCAGGAATGGGGCGGCCTGGATTTCGTCGTCCATGCCATCGCCTTCTCCGACAAGGAGGAACTGAAGGGCAAGTATGTCAGCACCTCGCGCGAGAACTTCCGCCTGACGCTCGACATCTCCTGCTACTCCTTCACGGCGGTGGCGGAGCGCGCGCGGCACCTGATGCCCAACGGCGGCAGCCTCGTGACCCTGACCTATTTCGGCGCCGAGCGGGTCATGCCGCACTACAACGTCATGGGTGTTGCCAAGGCGGCGCTGGAATGCAGCGTCCGCTATCTCGCCGCCGATCTGGGCGAGCAGCAGATCCGGGTCAACGCCATCTCGGCCGGGCCGATCAAGACGCTCGCCGCCTCCGGCATCGGCGATTTCCGCCAGATCCTGCGCTGGAACGAGCTCAACGCGCCGCTGGCGCGCAACGTCACCATCGAGGACGTGGGCGGCGCCGGGCTCTACCTGATCAGCGACCTGTCGCGCGGCGTGACCGGTGAACTGCACCATGTCGACAGCGGCTACAACATCGTCGGCATGATGCGGCCGGAGGCCGCCGCCGACATGGCGGAAATGCTGACCAGTTTCGCCGAGCGCAAGGGCTGAAGGCCCGCGCGGCATGTCGCACAACAGCTTCGGCCATCTGTTCCGGTTCACCACCTGGGGCGAAAGCCACGGGCCGGCGATCGGCTGCGTCGTCGACGGCACGCCACCGGGCATCGCGCTCGCCGAGGCCGACATCCAGACCTGGCTCGACAAGCGCAAGCCGGGCCAGTCGCGTTTCGTCACCCAGCGGCGCGAGCCGGATACGGTCGAGATCCTCTCCGGCGTGTTCGAGGGCAGGACCACCGGCACGCCGATCTCGCTGCTGATCAAGAACGAGGACCAGCGCAGCAAGGATTACGGCAAGATCAAGGACCAGTTCCGGCCCGGCCATGCCGACTACACCTACTGGGCCAAATACGGCATCCGCGACTATCGCGGCGGCGGCCGCTCTTCCGCGCGCGAAACGGCATCGCGGGTCGCCGCCGGCGCCATCGCGCGCAAGGTGCTGGCGCATCTGCTGCCGGCGCCGGTCGCCATCCGCGGCGCGCTGATCCAGATCGGCAGCCAGGGCATCGCGCGCGAGCGCTGGGACTGGGCCGAGACGGAGCGCAACGCCTTCTGGAGCCCGGATGCCGGCGTGGTGCAAGGCTGGGAAGACCTGCTCGACCAGACGCGCAAGGCCGGCTCGTCGGTCGGCGCGGTGGTCGAGGTTTCTGCCAGCGGTGTTCCCGCCGGCCTTGGCGCGCCGCTCTATGGCAAGCTCGATGCCGACCTCGCCGGGGCGATGATGGGCATCAATGCGGTGAAGGGCGTCGAGATCGGCGCCGGCTTCGCCGCCGCGGCGTTGTCTGGCGAGGAGAATGCCGACGAGATGCGCATGACGGACGGCAAGCCGGCCTTCCTCTCCAACATGGCGGGCGGCATCCTCGGTGGCATCTCGACGGGCCAGGATGTGGTGGTCCGCTTCGCCGTGAAGCCGACCTCATCGATCAACAGCCCGCGCCGCAGCATCGACGTGGCCGGCAACGAGATCGAGGTGTCGACCACTGGCCGTCACGATCCCTGCGTCGGCATCCGCGCGGTACCGGTCGGCGAGGCGATGATGGCCGTGGTGCTGGCCGATCACCTGCTGCGCCACCGCGCGCAATGCGGACTGTAGGGAGAGACCCCTATCCGGGCCCAGCTGCGGGTCGAGGGATTGGCGCGGCGGAAATCAGGCCCCGCGCGAGCGGCTGGCGACGGAGATGTCGCGTGCGGGAGCACCGAATTGGCAGGCGATGCGGGTCCCCTTGCCCGGCGAGCTCTCGATCACCAGGCGGCCGCCCTGCACTTCCATCAGCTTGCGTGACAGCAAAAGGCCCATGCCGCCCTGGCCATTCTCGGTGACGACGGCGGATTGATGGGTCCAGGGATCGAGCAGCGCCTGGAGCACCCGGGTCGGCAGGCCGGGGCCGTTGTCCTCGACCAGGAAGTAGTCCACGCCGCTCTCGGTCCTGCCGCCGGCAATGGTGATGGTGGAGCCCTCCGGCACATATTTGATCGCATTGCCGGCCAGATTGATCAGCACCTGAAGGGTCGCGCGCGGATCGCAGACAACTTGCGGCAAGGGCCGCGCAACATCGATCGAAAGCTTGACCTTGCGCCGTTCCGCCTGGTCCCTCAGCAGATGGCAGCAATCCTCGGCGACGGTATTCAGCGCCACTTGCTTGAGTGACAGGTCGTAGGTACCTGCCTCGACCCGCGAAATGTCCAGCAGGTCGTTCACCTGCGAGAGGAGCAAATTGCCGGCGCGATGGATGTCGCCGGCGTATTGCTGGTAGAGCGGCATGTTGTCGGGCCCGAACATACCGCGCTGGATGACATCGCTGAAGCCGATGATGGCGTTGAGCGGCGTGCGCAGTTCGTGGCTCATGTGGGCCAGGAAATTGGACTTGGCCCGGTTCGCCTCTTCGGCCTTGAAGCGCGCCATGATCAGTTCGTTCTCGTATTCCTTGATCTGCGTGATGTCGACCGCGAGCCCGGCAACCGCGTTCACCTTGCCGTTGGCATCGAACAGCGGAAACTTGTAGTCGATCAGCGTGCGCATCCCGCCGTGTTCGTTCGGGATGAGGGCTTCACGGTTGACCTGCTTGCCGCTTTCGATCACCAGGTTGTCATGCTCGCGCATCACCTCCGCCGCCTCGCGCGGAAAGACATCGAAGACCGTCCTGCCGATCAGCGTGGCGGCAGTGCCATTGGACCAGTTCGCCGCCACCGGATTCAGCAACTGGTAGCGCCCCGCAAGATCCTTCACATAGACCGCCGCCGGATTGGCGTCGATGAGCGCGCGCAGGAACTGCGAGGCTTCCTGCTGCGCCACAAGGGCGGCGTGCTCCCGTTCCGCCAGATGCTGGTTCTCGCGGATCGCGTGGCCCAGGACCACAGCGCCGGTCGCGAAGCCGATCAACACGTCGGCATAGTGCTCGAACACTTCGAAGAGCGGATTGACGCCTTCGGCGCGGGGGGACGGAACATCCGAAATCACCCACAGCATGTAGCCCAGCACCAGAAGAATCAGGAAGATCTCGTCGCGGCGCCGGGCCGACGGCATTTCGATCTGGCGATCGCACATCGGCCAGCAACTGGCCGCAAGCGCGCTGCCGACGGTGGCGGCCAGGTAAGTCGGCCCCGCAATGTTCGCCGCGGCGAGGATGGCCGGCAACGCTGCGAAGACGCTGCACACCGCGATCGTCACGGGCACAGCCGCTGGCCGCGCAAGGGTCGACCGGATCTTGGAGGACAGCATCGCGGAGACGACGAAAATAATGGCGGACTTGAGCAGGCCATCGATCCACAGGGTCACTTCGACTGTGTGGCGGAAGGCCTCGCTGCCGGCGATGCTGATGCAAGGCACGATCCAGAACAGCTGGTCGCCGCAGGTTCGCCGCGGCAGCACCAGCAGCACCGTCGCACTGATGACAATCACGAGGCCCAGCGCAATCAGGCTGGTACTGGTCTCTGTCAAATACAGGGCGTCGGTCATGGGCGGAACCAAGGGCTTCGTGGCGGCTTCTCACGCCCGAGCGGCATGAAAATCGACCCCCATGAAACTACCATCGGCCGAGTTGGTTAAATAATTGTGCCTAAGTACGGTGGGCCTATACTTACGTATGCCCGCGATCTTTCGGAATCGCCGCAACAATTTGTGGCGCGAAGCGCGGGCATCATGCCGCGCAATGCTTCAATAAATGCTGCAATTCCCCCGCGAGAGGGGCGCCTCAGCGGCCGCGCCGGAAGGCCGCGACAATCTCCACGTGCGGTGACCAGATGAACTGGTCCACCACGGTCAGCGCGACCATGGCAAAGCCGCCATCGACAAGCGCGCGCGCGTCGCGCGCGAAGGTTGCGGGATTGCAGGATATGGCGACGGCCTGGCGCACGGACGATCGCCCGAGGATTTCCGACTGTGCCTTCGCCCCGGCGCGCGGCGGATCGAAGACCACCGTGTCGAACGGCTTCAGCTCCATCACGGTCAGCGGTGCCCGCTCCAGGTCCCGCGTCTCGGCGGTGATGCGGTGCGACACTTGGGCGCGCCGCGCCGCCCGCTCCAGCGCCTGGAGCGAGGACCGGTTGCCTTCCACCGCGTGAACCTGGGCAAGGCGGGCGAGGTCGAAGGTGAACGTGCCGCTGCCGGCAAAAAGCTCGGCGATACGCTTCGGCTTTGCGAGCAATGCCAGCAAGGCCCGGCGCAGCGCCGCCTCGCCCACCGCGCTCGGCTGCAGGAAAGCGGGTGACGGCAGGTCGACCGTGACCCCGCCAATGCTCAGCTGCGGCGGGCGAAGCTGCACGATGGGTTCGGCGTCGCCGCGCTTGCCGCGCCAGGTGATCCGCGCGACGGGGGCCACATCGGCAAAGCGCGCCAGAATCTGGCGTTGCCGGTCGGTCGGCGCGCGATCGGCCGCAATGGCCAGATCGAGCCCGCTGTCGGTCGCCGTCGCCAGGATGTCGATGCCCTGGCCCTCCGACAGCATGTCGCCCAGGGCACCGCGCAAAGGCGCGACGATCCCCGCCAGTTCGGGCGCCAGGATCGGGCATTCCTGCTGGTCGACGATGCGATGGCCACGCGCTTCCTGGAAACCGAGGGCCACCCGGCCATCGCGTTTCATCGCGGCGAATTCGGCGCGACGCCGGGTGCCGGCCGGCAGGAACACCGCCTCCAGCCGGGCTGGCAGGTCGAGGCCGTGATGGCGCAGCGCCTGGCGCACCAGGTCGACCTTCCACGCGCGATAGGAGGCCTCCGCCCAGTGCTGCAGCTTGCAGCCGCCGCAATCGCCGAAATGCCGGCAGGGCGGCGCCACGCGATCCGGCGCGGGCGCCAGGACCTCCAGGTCTTCCGCGACCAGTCCGTCCGCCGATTTCGGCCGCAGCCTTGCGCGCACATGCTCCCCCGGCAAGGCAAAGGGTACAAAGACGCGCTTGCCGTCGAAATCGGCGATGGCGTCGCCTTGCGCGCCCATCGCGGCGGGGAAAAGGTCCACCGTGGGCGGTGAACTGGTTTCACTCGGGTGCATGGGATGGATCGAAGGCCGTGCCGGGTTCAAGGGATTGTCAGGATAACGACTTGCCGGCCGCATTATGATAGGAAGGTCGGCCTGACAACAGATGGATGGGATGCCGGAAATGGGCTTTCTGCGCGGCTTGGGACGGGTCTTGCTGTGGCTCCTGGCCTTGATGGGCCTGGCCGTCGTCGGCCTGGCGATCATCGGCTTTTTCTTCGCCGCATCCTTCGGCCCGCAGAAGCACAAGATCCCCGATCAGGCCGTGCTCACCATCGACCTCTCCGGCGGCATCGCCGCGCAGCACCTCGACCTGCCCTTCGGCCCCGCCGGCCGGCCGACCATGGAAGACATCGTCCTCGGCCTGGAGGCCGCCGCCGCCGACAGCCGCGTCAAGGGCCTGCTGCTGCGGGTCGGCCGAGGCCCGTTGACCATGGCCCAGGCGCAGGAGATTCGCGACGCGGTCGCCCGGTTCCAGGAAAGCAGCCGCCCGGTGCACGCTTTCGCCGAGAGCTTCGGCGAGGGCGGCGACGGCACCCTGCACTACTATGTCGCCACCAGCGCCGACGACATCCTGTTGCAGCCATCCGGCGACGTGCGGCTGATGGGCTTCCTGCTGGAACAGCCGTTCCTGCGCGGCGCGCTCGACTGGCTCGGTGTCGAGCCCCGCGTCAGCAAGCGCCGCGAATACAAGGGCGCGCCCGACATCTTCACCGAGACTTCAATGCCTGCGCCGGTACGGCAGAACCTGCAGGCCCTCGCCGATTCCTGGCTCGACCAGGTGGTGGCCGGCATCGCCGCCCAGCGCAAGGTCGATCCCGCCGTCGCCCGGCGCTGGATCGACGAGGCGCCGTGGGATGCCGCCCAGGCAAAGCAGGCCGGCATGGTCGACGACCTCGCCTATTGGGACCAGGCGTCGGCAATTGCCTTCGGCGCGCTGGGCGAGGATGCGGCGGTCAGCATCGCCGACTATGCCGCGCAGATGCCGGAACCGGCCGACACAGCGCCGAAATTCGCCATCATCCACGGCAGCGGCGCCGTCACCCTCGGCCGCAGCGACGTCGACCCGTTCGGCAACGAGGGCAACCTCGGCTCCGACACCGTCGCGGGTGCCATCTCCGAGGCGATCGACGATCATGTGAAGGCCATCATCTTCCGCGTCGATTCGCCCGGCGGTTCCTATGTCGCCGCCGACACGATCTGGCGCGAGGTGGCGCGGGCGCGCGAGCTTGGCATTCCGGTCGTCGTCTCCTTCGGCACCGTCGCGGCATCCGGCGGATATTTCATCGCCGCCCCCGCGGCGAAGATCGTGGCCGAGCCTGGCACCATCACCGGCTCCATCGGCGTCTTCGCCGGCAAGCCGGTGCTGAAGAAGCTGTGGGACAAGCTGTCGATCAACTTCGATGGCGTCCAGGCTGGGGCGGCCGCCAATACCGACAGCGTCAACAGCGATTATTCCGAAGCTGCCTGGGCCAAGCAGGAAGCACGGCTCGATTCCATCTATGCCGATTTCGTCGGCAAGGTCGCGACCGGCCGCGGCCTGAAGCCGGAGCAGGTCGAGGAAGCGGCCAAGGGCCAGGTCTGGTCCGGCGCCGACGCCCAGGCGCGCGGCCTGGTCGACGCGCTGGGCGGCCTCGCGGTCGCCGTCAAGCTCGCCAAGCAGGAGGCCAAGATCGCGCCCGAGTTCAACGTCGCCCTGGTCAGCTATCCGCCCGCGCGCGAGAAATGGGAGGCGCTGCTGTCGTCCTTCATGAGCGAAGGCGCGCACTCCTTCGCCCTGCAGGCCGAGACGGCAGGCGTGACGCCGGACCCGGCGCGGCGGCTGATCAAGGCGCTGCGCCCGCTGATCGGCCAGCCGGACGCGGCATTTCTCTGGTCGCCGCCGCTTGCCGTCAACGGCCGGATGGAGTGACCGTTTCGCGGGTTGCCCGAATTCCTGCTGCGGGCTAGTTTCCGCCCGGGGATCGTATTCGGGAATGTTTGCATGCTGCGTTTGAGGATGGCCGCGGGCCTCGTGCTGCTCGCGGCGATGGCGGTCCCGGCCCTCGCGCCGGCCGTCGCGGAGATCCCCAAGGCGGATTGGTCCGCCTGCATCCGGGGCGAACTGGCCAGCCGGAAGATCGACCCCAACCAGCGCATCGGCGCCTGCAATCGCCTGCTGCAGAACGGCGAGACCAATCCCGGCGACGCCGGCGCCATCCTCGCCGCGCGGGCGGCCGCGCATAACGACCTGCGCCAACATGCCGAAGCGCTGCAGGACATTGAATCGGCGCTGGCGCAGAACACCCGCAGCGATGCCTGGGAATTCATCTACCGGGTCATGGGCCAGGCGCAGTACGGCCTGCGGAACTTTGCCGCCGCCGAAATCGCCTTCCGGCAGGCCACCTCCTATGTCGAGGCGGATGGCTGGTCGTGGGACCGCCTGGGCAACGCCAAGATGCAACAGGCGAAGTACCGCGAGGCGGAGGGCGACTATCGCAAGGCCCTCGAGCTCAATCCCGAATTCGCCGAACTATGGTCGGACGCGGCCGACGCGCTGTTCGCCCAGGGCCGCTTCGCCGAAGCGGCGCCGCTCTATGCCAAGGCCATCGACCTCGCCAATGGCCGATCGGCCTGGGACAGCGTGTTCCAATACCTGGCGACGGCCGGCGCGGAGCCGGCGGCGGCGGACCGGCTGCGCAAGGCGGCCGGCGAATGGGCGGAAGAGGAGAGCTATTTCGCCATCGCCGGACGGCTGCTCGCCGGCGCGATTGGCGAGGCCGACCTGCGCGAGCGCATCGGCGCCCTCGCCGCCCGCGACGGCCGGCCGGAGGATGCCGCGTTCTGGATCGACTTCGCGCTGGGCCAGCGCGATCGCATCGCAGGATCCAAGGAGACTGCAACCACCTATCTGCGCAAGGCGGCGGCGACCAATTCGATGGACGCCGTCTATCTCAACGCCGCGCAATTCGCGCCTTAGGCAGCCGCCGTCAGCTCTTGCGCGCGGCGATCAGGAATTCCTTGTTGCCCTCCGGCCCCAGGATGGGGCTTTCAGTGAGGCCGATGACCGACCAGCCCGGCTGCCGCCCGAACCACGCGCGGATGCGGTCGCAGACCTCCTCGTGCAGGGCGGCGTCGCGGACCACACCGCCCTTCCCCACGCGGTCCGGCCCCACCTCGAATTGCGGCTTGATCAGCGCCACCGCGACGGCGCCGGGCCTGGCCAGGGCGAGTGCTGCCGGCAGCACCACCTCAAGCCCGATGAAACTGGCATCGCAGACGATCCAATCCACCGGCTCGGGAATTTCCTGAGCGGTGATCCGCCGCGCGTTGGTGCGCTCCAGCACCACCACGCGCGGGTCGTTGCGCAGCTTCCAGGCCAGCTGCCCGTGGCCGACGTCGACCGCGTAGACCTTCGCCGCGCCATGTGCCAGCAGCACGTCGGTGAAGCCGCCGGTCGAGGCGCCGACATCGACGGCGATCGCGCCAGTGGGGTCGAGGCCGAAGGTGCTGAGCGCATGGGCGAGCTTCAACCCGCCGCGCGAGACCCAGGGATGATCCTGGCCCTTGACCTCCAGCGCCGCATCCTCCGCCAGGAGGTCGCCCGCCTTGGCGATGCGGCGGTCGCCGGAATAGACCTTGCCCGCCATGATCAGCGCCTGGGCCCTGGCGCGGGATTCCACCAGGCCGCGATCGACCAGCAGCTTGTCGGCGCGCTGTTTCCTCGGCGCGGCCATGATCAGGCGCTCAGCCGCGCCGACATGTGGCGCCAGCGCAGGAACAGCAGGGTCCCCGATACGGCGAGGCCGATCGCCATGCCGCACCACAACCCGACGCCGCCGAGATCGAACCAGAAGGCGAGTGGCACGCCGGTGCCCAAACCGAAGACCCAATAGCCGAGGCCGCAGATCACCATCGGCACCCGCGTGTCCTTGAGCCCGCGCAGCGCGCCCTGCGTCGTCACCTGGGTGCCGTCGACCACCTGGAAGATCGCCGCCACGATGAAGAACATCGCGGTCATGCCGACCGCCTCGGCGTTGGCCGGATTGTCGAGGTCGAGATAGATCGAGGTGAGCAGGCTCGGCACCGTCCACATGGTGAGAGCCGCCAGCAGCATCCAGCAGATCCCGAGGCCGATGGCGGCATAGCCCGCCATGCGAGCCGCCTCCGGCCGCTGCGCGCCGATCGCATAGCCGACGCGCACGGTCGCCGCCTGGCTGAGCGCATAGGGAATCATGAAAGAGATCGAGCAGACATTGACCACCGCGTTGTGCGCCGCCAGAGCCGCCGTCGAGACCAGCCCCATCAGCAGCGCGGACACGAAGAACAGGCCGCTCTCGAACACATAGGCGAGCGCGATGGGCACGCCGACATGGAACAGCTCCGCCATCGTCCTGCGGTCGAGGCGGAGCAGGCTGGCGAATATCCGGTAGTGCCGCAGCGCCGGCACCAATTCGACATAGGCGACGATGATCGCGAGATGCAGCACGCCCACCAGGCTGCCGCTCAGGCCTACCGCCATCGCGCCCATCTCCGGCGCGCCCCAGTTCCCGTACATGAAGATGTAGTTGAACAGGAAGGAGAACGGCAATCCGACGACGGCACAGACGGTGACGATCATCGGCCGCGCCATCACCGTCGCGAAGTTGCGCAGCACGGTGAACCAGTAGGTCAGCGGCACCCAGGGCAGGCCCCACAGCACCACGCCCTGCATCTGCGACACCAGCGCGGCATCGTCATAGATGAAGGGCAGCAGCGCGATGGCACCCAGCAGCACGCCGACGATGGGCAGGCTGAGCAGGGTCGCCATCAGGAAGCCCTGGCGCATGGCGAGCGAGACGCCGGCGTGGTCTTCCGCGCCATGGGCCTGGGCGCCGACCGCGCCGGTGGCGGAAATGGCGCCCATGCCCCACAGCATTGGCGTGAACAGCAGCTGCAGGCCGAGCCCGGCGGCGGCCAGCGCCGTCTCACCCAGGTGACCGGCCATCGCATTGTCGATGACGCCCATCCCCATCTCCGCGAGCAGAGCGGCGGCGATGGGCAGGGTCAGGATCAGGGTTTCGCGGATCTCCCGGCGCCAGCCGTGAACCGGCATGCCGAGCGCGCGGACGGCTGGCGCCGTCTGTATCTTGTCGCTCGACATGGGTTCTGCATCCGGTTTTCTGCTCTAGCTCTTGCGGGTGATGACGAAGTCGGTCATCCAGCGCAGCGGGTCGGCCTTGGCGCCGAACATGTCGAGATGCGCGTTCGCCTGGTCGCCCAGCAGCCGCGCCTGGTTGCGCGCGCGCTCCAGGCCCAGGATCGACACGAAGGTCGCCTTGCCCGCAGCCGCATCGGCGCCGACCGGCTTGCCGGTCTGGGCCGCGTCGCCCTCGGCATCCAGCAGGTCGTCGACGATCTGGAAGGCGAGCCCCAGATCGTGGGCATAGGAGATCAGCGCATGGCGCACCTGCGGCCCGGCATGGCCGAGGATGCCGCCAGCCTCGCAGGAGAAGGCGATGATCTCGCCGGTCTTCAGCCGCTGCAGCCGGGTGATGGCGCCGATGTCGAGCGCCTCGTTCTCCGCCAGCAGGTCGATCATCTGGCCGCCGACCATGCCGGCGGCGCCGCCGGCCTTGGCCAGCGCATGCACCAGCTCTGCACGCACATGCCCGTCGGGATGGGTCGCCGGATCCGACAAGACCTCGAAGGCCATGGTCAGCAGGCCGTCGCCGGCCAGGATGGCCGTTGCCTCGTCGAATTCCTTGTGCACCGTCGGCCGGCCGCGGCGCAGGTCGCTGTCGTCCATCGCCGGCAGGTCGTCATGCACCAGCGAATAGCAGTGCAGCATCTCGACCGCGGCAGCCGCGCGCAGGGCGTAGTCCGCATGCACGTCGAACAGCCCGGCGCTGTGCAGCACCAGATAGGGCCGGATGCGCTTGCCGCCGCCCATGGTGGCGTAGCGCATGGCATCGACCACGCGACGCTCCGCCCCCGCGACGGGCGGCAGCAGGCGGTCCAAGGTGCGATTGACCGCGGCGGCGGCCTCGTTCAAAGCCTGTTCGATCGACAAAGGAAAGCTCCGGAACCTGGATTGGTGGAAAGCCGCAGTACTCTCAGTCCAACTTCGCCGGCTCGGCGCCGACCGACCCGTCCTGCGACAGCACGATCTTCTCGACCTTCAACTGCGCCTCGCGCAGCTTGGCCTCGCAATGACGCTTCAAGGCAGCACCCCGCTCATAGGCCTTGATCGCGTCGTCGAGCTTGTTGTCGCCGCGCTCGAGCCGCTTGACCAGTTCCTGCAGCTCGGCCAGCGCGTCCTCGAAGCTCAAACCGGCGATGTCGGCCGGAACAGCGGTCCCGGTCGTCTTGTCCTGGGCCATGCGTGCCTCTAAACGAAGACCCGCCGCCCCGGGGCGGGTCGAACCTTGAGAATCGGCGGCATTCTAGCCATCGCTCCCGACCGCAGCAAGACCGCCGGGCGCGCGCCAAATCGTTGAAATCTTCAGGCTTTTGCCGCCATCAGCGCGGCGACGTGGGCGGCGGCGCTCTCCGCCAGCGCACCCAGGTCATAGCCGCCCTCGAGCGTCGAGACCAGCCGGCCCTGGCAATGCGTCGCCGCCAGATCGGCCAGCCGCTCGGTCACCCAGCCGAAATCCTCCGCCTCCAGCTCCAGGCTGGCGAGGGGATCGGCACGATGGGCGTCGAAGCCGGCCGAGATCAGCAGCAGCTCCGGCCGAAAGCGATTGAGCGCCGGGAGCACGACCTCTTCATAGGCGTCGCGGAACGCATCGCCATCGGAAAACGCGGCCAAGGGCGCGTTGCAGATGTTGCCGATGCCGTGTTCGGAGCGGGCGCCGGTGCCGGGATAGAGCGGCATCTGGTGGGTCGAGGCATAGAACACGCGGGCGTCGCGCTCGAAGATGTGCTGCGTGCCGTTGCCGTGATGGACATCGAAATCGACAATTGCCACCCGCCCGATGCCATGCGCCGCGATCGCGTGCGCCGCGCCGATGGCGACATTGTTGAACAGGCAGAAACCCATCGCCATGTCGCGCTCGGCATGATGCCCGGGCGGACGCACCGCGCAGAAGGCATTGGCGGCTTCGCGCGCCATCACCAGGTCGATTGCGGCCGTCATCGCGCCGGCCGCGCGCAAGGCGGCCTCGCCGGAACCGGGCGACATGGCGGTGTCGCCATCCAGCGCCGCCCAGCCGCGCTGCGGCACGCGTGCCAGCAGGTCCTCGACATAGGCGCGTTCATGCGCCAGCGCGATCTGCTCCAGCGTCGCGCGCGGCGCCTCGTGCCGATCGAGTGCTGCGAATTCCGGCTCGGCCAAAGCGAGCAACACCGCTTCCAGTCGCTGGCGACGTTCCGGATGGCCGGGGCCGGTATCGTGCTCGAGGCACGCGGGATGGGTAAAGAAGGCGGTGGTCATCTCCTCGCCCCTTTCTCCTGTTGCTAGGGCCGGCGCTGCAGTTCCAGTACGGCCTCGCCCTCGGACAGCAGCATCCGGTCGTCGCCCAGCCGCACAACGTCGAGCAGCGCGATTCCGACGCAGGTTACCCGCACCATGACCGCCGTCGGATATTGCGACAGATCGCCGAATTCGGGCCCCGGTGCCGGTTCCGCATGGTAGCGCGGGATCGAACAGGAATCGCCCGCGAGGGTCCGGATCGGCGCCTCGGCCAGGGACAAGTCGCGGCCGACCCAACCCTTCGCCGCGGCCGCGCGGTTCGCATCGGCGGGCGCCGTGCGCAGCGCCGCGACACGCCAGTTGCCCATCAACCAGCCGTAGCCGGCGCTTGACGGTGGCGCGGCCACGGCCGCATCACTTGGCGCCAGCGCATCGATGCGGGCGCGGTACAAGGCGCTGAGGCAGCCGATCGCGTCATCGACCTCCAGCGCATCGCCGCCATCGATGCCGCAGGCGGCGGCCCGGTTGCCGGCCCAGGCGCGCTGCTCCAGGCGCAAGGTCGCCTGCGCGTCGCCGGAGGTGGCCGCCAGCCGCGCGCGATAGGCCTTGGCCAGATCGGAATCCAGCGCGGCCAGCTCCTCGTCCGCGCAGATCAGCGTCTCCAGCGGCTGCGATGCCGCCGCGCAATCGAAGCTCGGTTGCGGCGCCGCGTCCTGGGCCACGGCCGGCCCACAGGCCGCCGCCAGGATGACCATTGCAAGGAGCTGAATGCGCCCAATCATGCGTACGCCTCTATCCAGCGGATCGCAGCCTGAAGGCCGCGGCGATCACCGCCAGCCATCCCAGCATCATCGCCGCGCCGCCGATGGGCGCAAGAGCGGTGATCCAGCCGAGGCCGGCCAGCGCATAGAGATAGAGCGCACCGGAGAAGACCAGCGCGCCGAGGCCGAAGGCGAGGCCCGCCAGCGCAAACAACCGCGTGCGGCGCAGGGTCGCGGCGGCGCCGAGGCCGAGCAGCGCCGCGGCGTGCCACAGCTGATAGGACGCGCCCGTCTTGACCCACTCGATGGCGGCGGCGTCCAAGGTCGCCTGCAGCCCATGCGCCGCCCAGGCGCCCATCGCCACGCCCATGACGCCGTTCAATCCAGCGCCCAACAGATATCCACGCAACGTGTCACTCCTATGACATCGGCCGGTGGGGCCGCCGCGGCAAGAACCGCGACCTCGGTCCGCTTGCTAGAGGCTGGCCGACACGCCCCGCCTCGTCTATCTATGGCATTATGACTGGTGCGCTGGAAAGTTCGGCGGAGAAAATGTCGCGCCAGACGATGGCAAGGTCACGGCGGATAAGGTGACGGTGACAAGGTGAGGACGGAAAGGTTCCGATGAGCGAGTCCACGATCCTGGTGCGGCGCGACGGGTCGGTCGCGCGCCTGACATTGAACCGGCCCGACCGGTTGAACAGCTTCACCCTCGGCATGCTGGGGGAATTGAGCGACGCGCTCTCCGACCTCGATGCCGATGACGCGGTGCGGGTGGTGATCCTGGGCGGCGCCGGGCGCGGCTTCTGCGCCGGGCAGGATCTCAGCGATCACGAGGCGGTCGACGATGCGCGCGCGATCCGCAGCGTGGTGGAGCGGCACTACAATCCGGTGGTGCGCCAGCTCCGCGCCCTGCGCCAGCCGGTGATCGGCGCCGTCAACGGCGTCGCCGCCGGCGCCGGCTGCTCGCTGGCCTTGGCCTGCGACATTACCATCGCCACGGCCAGCGCCAAGTTCGTCAATGCCTTCGTCAATATCGGCCTCAGCCTCGATTGCGGCGGCAGCTATTTCCTGCCGCGCCTGGTCGGCCAGGCGCGTGCGCTTGGCCTCGCCCTGCTCGGCGATGCGATCGACGCGGCCAAGGCCGCGGAATGGGGCCTGATCTGGAAATGCGTGCCGGATGCGGATTTCGCCAGCGAAGTCGATGCGCTGGCCGGGCGCCTGGCGCAGATGCCGACGGCGGCCATCGGCCTGATCAAGCAGGCGATCAACCTCAGCGGCCATCATTCGCTGGAGCAGCAGCTCGCCACCGAAGCCGAGCTTCAGGGTGCGGCGGCCGAGACCGAGGACTACCAGGAGGGCCGCGCCGCCTTCCTCGCCAAGCGCAAGCCGCGCTTCACCGGCCGCTAGGACAGTCCGCACGCAGGGCAGTTCGGCGCCGGCCGCCGTTTCCTCGCCGGCCCCGGCGCGCCAGATGGGCGATCTCGACCTGCCCGGCGCGCCGAGGGACGCGCTTGCGCCGGCTGGCGTCACTCGGCTAGACATGCCGGCGACGCCGCTTGCCATCTGGCAGGCGCTGCAGCAGGCACGACAGCAGGGTTAGCCTTCCTTGACACGCGCGAAATGGGCGGCGGAACTGGCCGAGGTGGCGCGCCATGCCGGCGCGGAAATCCTCAAGATCTATGCCGGCGATTTCGCCACCCAGCGAAAGGCCGATCATTCCCCGGTGACCGCGGCCGACCTCGCCGCCGAGGCGGTGATCCTGCCGGCGCTGCGCCGGCTCGCCCCCGACATCGCCATCGTCTCGGAGGAGGATTCCCAGCAATCCGGCCTGCCGGTCGAGGCGCCCGCGCGCTTCTGGCTGGTCGATCCGCTGGACGGCACCAAGGAGTTCGTCGCCCGCAACGGCGAGTTCACCGTCAACATCGCGCTCATCGAGAACGGCCGGCCGGTGCTCGGCATCGTGCATCTGCCGGCCTTGCAGCAGACCTATCGCGGCTACGACCGTGTCGCCGAGCGCGCCGATGACGGAACCGCCTTCGCCGCCATCCAGGCCCGCCGCACTCCGGCCGAGGGCGCAATCATGATCATCAGCCGGTCCCATGCCGCCAAGGAACTGGTGAAGGCGGAAGAGATGGGCGAGCGGATCCAGGGCACGCTGGTCGCCGGCTCGTCGCTGAAATTCTGCCGCCTGGCGGAGGGCGCGGCCGATCTCTATCCGCGCTACGGCCCGACCATGGAATGGGACACCGCCGCCGGCCAGGCGGTGCTGGAAGCCGCCGGCGGCTCCGTCCACACGACCGAAGGCGCGCCCCTGCGCTACGGCAAGGCGGGCTTCCGCAATCCGCATTTCATCGCGCGGGGCGCCGGCCGTGGCTAGGCGGCTGCAGCCGACCCTGGGCGAGATCGGCGAGGCGGCCCGCGCCCTGCGCGCCGGCAAGCTGGTGGCCTTCCCGACCGAGACGGTCTATGGCCTCGGCGGCGACGCCACCAACGACCGCGCGGTGGCGGCGATCTTCGCCGCCAAGGGAAGGCCGAGCTTCAACCCCTTGATCGTGCATGTCTCCAACGTCTCGGCGGCGGCGCAGCATGCGGAGCTCTCGGCCAAGGCCCAGGCGGTTGCCAAGCGCTTCTGGCCGGGGCCGCTGACCCTGGTGCTGCCGCGCCGCCGTGATTGCAAGATCTCGCTGCTGGCGACGGCCGGGCTCGACAGCGTCGCCCTGCGCGTGCCGGCGCACAACATCGCGCAGACCCTGCTGATGATGGCGGGCGTGCCGCTCGCGGCCCCCAGCGCCAATCCCTCCGGCCGCCTGTCGCCGACCGAGGCCGATCATGTACTGGCCGATCTCGGCGACAAGGTGGAGTTCGTGATCGATGGCGGGCCCTGCGCCATCGGCGTCGAATCGACGGTGCTGAGCCTGCTCGAGGATCGCCCGCGCATCCTGCGCCCCGGCGCGGTCACCGCCGAGCAGATCGCCGAAATCCTGCATGGCCCGGTGGAGACCGAGACCGGAAGCGGGGATGTCGCGGCACCCCGCTCGCCCGGCCGGCTGCTCAGCCACTACGCGCCGCGCCTGCCGGTCCGGCTGAATGCCGATGTGGCCAGGCCAGGCGAGGCACTGCTCGGTTTCGGCCCCGGCGCCCCGAAGGATGCGGTGAATCTCAGCCCGAACGGCGACCCGCAGGAGGCCGCGGCCAACCTGTTCGCCATGTTGCGCAAGCTGGACGACCCCCGTTATTCGGCGATCGCGGTGATGCCGGTGCCGGAAACCGGCCTCGGCGCCGCCATCAACGACCGCCTGCGCCGGGCCGCCGCGCCGAGATAGGAACGGCCGCATCCGCCCGAACCGGCGCCTCGCCCGCAACCCACCGGAATGTGAGGAAGAATCCGGTTTCCCGGCCCTGGGACTTGCTCCATCATGTCACCCGAACAAGCGCGGCGCCGGACAAGGCCACCGCATTCCAGGGAACAGGGAGTTGACCATGCGAATCTCGGGTCTCGCGATCGGACTGGCGGCAGCGTTGCTGTGCGCCACCCCCTGGGCATCCCAGCCGGCGCGCGCCGACGTCAATCTCGGCAGCCTGGTCTGCAATGTCTCCTCCGGCTTCGGCTACCTCATCGGCTCCAACCGCAATGTGAGCTGCGTCTTCAATCGCTCCAACGGATCGGTCGAGCGCTACAACGGCCAGATCCGCGACTGGGGCTTCGACCTCGGCTATTTCCATGCCGGGTCGATCGTCTGGGGCGTGATCGCGCCGGGCAACAACGTGGCGCCGGGCTCGCTCGCCGGCGACTATACCGGCGGCGGCGCCGGCGCATCGGCCGGCATCGGCGTGAAGGCCAACCTGCTGTTCGGCGGCGATGGCGGCAAGATCTCGCTGCAGCCCCTCGCGGTCGAAGGCAATGTCGGCATCGGCGCCAATGTCGGCGTCACCCGCCTGACGCTCTACCCGGGCCAGTAGTCCGCGTGACGGGGCGGCACGCATGGACCCGCTGATCGCGGGGCTCCAGGGCATTGTCGGCGACCGTCACTGCCTGACCGATCCCGAAGCAATGGCGCCGTTCCTGAAGGACTGGCGCGACATCTATCACGGCAAGGCGCGCGGGGTCGTGCTGCCGGAAACGGCGGCGCAGGTTCAGGCCATCATGCGCCTCGCCCGCCAGCATCATGCGCCGATCGTGCCCCAGGGCGGCAACACCGGGCTTTCCGGCGGCGCCACGCCCGATGCGACGGGCACGGCCGTCGTTGTTGCGCTGAAGCGCATGAACAAGATCCGCGCCCTCGATCCCACCAACAACAGCCTGGTGGCGGAGGCCGGCTGCATCCTCGCCGACCTGCAGCAAGCCGCATCGGAGGCCGACCGGCTGTTTCCCCTCAGCCTGTCGGCCGAGGGCACCTGCCAGATCGGCGGCAACCTCGCCACCAATGCCGGCGGCATCAATGTGCTGCGCTTCGGCAATGCGCGGGAGCTCTGCCTGGGGCTCGAGGCGGTGCTGCCGGACGGCTCGCTGTTCTCGCATCTGAGCGCCTTGCGCAAGGACAACAGCGGTTACGATCTCAAGCAATTGCTGATCGGTTCCGAAGGCACGCTCGGCGTCATCACCGCCGCGGCGCTGAAGCTGTTCCCGAAGCCCGTCGCCCGCGTCACCGCCATCGTGACCCTGGGCGAGATCGGCAGGGCCGTGCGCCTGCTGGCGCGCTGCCGCGCCGGCCTCGCCGATCAGCTGGTCAGCTTCGAATTGCTGCCGCGCTTCGGCATCGAACTGGCCGAGGCGCATGTGCCCGGCCTCGCCTGGCCCCTCCCCGCGCGGCCCGCCTGGTCGGTGCTGATCGAGGCCAGCACCAGTTCGCCGGCCTTCGACCTGCGGCTGGCGCTGGAAACGACGCTGGCCGCCGCGCTGGAGGCGGAGGAGATCGGCGATGCGGTGATCGCCAGTTCCGAGACGCAATCGCGCGCCCTGTGGCGGCTGCGCGAGGGCATCGTCGAAGGGCAATGGCGCGAGGGCGCCAACATCAAGCACGACGTCTCCGTTCCCGTGGCGCAGGTGCCGGAGTTCCTGATCGCCGGCGAGTCCACCCTGAAAGCCGCCTATCCGCAGACGCGCCTGCTCGCCTTCGGCCATCTCGGCGACGGCAACATCCATTTCAACCTGGTCCAGCCGCGCGACGAAACAAAGGAGCGCTTCCTGGCCCGCACCGGGACCGTCAACCGCATCGTCCACGACGTGGTGCAGGAATTCGGCGGCTCGATCAGCGCCGAGCATGGCATCGGGCAGCTGCGCCGCGCCGAGCTGGAGCAACGCAAATCGCCGGTCGAACTGGACCTGATGCGGCGGATCAAGCGGCTGCTCGACCCCGACAACCTGATGAACCCAGGCAAGCTGCTCTAGCCGCCGGCCCTCCGGCCTTCACCCATCGACCAACGCAGCAGGGCGGTTGCGTCGAAGCGCGCGATTGCCGACAATCGCCGCATCGAATCCGCGCCAGAGGCGACAATAGAGCGAACCATGAGCGAAAAAGCCCGCAAGATCCTGTTCATCAGCGTCGACCAGTGGCGCGGCGAATGCCTGTCGGCCCTCGGCCATCCGATGGTCAAGACGCCCAATCTCGATGCGCTCGCCGCCGACGGCGTTTTGTTTCAACGGCATTACACCGTCTGCGCGCCCTGCGGCCCGGCCCGCACCAGCCTGCACACCGGTACCTACCTGATGAACCACCGGTCGGGGCGCAACGGCACGCCGCTCGACAGCCGCTTCACCAACGTGGCGTGGGAGACGCGCAAGGCCGGCTACGACCCGACCTTGTTCGGCTATACCGATACCAGCCTGGACCCGCGCACGCGCAACCCCGACGACCCGGCGCTGAAGACATACGAGGGCGTGCTGCCCGGCTTCACCGTCGGCATGCAGCTGCCCGACCACATGGCGCCCTGGGTCGCCGACTTGAAGGCGCGCGGCTACGATTTGCCCAACGGCCGCTGGGATGTCTACAAGCCCCGCCCCGGCTTCGACAAGCCCGCCGACCGCGGCCATTCCTTCATCCCGACCATGTTCACCGCGGATGAGAGCGAGACCACCTTCATGGCCGACACGATCATGCGCTGGCTGTCGGTGCGGCGCGACCAGAACTGGTTCGTGCATTGCGTGTTCCTGCGCCCGCATCCGCCGATCATCTGCCCGGAGCCGTACAATGCCATGTACGACCCGGCCAAGGTGCCGATGGTCAACCGCAAGGCGACGCCGGAGGAAGAGGCCGCGCAGCATCCGCTGCTGAAAGTGAAGCTCGACGCCTTCGACGGCCGCACCGGATACGACGAGCACAACCCCAACAACCTCGTGCGCATGCCGGAACTGGAGCTGCGGCAGATGCGGGCCACCTATTACGGCATGATCACCCAGGTCGACGACCAGATCGGTCGCCTCGTCGCCTATCTGAAGCAGACGGGCGAATACGAGGACACGCTGATCGTGCTCACCTGCGATCACGGCGAGATGGGCGGCGACCACTATTGCTGGGGCAAGGAGCTCTATTTCGAGCAGAGTTTCCACATCCCGCTGATCATCCGCGACCCGCGCCGGCCGGCCGATCGCGGCCGCGGCACCCGGATTGGCCAATTCACCGAGGCGGTCGACATCCTGCCCACCATCCTCGACTGGCTCGGCCGGCCGATCCCCGAACAATGCGACGGCCGCTCGCTGCTGCCGTTCCTGGAGGGCGCCCCGCCGCCGGACTGGCGCAAGGAGGTGCATTACGAGCTCGACTTCCGCTTCTCCTACACCTCGCCGGGCTTCGACGCCGAGACATCGCTGGGGCTGCATCCGGACGAATGCTATCTGACTGTCATTCGCGACGATGACTACAAATACGTTCACTTCGTCAGTCTGCCGCCGCTGCTGTTCGACATGCGCAAGGATCCGCACGAGATGACCAACCTGGCCGGCGACCCGCAGTACCGCGACGTGCTGCTGGCCTACGCGCAGAAGATGCTGTCCTGGCGCATGCGCCACGCCGAGCGCACTCTGGTCAACTTGCACTTGACCGAGCGCGGCGTAGTCGACGGGCGGCAGCGGCATCTGCGAGGCCAGGCATGACCGAGACAAGCGGAATCGACCTCACGCGCAGTGCCGAATGGGCGGCGCTGAAGCGTCATCGGCAAGCCCTGGCGAAGACCCGCATCGGCGACCTCTTTGCGCGGGACGCCGGCCGTTTCGCGCAATGCTCCCTGCAGCTGGACGAGCTCGCCCTCGACTTCTCCAAGAACCTGGTGACCCAGGAGACGATGCAGCTGCTGCGCGATCTGGCGGCGAAGGCGGGCGTCGAGGCCTGGCGCGACCGCATGTTCGCCGGCGAGCGCATCAACACCACCGAGGACCGCGCCGTCTTTCACGTCGCTCTGCGCCACCAGGGGCACGCGCCGATGACCGTCGACGGCAAGGACGTGATGCCGGACGTGCGCGCCGTGCAGGCGCGGATGCGAGACTTCGCCGCGGCGGTGCGCGACGGCCATTGGGTCGGCGCCACCGGGCAGCGCATCCGCACCGTGATCAACATCGGCATCGGCGGCTCGGATCTCGGGCCGGCGATGGCGGTGCAGGCGCTGCGCCCGTTCTGCCATCCGGAGCTGCGCTTCCACTTCGTCTCCAATGTCGACGGCGCGCATCTGGAGGCCGCCCTCGCCCACGCCGATCCGGCCTCGACACTGTTCATCGTCTCCTCCAAGACCTTCACCACGCAGGAGACGCTGGCCAATGCGAACGCGGCGCGGGACTGGCTGACTGCGCGGCTCTCCGCCGCGGCGGTGCCGAGGCATTTCGTCGCCGTCTCCGCGGCGGTCGACAAGGCAAAGGCCTTCGGCATCGATCCGGCGAACGTGTTCGGCTTCTGGGACTGGGTTGGCGGCCGCTATTCAATGTGGTCGGCCATCGGCCTGCCCATCGCGGTGGCGCTGGGCTGGGAGGGTTTCGAGAAGCTGCTGGCGGGCGCCCATGCCATGGACCGGCATTTCCGCGAGGCGCCGATGGAGCGCAATCTGCCGGTGACCATGGGCCTGATCGCGCTGTGGAACATCGACTTCCTGGAATGCGACGCCTATGCCGTGCTGCCCTATGCGCAGGACCTGGCGCGGCTGCCGGCCTATCTCCAGCAGCTGGAGATGGAGAGCAACGGCAAGGGCCGCCGGCGCGACGGCAAACCGGTGAAATGCGCCACCGGGCCGGTGCTGTTCGGCGAACCCGGCACCAATGGCCAGCACGCCTTCTACCAGCTGATCCACCAGGGCACGCAGAAGGTGTTCTGCGACTTCATCCTGGCCGCGCGCGACCGCTCGGGCCATCCCGACCTGCACCGCCTGTTGACGGCGAATTTCCTGGCGCAGAGCCAGGCGCTGATGCTCGGCAAGAGCGCCGCCGAAGCCGAGTCGGAGATGCGCAAGGCGGGGATGAAGGCCAAACAGGCGCGCATCCTGGCGCCGCATCGCGCCTTTTCCGGCGACCGGCCCAGCAATTCGATCCTGCTGGGCGAGATCGACCCCTATCACCTGGGCAAGCTGATCGCCCTCTATGAGCACAAGACCTTCGTGCTTGGCATCCTGTGGGGCATCAATTCCTTCGATCAATGGGGCGTCGAGCTCGGCAAGCAACTGGCGAACGACATACTGGGCGGTTCAGGAATTGCCCGCGACGGCTCGACAGCGGGTCTGATGGCTCTCTATGATGCGTGGCGTACCTAGTCACGCTCTCGGGATTCGCCACATATGTTGACGATCGACCCTTCCCGCACCGATCTGTGCGAGGAATTCAAGCGCCAACCCTCCGGCTATCACAGCGCCGATCTGCACCGGCTGCTGGATCTGATGCGCTGGGGCCATGCACGCGGCAAGACCATCATCCTCTGCACCGTGCCGCACAAGGAATGGCGCCTGGCCAAGTTCGGCCCGCGCCGCGGCACCAGGCTGCAGGTCGATCAGTCGCGGGTGTTCCATGATCACGACGAGGCGGCCTGGGCCTGCTTCCGCGCGCGCTGGAAGGAAATGACCGGCCGAGACTGCCCGGTCGAGTAATCACAATCCGAGAATTGCATCATGTCCGAACGTCTGCTCGCCTACACCGACAAGCTGAGCGCGAAGCCCGGCGACCTGATCCAGGTCAAGGTCAGCTCGCCCCAAGCGGGCAAGTATCGCGCGCGGCTGGTGCGGGTGATCTGCGGCGACGATTCTTCCGAAGGGCCGGGCTTCAAGGTCGAGCCGGTGAAAGGCGTTGCCGAGTCGGAACACGCCGCGCGGTTCCAGCCGATCCCGCTCGGCTCCCATGCCGCGATCAAGGACCGCAAGGGCTTCGCGCTCGCCTCTTTCTCGCTCAGCGCCTTCATCTGGCCGACCTGGCTGGAAAAGGGCGAGGCGCAGTGCATCCTCGGCAACTGGGATGCGGCGAGCGCCACCGGCTATGCGCTCTATCTCGATGAGCGGGGCCGCCTTGCACTGCGCATTGGCGACGCACCGCCGGTCGCCCTGCCGGGCAAGCTGCTGTCGCGCCACTGGTACCGCGTCGCCGCCAGCTTCGACGCGAAGACCGGCCGCGTCGCCTTGGCCGCGCATCGCCAGCTAGCCTATGCCGGAAATCCCCAGCGTGAGATCGCGAAGGGCAAGGCGAGGGCTTCGGCCGCCGCCAACCGCTTCCTCATTGCCGCCTGGAACGACGGCGCGAAAGTCGCCGCCCATTTCAACGGCAAGATCGATTCGCCTGCCGTCTACGCCAAGGCACATCCGGTCGAAACGCTGCTGACCCCGCCGGGCGGGCGCGGCGCGCTGGCGCCGCGCCAGGCGGTGGCGGCGTGGGATTTCGCGCGCGACATTCCCGGCACCTCCGTCGTCGACCGCGGCCCGAAGCGGCGCCACGGCCAGACGGTGAACCTGCCGACCCGGGCCATGACCGGGTGGAACTGGAACGGCACCGAGCACAACTGGGTTCACAAGCCCGAGCATTTCGGCGCCATCCATTTCCACGACGACGACCTCTACGATTGCGGCTGGGAGACCGACTTCGCCCTGCGCCTGCCGAAGACGCTGAAGAGCGGCATCTACTGCCTGCACCTGACGCAGGATGGCTTCGAAGAGTTCGCGCCGCTGTTCGTCACGCCGCCCAAGGGCAAGCCCGGCGCCAGGCTCGCCTTCCTGGTGCCGACGGCGAGCTACCTCGCCTATGCCAACCACCAGATGTCGACCTCCTGGCATTTCGACGAATTGAGCTCATCGAAATTCACCACCCTGTCGCCGGCCGACCAGTTCATGGAGGAGTGCGGCTCGCTCGGTCTCTCCACCTACGACATCCACAATGACGGCAGCGGCGTCTGCCATTCGTCGTATCTGCGACCGATCCTCAACATGCGGCTGAAGACCGACCTGTGGCAGTTCAACGCCGACACGCACATCATCGACTGGCTCGAGGCCAAGAAGATTCCCTACGACGTCATCACCGACGAGGAACTGGAGCGCGACGGCGTCGCCGCGCTGAAGCCCTATTCCTGCGTGATGACCGGGACCCATCCGGAATACTACAGCGAGCGCATGCTGGACGGCGTGCAGGACTACACCAACCAGGGCGGCCGGCTGATGTATCTCGGCGCCAACGGCTTCTACTGGCGAATCGCCTGGCACCCGAAGCTGCCGGGCGTCATCGAGCATCGCCGCTCAGAGGACGGCATGCGCGCCTGGTGGACCGAGACCGGCGAGAACTTCATGGCCTTCACCGGCGAATATTCCGGCCTGTGGCGGCGCAACGGACGGCCGCCGAACATGCTCGTTGGCGCAGGCTTCACCGCCCAGGGCTTCGACTATTCCGGCTGGTACGACCGCAATCCCGACAGCCGCGACCCGCGCGCCGCCTTCATCTTCAAGGGCGTCGGCGAGAACGAGAAGATCGGCGATTTCGGCTCGATCGGCGGCGGCGCCGCGGGCTGGGAGCTGGACCGCGCCGATACCAGCCTGGGCACGCCGCCGCACGCGCTGATCCTGGCGACCGCCAGCGAATTCCCGGCCAGCTATCACTGGGTGAAGGAGGAGTTCAACCACTCCCATTCCGCCGTGAACGGCGACACCTGCCCGATGGTGAAGGCCGATCTGGTGTTCTTCGAGACGCCCAAGGGCGGCGCCGTCTTTTCGGTGAGCTCGATCTCCTGGGCCGGATCGCTGGCGCATAACCGCTACGACAACAACGTCAGCCGCATCACCGAGAACGTTGTGCGCCGCTTCCTGGAGGCAAAGCCGCTCTAAAGCGGCGGCTCCGCGGCCGCCGGTGAGCTCTTGGGCCGGTCCAGGT
The DNA here is from genome assembly GCA_044226685.1 of Dongiaceae bacterium. Classification (GTDB taxonomy): domain Bacteria; phylum Pseudomonadota; class Alphaproteobacteria; order Dongiales; family Dongiaceae; genus Dongia_A. The sequence continues at coordinate 63,643 of JBGAGP010000001.1, forward strand.
AGTGGCTGTAGACCATCACCTGCGTCACCGACGTGCCGTCCAGCGAGAGCGGCAGGAACAGCGTCTCCGTCTCGATGAAGCGCTGGCTGGCGGTGATATCGATGGAGAAATCGACGAAAGCCTCGCGGTTGTCGACCGCGAGATTGTAGTTCTCCAGCACGAAGTCGAGCCCTTCGCCCTCGTAGACCTGCCGCACGGTCAGGCCGGTGGGATCAGTCATGCGCGCCTCGACCTCGCGCCAGCCGACCTGGCGGTAGCGGTAGTCCCGGGTCTCCGCCAGCACATCGACCACCAGGATGCTCGGCATCAGGGCCAGGATCGGCTTGAGATGCAGGTCGTCATAGCGCGGCAGCTTGCCGCCGCCCTGGGCCTGCAGCCAGACTTCGTAGACCGCGCGGGATTCGTTGCTGAGCCGCCCCAGGGTCTCGATCGCCGCCAGCTTCTCGCTCTCCGCCATCAGCGAGCCATCGGCGGCCGGCAACAGGCGGCGCGACATCTTCATGACTCGTGCGTTCCGCGCGCGTTGACGCGCATCAGCCGGTCCCGCGTCTCCGACACCGCGTTGGCGTGGCCGTCGAAACCCTCATAGGTGGCAAGGCGCCGGGCCTGCAGGGCCGCTTCGCCATAACCGGCCTGGGTCACATAGGCGACCGAGCTGCGCTTGATGAAGTCATAGACGCTCAGCGCCGAGCTGGTCTTGGCCGCGCCCGAAGTCGGCAGCACGGCGTTGGGACCAAGCACGAAATTCGCAAGCGTGTTGGGCGTGCGGTCGCCGAGCAGGATCTCCGCCGCGTTGCGGATCTTGCTCATGTGCTGCCAGGGATCGCTGGCATGGATGGTGAGATGCTCCGGCGCGTAGTCGTTGACGAAGTCGCAGGCGGCGGCGAAATCCGGCGCCAGCACGATGCCGCCCTGCGGCCCCCTCAGCACCGTCGCGGAGAAGTCGACGCGCTGCTCCGACATCTGCGACCAGAAGCCGGGAATGGCGGCGCGGGCATCCTCGGCGACCTTGCGCGAATTGGTGACCAGGAAGCAGGAGGAATCCGGCCCATGCTCCGCCTCGATCAGCAGGTCGAGCGCGGCCAGCCTGCCATCGGCGGTCTCGTCGGCCAGGATGATGGATTCCGACGGCCCGGCCAGGATGCCAGGATCGATGCGATGCGCCAGCAGCTTCTTCGCCGCCACCAGATAGGGGCTGCCCGGGCCGACCATCTTGACCACCCGCGGCACCGTGGCGGTGCCGTAGGCGACCGCGGCGACCGCCTGTGCCCCGCCGCAGCGATAGACCTCGCGCACGCCCGCCAGCTTCGCCGCCACCAGCGTCGCCGGATCGGTGCGTCCATCCGGCAAGGGCGGCGTGCAAATGATCACGCGCGGCACCTTGGCGACGATCGCAGGGACGGCGGTCATCACCGCGACGGAAGGAAAGGATCCCTTGCCGCGCGGCACGTAGCAGGCGACGGAATCGATCGGCGACCAGCGCTCCCCGGCGAAGATGCCGGGGCGCATCTCCTTCATCCACATGTCCTCGGGCAACTGCGCCTCGTGGTAGCGCCGGACGTTGTCGACAGCATATTCCAGCGCCTGGATCACCTCCGGCGCCACCGCCTTGAAGGCCTGCTCGAACTCGTCATCCGGGGTGCGGATCTCATCCGGCGACAGCTGGGCGCCATCGAAACGCGCGGCGAAGCGCGCCAGCGCCGCGTCGCCGTCGCGGCGCACCTCCTCGATGATCGGCGCCACCCGCGCCTCGAACACGGCGAGGTCGGCCTCGGAACGGACCAGCAGCCGGTCGCGCGCCTCGCGCGAGAGCGCCGTCAGCTCGAACAGGGCGATGGGCCGATCCATGGGGAGGGAACTCCGGAAACCGCGCTCAGGTCTGCAATACGGAGTATTGGGCATTCTGGCAACGGGGTGCGACGGTTTGCGCCCCCAAGCCGGAACCGGCTTGCCTCAGCCGCCTGGTTTTCCCTGGCCGCGGGCGACGGTCTTCTGGTGACCGAAAGCGAGGATATCGCGCTCCATCCGCTCATAATCCTCGATCGAGACGCAGCGATCGACCCGCTTGCCGTCATCCGAAAGCGGAAACAGGCCGAACTCGCAGCGGCCGAAGTGGCGCGAGCGCACCAGCCAGGCGTAGTGGCCGAAAACCGGCCGGCGCTCCGTCATTACCTGGCGATAACATTCCTCCATGAAGTCGCGACCCTGGAACACCATCTCGTCCAGGTAGCGGCCGGTGAAATCGAAGCCGGTGTATTGCACCACCCGGGTGCCGACCAGGCGGTAGCGGAACCGGGTCGGATCGCCCAGGGCATCCAGCATCATCAGATTGGGCAGCAACTCGCGCACGTCGACCGGATCGAATTCCGCCCGCGCGGGCACACCGCGACCGGCCTTTTCGCGCCAATAGGTGTAGAGCTGATGGATACGCTGGGATTGCACGATCGAAGGATCGTGGCTGTAGGCCGATTCCTGCGTCGACGTGGTGAGATCGTCGAGCGGCCGCGGATCGATCGCCCCGAAGCCTTGGTCGCCCTGGGACGCTGCCGTAGGGTCTTCTTCCGACATCGACTTACCGTTCAAGCGCCAGTCCGGTCACAGGTCCCCGACCCACCGTCCACCTGCATCACGGTTAATGCCATATTAAAATCGAACCCTCCCAAGTATTTATGTGGCTGCGAGGTGATTTGGCAAGAGCTTATACCACAATTTACGACTGTAATACTCGACGATAGATCTCTGCCATTGCCTCATTGAAGCAGCAGAACGTCACCCGCAGCGGTGCCATTTGGCCCGCAAGGCCGTTGCCAACGGCCGCTACGGCCACCTCCGCCGCGGCCTCCGGCGGGTAGCCGAAGATGCCGGTCGATATTGCCGGAAAGGCGATCTCTCCCGCTCCGGCGGCAGCGGCCAGGGCCAACGCCCGGGCATAGCAGCCGGCCAGCAGCGCAGCCTCGCCCATTGCGCCGCCTTGCCACACCGGTCCGACGGCATGGATGACGTGGCGCGCCTTCAAGCGGTAGCCGGGCGTGATGACGGCCGATCCGGTCGGGCAATGGCCGATCGCGCGGCAGGCCGCCGCCAGTTCCGGACCGGCGGCACGATGGATGGCGCCGCAAACTCCGCCGCCGGGCAGCAGGCGTTCATTGGCGGCATTGACGATGGCATCGACATCCAGCTGCGTGATGTCGCCCACGACCACTGCCATCCGGCCGACGGGCATTTTCGGGTCTTGCGGCATCGCCATCTCCATCGGCTAAGCTTGGGACCATCCTAGCCCTGCCAAGGGCAATCGAGGAAAGACGGGGCCACGACCGATGTGCGGCCGCTACAGCTTCACCCTGCCACCCGACGCCATCCGCGAGTTGTTCCGGGTGATGACCGGCCTCAACCTGCGCCCGCGCTACAACATCGCGCCGACCCAGGAGGCCCCGGTCATCGGCCGCGACGAGAACGGCGACCGCGCCCTGAAGATGTATCGCTGGGGGCTGGTGCCGCGCTGGAGCAAGGCCCTGCCGACCAGCGCCCCCATGATCAACGCCCGCGCCGAGAGCATCGCCGAGAAGCCGGCCTTCCGCGACGCCTTCCGCAAGCGCCGCTGCCTGGTCCCCGCGGACGGCTTCTTCGAATGGACCAAGGACAAGAGCAGCGGCGACCGGCGGCCCTGGCGCATCTTTGCCGCCGACCGCCCGGCCTTCGCCTTCGCCGGAATCTGGGAAGCCTGGCGGGATCCCGCGGGGGGCGCCGAAGCCCCCGTCATCCGCAGCTTCGCCATCGTCACCACCTCGGCCAATGACCGCATCGCGCCCATCCATGACCGCATGCCGGTGATGCTGGCGCGCGCGGACGAGGATGCCTGGCTCGCCCCCGAGACGCCGGCCGAGCGGCTGCAGGCGCTGCTGGCGCCCTACCCGGCGGAACTGACCGATTTCCATCGCGTCGACAGCCGGGTGAACAGCGTCCGCAACGACGATCCCGACTGCATCAAACCGTTGGAATAAGCCCGTTTTCCTGAACCAATTGGTTCCTTTGCGCCGGCTCCGGCGACAGGCTAGGGTGCGGGCCGCAGAGGGGATTCATGGCCATCAACATCGTCGATCCGCAATCGCCCGGGCAGCGCCATGTGGACAGCTACTGGGCGGCGACCGCCGGCGCCGAGATCGCCGACGCGGCGCCCGTCACCACCGACATGGATGTCGACATCGCCGTCATCGGCGGCGGCTATACCGGTCTTTCCACCGCCTATCACCTCGGCCGTAAATTCGGCCTCTCCGCCCACGTGCTGGAGGCCAACCAGATCGGCTGGGGCTGCAGCGGCCGCAATGGCGGCTTCGCCACGCTCGGCATCGGCAAGACCAGCATGCAAGGCTGGATCGACACATGGGGTGCTGCCGAGGCGCGGCGGATCTTCGACCAGTCGCGCGATTCCGTTCGCCTCGTGCGCAGCCTCCTGCAGGACGAGGCGATCGACGCCGAGGCGACGCCCGACGGCAACCTGGAACTCGCCCATCTGCCCAACCGCATGCGTGGCCTGGAGCACGACCAGCGCTTCATGCGGGAGAAGTTCGGCGTGCCGTCCCGCCTGCTCGACAAGGCCGAGCTGGAACGCGGCTTCCTGATCAGCCGCGAGGCGCACGGTGCGCTGCTCTACGAGGAAGGTTTCGCCCTTCACGCGCTGAAATACGCGCGCGGCCTGGCGCGCGCGGCACAGAGAGCCGGCGCCGCTCTGCACGGTGCTTCGCCGGTCCAGAACTGGTCCCGCGACGGCAAGCGCCACGTGCTGGCGACGCCGGGCGGCAAGGTGCGCGCGAAGCAGGTCGTCATCGCCGGCAACGGCTATACCGGTGACCGCCTGCATCCCGCGATGGACGGCCGCCTGCTGCCGGCCCTTTCCAACATCATCGTGACCCGGCCGCTGACCGAGGCGGAACGTGCCGCGCTCAACTGGTCGACCACGATCCCGATCAGCGATTCGCGCAACCTGCTGTTCTACTATCGCCTGCTGCCGGATCAGCGGGTGCTGTTCGGCGCCCGCGGCGGCATCGAGGACACCGCCGCCAGCCGCGACCAGCACAAGGCCTGGCTGCAGCGTCGCCTGGCCGACATGTTCCCGATCCTGGGCGGCATCGAGGTCACGCATTTCTGGAACGGCTGGGTCTGCGTGCCCTTCGACAAGTCGCCCCATGTCGGCAGCGTCGACGACGGCAGCGTGCATTACGCGCTCGGCTACGTCGGCACCGGCGTCGCGCTGGCGACCTATTGCGGAGCGTTGCTGGCGCACCGGCTGGCCGGCAACGATTCACTGCAGCCGTCGCCGCTGCTGGCGCGGCCGCTGCCGCGCTTCCCCTTCCCGGCTCTGCGCCGGATCTATCAGCGGGCCATGTACGCGCTGTTCGAATTCCAGGACCGGCGCTGAGATCATGGCAAGCGAAGACACCAAGGACCTGGCCGTTGCGCCGCCTTCGCTTGCCAAGCTGATCGTCGGCCCGCTGGCGCTGCTGGCGATGGGCAGCGTCTGGGGCCTTGGCTTCGCGCTCTCCAAGGTGGCGGGCGAGGCCGGCGCGCATCCGGCGGGTTTGATCATCTGGGAAACGCTGGGGAGCGGCGCCCTGCTGCTGCTGGTCTGCGCCATGCTCGGGCGCTACCCGCGCCCGCAATGGCGCTATCTGCGCAACTACATCATCAACGGCCTGCTCGGCTTCACCATTCCCGGGCCGATCCTGTTCTGGATCGCACCGCATCTGCCGGTGGCGGTGCTGACCCTGATGATCCCGATGGCGCCGCTGCTCACCTACGTCATCATCCTCTGCCTGCGCGCCGAGCGCTTCGATCCGCTGCGGGCGCTCGGCGTCGTCGCCGGGTTTGCCGGCGTCGCCTGCATCGTGCTGCCGGAGAGCAGCCTGCCGGAGCCGGGCCAGGTCGGCTGGGTTCTCCTCGGCCTCGGCGCGGCGTCCTTCTACGCGCTGCAGAACCTCTATATCGCCCTGCATTCGCCACCCGATTCCGACGTGCTGACCCAGACCACGGGCATGCTGCTGATGGGCGGGCTCATGGCGCTGCCCCTGGCGGCGGCGCTGGACGGCTTCCTGCTTCCCACGTTTCCGATGACCGTACCGGTTCAGGCCGCGGCCGCCATGCTGGTCATCAATGCCGGCATGATGATGCTGTTCGTCTGGGTGGTGCGCACGGTCGGGCCGGTCTTCGCCTCGATGACCGCCAACGTCATCACGGTGGCCGGCGTGTTCTGGGGCTGGGTCATCTTCCAGGAAATGGTGAGTCCCTGGATCTGGGTCGCCATCGTCGCGATGGCGCTGGGCGTCGCCCTGGTCACCCTGCGCCGGGCCGTCCCGGTGACGCCGCCGCACCCCTAGCCAATCTTGCCGCCGCGGCGCCGGCGAGGCAGTCTGGCGTCCTCACCTGCGAAAGGGCCGGCCATGAGCATCGCGTTCCTGATCACCTCCTTCATCGTCGTGGTGTCGCCCGGAACAGGGGTGGTCTTCACCCTGGCGACCGGCCTGACGCGCGGCGCCCGCGCCGCGACCGTGGCTGCGTTCGGCTGCACGCTCGGCATCGTGCCGCACATGGCGGCGGCGATCCTGGGCCTGTCGGCGCTGCTGCATACCAGCGCGCTGGCCTTCCAGGTCTTCAAGTATCTGGGTGTCGCTTATCTGTTGTACATGGCGTGGGATGCCTGGCGCGAGCATGGCGCGCTGAAGGTCGAGAAGGATGCCAGCCATCGCTCGGCGGTGCAGGTGACGGTCAAGGCCATCCTGATCAACATCCTCAATCCGAAGCTCTCGATTTTCTTCCTGGCTTTCCTGCCGCAATTCCTGCGCGCGGACGAGGCGGCGCCCATGGCGCGCATGCTGGAACTCAGCCTCGTCTTCATGCTGATGACCTTCGTGGTCTTCGTCGGCTACGGGCTGTTCGCGGCGAAGATCCGCGACCACGTCATCTCGCGGCCCGCCGTGCTGACCTGGATGCGGCGCACCTTCGCCGGGGCCTTCGTGGCGCTCGGCGCCAAGCTGGCCTTCGCCGATCGCTGAAACGCGAACGGCCCGCATCGCGCGATGCGGGCCGCTTCACATTCTTCGCAGGGAATCAGGCGGTGAGCAGATAGCCGCCAAACGCCGCCATGACCAAGCCACCGAGGCGCAGAGGCAGCCGCGTCGCCTGCGCCCGCAGCAGCCGGGCGAAGCCGAAGCCCGCCGCATGCAGCAACGCCGTCGCCAGCACGAAACCAGCGCCATAGGCCGCCGGATGCGCGAAGCCCGGCAGCTCCGTGCCGTGCGCATGGCCATGGAACAGCGCGAACAGACCGGCGAGCGCCATCGCCAGGGCCAGCGGCAGGCGCGTGCCGAACGCGACCAGCACACCGATCACCAGCACCGAGCCGCCGATTCCGAACTCCACCATCGGCAGCGCCGCGCCGGACAGCGCCAATGCCGCCCCCGCCACCATCATGCCGACGAAGGCCGCGGGCACCAGCCAGGTCGCCCGGCCGCCCAGCTGCGCCGCCCAGGCACCGACGCCCAGCATCGCCAGCAGATGGTCGAGGCCCAGCATCGGATGGGAGAAGCCGGCGGCAAAGCCGCTCTCCCCAAACAGATGTACGCCGGTATGGGCCATCGCCGGCGAAGCGGCGGCGGTCAGCACCGCGGTGGTGGCCAGAATTTGCCCCGTAATTTTTCCTGTCTTGATCGTCATCCCTGCTACCCTTCCTGCTCGTAGTCCCGATTGCATCACGCTATCGCACTTTTCTGCTGCGAACCATCCTGGCGAGGAGAATATGGCCGAAGCGCCGCGCCTGCCGCATCCGACCGCCCTCATCCTCATCGACCTCCAGCGCGCCATCGACGATCCGCGCTGGGCGGCCGAGGGTCCGCGCAACAATCCGGCCGCCGAGGCCGCCGCCGCAGCCCTGCTCGGGCGCTGGCGGGAACTGCATTGGCCGATCGTGCACGTGCGCCACGATTCGACTGAACCGAATTCGACCTACCGGCCCGGCCAGCCGGGCAACGACTTCAAGCCCGAGACGGCGCCCTGCCCCGGCGAGACGATCATCCCCAAGCAGGTCAACAGCGCCTTCATCGGCACCGACCTCGACCGTCACCTGCGCGACATCGGCGCGTCGACCCTGGTGATCCTCGGCGTCATCACCAACAACTCGCTTGAGGCGACCGTGCGGATGGCCGGCAACCTGGGCTACGCGGTCTACTTGCCCGAGGATGCCTGCTTCACCTTCGCCCACCGCGACCTGCGCGGGAAATTGTGGCCGGCCGAGGACGTCCATGCCCTGTCGCTGGCCAATATGCACGGCGAATACGCGCAGGTGACGAGTTCTGCCGCGATCCTCGCCGCCTTGCCAGCCTAGGCGGTGACGCCGTCCTCGCCCGCGTAGCGCTTGAAGAAGGCGCCGGTCAGCACGCCGAGAACCAGCCAGAACACCAGGCTGCAGGCGATGGCGACCACGACGAACTTGTGTTCCAGCTCTTCCGGCGCCAGGCCGCCGGGGCTGGCCGGCTGCGGCGCGCCGACCACGTGCGGCAGCGCGATCAGCACCGCGGCGATGACAAAGCCGAGGACATTGCGCATCCGCACCGCCGCGAACAGGCCGGCGGCCGTGGCGATGGCGGTACCGATCCACCAGACCTGCCGCTCGAGCAGCGGCGCGGCCTCGGTGCCCGGCAGTTCCGGCGGCAGGCCGAAGCTCTGCGCCAGCGAGAAACAGGCAAAGCCCGCCAGCCCCCAAAGAATGCCACGGCGCCAACCGGCGCCCTCGCCGAAGAACACGATGGCGGCGGTCAACAGGAAGGCGTAGCCGACGCCGGTCACGACATCCGCGCCCAGCGTGAACAGGTTGCGCTGCCAGCCATCCGCGGGCTCCCAGGCTTCCGCGTCGTGGTGATGCTCGTGCCCATCCGCCTCGCCCGTCGTCGCCTCGGCTTCGACCGTCGCCGTTTCGGCTACAGCAGGAGCCGCTTCCTCTCCCGCTTTCTCGTACACTTCGGCGGCCAGGATCAACGGCGTGGTGCCGATCATGTGCATGCCCCAAAGCACCACACCGGCGGCAATGCCGGCGAGCAGCGCAACGGTCAGGAACAGGCGCAGATATCCGAACATGCGGTCACGCGGCCCAAGCGGCCGGCCTCCAGATCAAGAGAAACAAGCGATGCCAAAGCGGGGCGAGATCGCCCCCCGGGACTTAGCGGGGACTTAGTGGCAGGGGAAATTGTTGGCGTGGCGCGCGTCGTGCGCCGCGTTGTGCAGCACGCTGGCCCCGGCGAAGCCGATGCCGTAGACGAACACGCCGCCGAACACGGCGAGCATCATCGCGGCCAGCAGGGCGGCCGAGCGGGCGTTCAGCTTGCTGCCCGAATGAGCGGCGGTGCGGATCTGGTTCATCTCGTTTCTACCCCGTCTGTGGGCCTGCGCCCCGGCCTGATCGGCCGCCCGGCAGCACGCCTCGGAAACCATTGCGTCCCGGAAAATTGCCCGATTTGCCTTGCCCTGGCAAGGCTTACCGGCCCTTTCACGGTGCCTGATCGATAAGATGCAAGAACGATCCCTGCACACTGCCCTGGCGGCGACCCAGGCTCCCCAAATCGCGACAGCGGGCATCCTGGGCCGCGAACAGGGCCGGCGAATCGCCCTCCGAAACCACGCGGGCATAGTGGAATTCATGCCCCCGAAAGGCGGCACCCGCCCGGCCCAGCGGCCCGTCCGCCAGCAGCCGCGCCTGGCGGTAGCCGAGATGCAGGCCGCGCTCGGCGAAGGAGGTGACGACAGGGAGTAGCCCGGCCATTGCGTGGCGCGTCCCGCCGGCATCGACCAGCCCCTCGCCCAACACCATGTAGCCGCCGCATTCGCCATAGACCGCGGCCCCCCGTGCCGCCGCCCGGCGCAGGCCGCCGAGGAAACCCGCATTGGCCGCCAGCCGCCCGGCATGCAGTTCCGGATAGCCGCCGGGCAGGAACACCGCATCGGCATCGCCCGCCGGCGCCTCGTCGGCGAGCGGCGAAAAGAACGTGAGCTCGGCTCCGGCTTCGCGCCAGCCTTCCAGTGTCGCGACATAGGCGAAGCCGAAGGCGACGTCGCGCGCCACCGCGATGCGCTGGCCGAGGGGTGGAATCGGCGGCACGGCCCTGCCGGCGGTGGTGGCGTTCGGCGCGCGCATCAGCGCCACCAAGCCGTCGAGATCGAGATGCGGCGCCAGGCGATCGGCGAGACTCGCCGCATAGATGGCGAGATCGGCATGCTCCTCCGCCTGTACAAGGCCCAGATGCCGGCTGGGCAGCGCCAGGTCGGCGAAGCCCGGCAGATAGCCCAGGGCCGGCAGGCCGGCGCGCTTGGCCGCCTGCGCCAGCATGTCCCGGTGCCGCTCGCCGCCCACCTCGTTGAAGATCACGCCGGCGACGTCGACCAGCGGTGATGCCGCTTGAGGCCTCGAGCAGCGCCGCCGCCGTGGCGCTGACGCCCTTGGCGCGCAGCACCAGGATGACTGGCAGACCGGTCACGCCGCGATCTCCGCCGTCGAGCCGGGCGCCAGCGCCGCTTGATCCGCCATCCGGCATCGGCGCGCCGTCGAACAGTCCCATGACGCCTTCGACGACCAGCAGATCCGCGCCCGTGGCCGCCCGCGTGGTCAAGGCCGCGACGGTCCCCGGCCGCATCGCCCAGCTGTCGAGGTTGTAGCAGGCGCGCCCGTGCGCGCGCGTGGAAGGCGGATCGATGTAGTCCGGTCCGACCTTGCAGGAGGCGACGCGAAGCCGCGCCGGGCCAGCAGCGCCAGCAACGCCAGGGTCAGTCGTCGTCCCTGCTGCCCGACGACCGCCGCGCGCGGTCATCGGAGATCGCGAGCTGGGGGATGGGGGTTGTTCCGTGCGAAGATTGCGCCGAGCCGAAACAGGAGCCTGAGCAGCGCCAGGGTCGGGGGAGGGAAACAATGTCGAAATTGGCGCGCGAGGAAGGTTGCTGCGATGAAGCCATGCAGCTCGCCATCTATCCCGTATGGCCCTGTCGGCGCAGGCCGAGCGGATCGGGCGTCAGGACACGGCCCTGCATCGCGCCCAGCCAGTCCAGCGCCGCGCGCAGGCGCACGATCTCGCCCACCACGACGATGGCCGGCGGCTCGATGCCGCTTTGCGCGATGTCGGCGGCGCAGGCACCCAGCGTCGTCTCCAGCACGCGCTGCTCGGACGACGTGGCCTTGCTCACCACCGCGACGGGCTCGCCCGGCAGACGGCCCTCTTCCATCAGGCGGCCGGAAATCTGGCCGATATGCTTCAGCGCCATGTAGAGGACGATGGCGGGCGAGCCGCGCGCGATCGACGCCCAGTCGACCGCCTCGGGCATGACGCCGCCGGCATCGTGGCCGGTGATGAAGGTGACGGCGTGGTTGCAGTCGCGATGGGTGACCGGAATACCGGCATAGGCGAGGCCGCCGATCCCGGCGCTCACCCCCGGCACGATTCGGAACGGAATGCCAGCATCGACCAGGCTCAAGGCTTCCTCGCCGCCGCGGCCGAAGACGAAGGGATCACCGCCCTTCAGGCGCAGCACGCGCTTGCCCTCGCGGGCCAGCTGGACCAGGCGCAGCGAGATGTCGGGTTGCCTGGCCGAGGGCTTGCCGCCGCGCTTGCCGGCATATTCGAGGACGGCGCCCGGCCGCGCCAGCTGCAGCACGTCCTGGTCCACCAGCGCGTCATAGACGACGACATCGGCGCTCTGCAGCCCGCGCAAGGCCAGCAGGGTCAGCAGGCCGGTCGTTCCCGGGCCGGCCCCGGTCAACCAGACCCAGCCCGGCTCGATTCCCGGCAAAGTGTTCAGGACGTCGTTCATGCCGCGATCCTAGGGATACCCCGTCCGATGACTAGCCAGATTCGGACGTTAACGCCTAGAATAGCGTCATGACTCGCAAGCCAGAAGGCCCGTTGCGGCGCGGCTGGACAACCGGCGCTTGCGCGACCGCGGCGACCAAGGCGGCATTTACCGCGCTCGTCACCGGCCAGTTCCCGGACCCGGTCGAAATCACCCTGCCCAAGGGCGAACGGCCGAGCTTCGTGCTGGCCCTGCGCCGGGCCGGCAAGGGCTGGGCCCTGGCCGGCATCGTGAAGGACGCCGGCGACGACCCCGACGTCACCCATCTCGCCACCATCCAGTCCAAGGTGAAGGCCCTGCCGCGCGGCGCGGGCATCCAGTTCAAGGCCGGACCCGGCGTCGGCACCGTGACCCGGCCGGGTCTGCCGGTCGAGGTCGGCGAGCCTGCAATCAATCCGGTGCCGCGGCGGATGATGGCGGAGGTGATCGAAGAGGTCGCCGTTGCCCATGGTGCCGAGCCCGATGTGGAAATCGAGATTTCTGTACCCGGCGGCGAGGAACTCGCCAAGCAGACCTGGAATCCGCGCCTCGGCATCGAGGGCGGCATTTCCATCCTCGGCACCACGGGAATCGTGCATCCCTTTTCCTGCTCGGCCTGGATCGCCTCGATCCATCGGGGCATCGACGTGATCCGTGCCGCCGGGCTGGAGCATGCCGCCGCCTGCACCGGCTCGACCACCGAAAGCGCTGTACAGGAGCGCTACGGCCTGCCGGAGATCGCCTTCATCGACATGGGCGACTTCGCCGGCGCGACGTTGAAATACCTGCGCCATCATCCGGTGAAGCAACTGACGCTGGCCGGCGGCTTCGGCAAGTTCTGCAAGCTGGCCGAGGGTTTCCTCGATCTGCATTCCGGCCGCAGCCAGGTGAACCTCGACACGCTCGCCGCCTGGGCCGGCGAGCGCGGCGCCAACGACCTCACCAGGCGGCGCATCGTCGAGGCCAACACCGCGATGGAGGCGCTCAACATCGCCCTGCAGCAGGGCGTGCCGCTGGCCCAGGTGGTGGCGGACAAGGCGCGCGACGTGGCCGTCGAGCATGTCAACGGCAAGGTCGAAATTGAAGTGCTGGTCTATGACCGCGATTCGAAGCTGGTCGGCGCCGCCGGCGCCTTCAGCTGAGGCCCAGCCATGCGCGTCCTGATCCTCGGCGGCACCCAGGAAGCCTATGAGCTGGCCGACCGCCTCGCGGAAATCGAGCGCCTTGAGATCATCTCGTCATTGGCGGGACGCACGCGGGAGCCGCGCCAGCCGCGGGGTGCGGTGCGCAGCGGTGGCTTCGGCGGGCCGGATGGCCTGGCGCGCTATCTGCGGGACGAGGGCATCCGCTTCGTCGTCAACGCCACCCATCCCTTCGCCGACCAGATCAGTGCCCATGCGGTCGACGCGGCGGCGGCAAGCGGGACTGAGCTGCTGCGCCTGCTGCGCCCGGCCTGGCAGGCCGCACCCGAAGACCGCTGGATCGCCGCGCGCGACGCCGCCGAAGCGGCCGAACTCGCGCGCCGCGAGGGCGGGCGCATCCTGCTCACCGTGGGATCGGGCGAGCTCGACGCCTTCGCGCCCGTGCGCAATGCCCATTTCGTCGTCCGCATGGTGGACGTGCCAGAGCGGATCCCGCTGCACGACTATCACGTCATCGCCGCGCGTGGCCCCTTCGCGCTGGCCGACGAGCTGCGCCTGCTCACCGAGCATCACGTCAATCTGCTGGTGGCCAAGAACAGCGGCGGTGCGGCGACCTTCGCCAAGCTGGAAGCCGCGCGCCGCCTGCGCCTGCCGGTCATCATGATCGAGCGCCCGCCAATCGCGCAGGAACCGCGCTCGCCGGTGGCGACCAGCGTCGACGAAGTGATCGCGGCGCTACGCGCGCTGCTCTAGCCTTCCGCCACCTTGCGCAGGCGTGGCACGTCGGACAGCAGCAGCACCACCGGCGACATGGCATAGCCGAGCACGCAGACCCACAGCACCGGCGTCAGGCCGAAATACTCGGCGCAGAGCCCGGCGAGGATGGCGCCGATCGGTCCCGGCACGTTGCCGCACATGTAGATGACCACGGTGGCGCGGCCGAGCAGCGCGTTGTCGATGCGGTGCTGGCGCAGGGTGCGTTCGAGCGACAGCGTGTAGGTGAGGCCGAAATCGCCCAGCACCTGGCCGAGGACCAGCAGCCCGATCACCGCAGCGCCGCAGACTGCGAGACTCGCCAGCGGTATCATCGCCATTCCCAAGGTGGCCGCGATCACCCCGATGATCATGCCGGGGCCGAGCGGCGTCGTGGCCGCCAGCCGCGTCGTCACCAGTGCTGCCGCCAGCGTCGCGGCGCCGCCGCAGCCGACGATGAGGCCGAGCGAGGCCGGCGAGACGTGCAGGTCGCCGACCAGGTACAGCACATAGTAGGCGCCGATCGCGCCGCCGCAGATGGCGCGGATCGACTTGGCGATCGCGAACGGACGGAACAGCCGGTGGCGGAAGACGACCAGGAAGCCGACTTTCAGCTCATCCAGGGTCAGCCGCCCGCCGGCAGACGGGCTCGGCGCCTCCCGGTGCGGCAGGCGCCACAGCAGGAGCGCGGAGACCACATAGCTGACCGCATCGCACAGGATCGCGATGGGGGCGCCGAGCGCCTGCACCAGGATGCCGCCGACCGGCGGGCCGACGATCTCGGACGCCGCCGCGGTCGATTCCTGCTTGGCATTGGCGTCCAGCAGCTGGTCCTTCCCGATCAGCGTCGGGACATAGGCCTGGTGCGCGGAATCGAAGAGCACCGAGCAGGACGTCACCAGGAAGGTGACGACCAGCAGCTGGGCCAGCGAGAACTGGCCGATCCAGGCGGCGAGCGGAATGGAGAGCAGCAAGGCCGCGCGCGCCAGATCGGTCGCGATCAGCAGCGGCCTCCGGCGCACGCGATCGATCAGGATTCCCGCGAACAGGCCGAACAGCAGATAGGGCAGCGACGCCGCGACGTTGAGCCAGGCGAAATCGAGCGGCGTGGCGCCCAGCAACATGACCGCGCCGAGCTGGATCGCCTCGCGCCCGATACGGGTGCCGAAAGCCGAAGTCGCCTGCGCACCCCACAGATGCAGGAAGCCGCGATGGCGCCAGAGGGGAGTCATGGCGTGGTATCCGTACCCGCACAAGAGAACCTTTCCCCCCTTGCGGGGGAAGGCAGCGAAGCCTTAGCGAGCACAGCGAGCTTAGGCGGAGCCGGATGGGGGGTAGCGCGCCCTGCAGGCGCGCATCGCCGGAGGCGAAGGAAGCGAGAGTTCTTTGCAGATCGACCCGGCGCTGCAACACCCCCCATCCCATCCTTCCCCCGCAAGGGGGGAAGGGGCAGACCGCGTATCATCGCTACGCCTTCTTCTTCGGCCGCAGGATATGGCGGTGGTCGGCGTGGTAGAGGCGGCTGTCTTCGAAGTCGCGGGCGCCGAAGACGCGGCCGACCATGATGAGCGCGGTGCGGGTGATCTTGGTCTCCTTCACCCTGGCCTTGATGTCGCCGAGCGTGCCGAAGATCGCCTCCTGGTCCGGCCAGCCGACGCGGAAGACGACCACCACCGGGCAATCCGCGCCGTAATGCGGGGTGAGCTCCGCCACCACCTTGTGAATGTTGCGGATCGACAAGTGGATGGCGAGGGTCGCCCCCGACCTGCCGAGGGTCGCCAGATCCTCGCCCTTGGGCATCGGCGAGGCGGCGCCGTCGGTGCGGGTGATGATGATGCTCTGGCTGATCTCCGGCAGCGTCAACTCGGTCTTCAGCATCGCGGCGGCGGCGGCGAAGGCCGGCACGCCCGGCGTCACGTCGTAGTCGATGCCGAGCGCATCCAGCCGCCGCATCTGCTCGGCGATGGCGCCGTAGATCGACGGATCGCCGGAATGCACGCGCGCCACCTTCTTGCCCTCGGCGACCGCCTGCGTCATGTGCCCGATGATCTCGTCCAAAGTGAGCGGCGCGGTGTCGATGACCAGCGCGCCGGGCTGCGCCAGCGCCACCACCGCCGGCGGCACCAGCGAGCCGGCATAGAGCACGACCGGACACTCTTCGATCAGCCGCTTGCCCTTGACGGTGATGAGGTCGGGGTCGCCCGGACCGGCGCCGATGAAATGCACGATGCTCATGAGTTCCCCGCCTTCACCTGGCCGCTCTTCTGGGCGTCCATCTTCTTCGCATAGCCGCGCGGCGTATAGACCCAGGCGCCGCCATCCGGCCGCGCCACCGCGCGCGTCTGGCTGGCTCCGACGATGACCAGGGTCAGCATGTCGACATCCTCGATTCTGAGATCGCCGAGCGTAACGACCGTGACCGCCTCGCCGTCGCGCCCCAGGTTGCGCCCGAGGATGACCGGCGTATCCTTCGGCCGGTGGCGCAGCAAGATCTCCTTGGCCGCCGCCAGCTGCGTGCGCCGACGCTGCGACACCGGATTGTAGAAGGCGACGACGAAATCGCCCGCCGCCGCCGCCTGCAGCCGCTGCTCGATCGCCTCCCACGGCGTCAGCAGGTCGCTCAGCGAAATGGCGCAGAAATCATGGCCGAGCGGCGCGCCGATCCGCGCCGCCGCCGTCTGCATGGCCGAGACGCCGGGGAAACCGGTGATCTCGACCCGCGCCCAATCGGCGTTACCCTCGCGGTCGATGAGCTCGAACACCAGCGTCGCCATGGCGTAGATGCCGGCATCGCCGGAGCAGATCAGCGCTACGTCGCGGCCCTGCGCGGCGAGGTCGAGGGCGATGCGCACCCGCATCTCCTCCTCGCCCAGCTCATAGCCGTGCCGCGTCTTGTTCGCCGCCAGGGGGCCCAGCAGGTCGAGATAGAGCTTGTAGCCGACCAGGTCGGTCGCGTGGCGCACCGCCGCGTCGACTTCATGGGTGCGCGCTTCCGGCGCGCCCGGGCCGATGCCGATGATGGCGAGCGAGCCGCGCGCCCGGCCGACGGCTTGGGCATCGATCGGCGCCTTGGACAGCGCCAACGCACAGGTGGCGCGCTGCGAGCGCTGCTTGGGCAGGACCAGGTCGCCATCGGCGCCCGCGGCGGCGAGCGCGGCGCCCTCGGCGACGCCGTGGCAGCCGGTCTCGCGGAAGACCAGGTCGGAAGGCGTCTTGAGGCGCGGCGTCTCGGCCTCGAGCCGGGCGGCGTCGAAGAACCGCGCCGGCACGCCCAGGTCGTTCGCCACCGCGTGGATCGCCGGCTCCGCCGCCTTCAGGGCGATGGAGGCGACGCAGGCAACGGCCTCGCGCGCGACATTGGCTTCGGCCAATGCGCTGTCGACCAGCTGCGCCAGTTCGGCCGCCGCGGCCAGGCGCTCGCACCCGACGCCGAGCGCCACGATCTGCGGCGCGTAGACCAGATCGGCCTGCGCATCGGCGCGGGTGCTGACGAGGATATGGATCGGCGCTGTCTCGCTCCGCGGCAGGGCGTCGAGCCAAGCGGCCGCCGGGCCGGACTCGACCGTGACCCGCGCCGGCGCGCCGGCCAGCAATCGTGCCGCCACCGCCTTGTAGTCGCCCGTGCGCAGGCGCCAGCCGGCAGGCGGCTCGTCCAGCGCCACGCCGAGCGAAACGTCGCTCGCCGTGGTGATCGCCGCCGTCGCGCCGAGTGCCGCAGCCAGGGTCGCGGCCCAGCGATTGCCCTGGTGATGGCCGCCGAGCAGCGGCACCACGACCGAGCCGTCTTCCGCGACCGCCAGCACCGGCGGATCGCTCCGCTTGTCGCCGAGCGAGGCGCCGAGCGCGCGGATCAGGATGCCGCTGGCGCAGATGCCGATGACCGGACGGCCGGCGCGGAAGCATTCCGCGATGGCCTCGGTGGCAACGGCAAAGGCGCGATCCGCATCCGTTACGCGCGACGCGAGGCCGAGCACTTCGCCAGCGCCCAGGATCTGCTGGATGCGGCGGCCGAGCGCGGCCCCCCGGGCGGAGAGCGCGATGATCGCCGCATTGTTGCGCGGCGCGTTCATTTCCAGGCCTCGCCGCGCCGGTGCACCAGCAGCATGGAGAAATACGGCGCCTCGTCCAGCTTCACCTCGGCCAGCGGCAGCACGCGCTGCTGCGCCAGGGTGGCGCGCTCCACATAGCGCGTGCGGTCGACTAGCTTCAGTTCACCCAGCACCTTGCGCACCTTGCCCAGGTGCCGGCCGACCTTGATGATCGCCGCCGCCTCGACATGCTGCAGCCGGCGGCGCAGATCCTCTTCCGCCAGCGGCGCCGGGATCACCGTCAGCACGTCATTGCGTGCGGCGAGCGCCCCGCGCGTGGCGACCGCGCAGGCCATCAGCGAGGACACGCCCGGCACCACCTCGACCCGGCAACGGTCGGTCAGGCGCGCGAAGAGATACATGAAGGAGCCGTAGAAGAACGGATCGCCCTCGCACAGCACGGTCACCTGGCGGCCCGCCTGCGCCGCCGCCGCGATGGCATCGGCCGCCTTGTCATAGACATCGTCCTTGGGGAACCGGCCGTCGCCGATGTTCATGCGGATGGCCATCTCCTCGACCTCGTGGCCGAGATGCTGGGCCGCGATCTGGCGGGCGAAGCTCGGCCCCTCCTCCGGCGCCGGATAGGCGATGAGGTCGGCGGTGCGGATCAGCCGCGCCGCCTTCAAGGTCAGCAATTCCGGGTCGCCAGGACCGACCCCGACGCCGTAGACGATTCCGCTCAAGACTTGTCCCCCACCCTCTTCGTCCCCGCCCACTGCGTCACCGGCATCAGCGGGCGCCAGCCATGCAGATCGCCGACCGGCGACAGCCGCGCCACCGAAAGCCTTACCATTTCCCCGCCATGCCGCGCATGCCAGGCGAGCAGCCGCGCCTCGCCCTCCGCCGTCACCGCATTGGCGACCATGCGGCCACCGGGCTTCAGCCGCGCCCAGGCCTGCTCGATCACCCCGTCGTCGCTGAGGCCACCGCCGATGAAAATCGCGTCCGGCTCCTGCAGTCCTTCATAGGCCTGGGGCGCAGCGCCCTTGACCAGCTTCAGGAACGGCGCGCCCAGGGCGCTCGCGTTGCGCGCGATCAGCTCCTGGCGCGCGGGATCGGATTCGATGGCGATGGCCGCGAGCGAGCGATGCGTGCGCAGCCATTCGATGCCGACCGAGCCGGAGCCCGCGCCGACATCCCATAGCACTTGGCCGGGCAAGGGCCGCAGCGCCGCGAGCGTCGCCGCGCGGATCTCGCGTTTGGTCAGTTGCCCGTCATGGCCAAAAGTCTCGTCGGGCAGGCCGGGCACCAGCGACAGCAGCCGCGCATCCGTGCCGGCGCGGCAATGGATCGCGATGGTGTTGAGATCGGCGGCGCGCGGGAAGCTCCAGGCAGCGGCGCGGCCGGCATAGACCCGCTCCCGTTCCCCGCCCATGTGTTCCAGCACGGTCAGCTCGCTGTCGCCATAGCCGAGCTCGGTCAGCAGCCGGGCAATCTCCGCCGGCGAGCCGCCGTCATGGGCGAGCAGGAACAGCTTGCGGTCGGGTGCGGCGGCACCCGTCAGCAGTTCCAGCGGCCGGCCGTGGATGGTCAGGCATTCGACCTCCGCCAGCGGCCAATGCAGGCGCGCGGCGGCGAGCGAGAAGGCGGAGATGTGCGGATGGACGGCCAGTTCCGCAGACGGCACGCGGCGGGCCAAAGTCACGCCGATGCCGAAATGCATCGGATCGCCGGTCGCCAGCACCACCACGGGACGGCCGCGCCGCGACCAGATCTCCTCGATGGTGCGCGACAGGGGCGAGGCCCAGCTTTGCTTCTCGGCCTTGGCATCCGCCGCCATCGCCAGGTGCCGTTCGCCCCCGACGATGAGCTCCGCGGCGTCGACCAGCGCGCGCAGGCGCCGCGGCAGTGCGTCGAGGCCATCCTCGCCCAGGCCGATGATGTTGAGCCAGACGCTCATGCCGTGCTCGCCCCCATGTCGTCGGCCAGCGCGTTGATCGCTGCCGCCGCGATGGCGCTGCCGCCGCGCCGGCCGCGCAGGGTCAGATACGGGATGCCGAGGTCGGCGTCGATCAATTCCTGCTTGGATTCGGCGGCGCCGACAAAGCCGACGGGGAAGGCGAAGATCGCCGCCGGACGCGGCCCGCCGCCCTCGATCAGGTCGAGAAGATGGAACAGCGCCGTCGGCGCGTTGCCGATGGCGACGACGCCGCCGGCCAGGTGCGGCCGCCATAATTCAACCGCGGCAGCCGAGCGCGTGGTGCCGAGGCGGCGCGCCGTATCTGCCGTCGCGTCCTCGCCGATCACGCAGACGATTTCGGTCTGCGGGAAACGGGTGGCGATGATGCCGGCCGCGACCATGCGGGCATCGACCAGCAGCCTGGCCCCGCCGGCGAGCGCCCCGCGCGCCGCAGCCACCGGCGCGCCGCCCCAGGCGATGTCGTCGGTGAGATCGACCATGCCGCAGGCATGGATCATGCGCCGCGCCACGGCGCGCAAGGGCAGCGGCAATCGCTCCAGCCCCGCCTCCGCCTCGATGGTGGCGAAGGACTGGCGATAGATCGCCGCCGGGTCCTTTTCATAGTCGCGGGGCATGGTGGCCACCATCGGATTTCTAGTCACCCATCACAGCCGCTCGGGATCGCGCTTGCCGGGGCCGTGCGGATGGTCCGGGAAGGGCGGCGGGAAATGGGTGTGGGTGTGCCCGTGGTCATGCCCGTGATCATGGCCGTGATCATGCCCGTGGCTGTGGCCATGCGCGTGGCCGTGGCTGTGATCGTGGTCGTGGCCATGGTCATGGCTGTGATCGTGCCCATGGTCAGCGCCATGCGGGTGATCATGCGCGTGGTCATGCGCGTGGTCGTGCCCATGGTCATGGCCGTGGTCATGCCCATGGCCATGCTCCTGGGCCGGACCGGTGCCGATGCCTTCCACGTGGTGGTGGTGGCTTTCCTGCACCCGGCCGACCTCGGCCTCGTAGCCGATCGCCTGCTCGCGGTATTTGCACAGCTGGCAGTTCATCTTGTTGTCGCCGGAGAGGATCTCCTGCACCCGCTCGGCGAAGGCGTCGAGTACCAGCGGATGATCGTTGAGGTAGCCGGCCTTGAGGAACTCGATCTCCGGATGCCGCGCCGCTATCTGGTCGGTGATCTCGTAGATCCGCTTCACCAGGATCCCGGTGAAGAGGAAATAGGGGAACACGATGATGCGCTTGTAGCCGAGCTTCACCGCATGTTCGAGGCCGGGCCCGACCAGCGGAAAGGCGACGCCGGAATAGCACACCTCGGTCCAGCCGAAGCCCATGCCTTCCCACAGCATGCGCGCGACCTTGCTGATGTTGGAATTGGCGTCGGGGTCGGACGTGCCGCGCCCGACCACCACCAGCAGTGTCTCGGCGCGCGGCACCTTGCGGCTGACCGTGCGCTCGGCCTGCTCGATGCGGTCGGCGGCGGCGCGCAGCAGCTTCAGGTCGACAGACAGGTCGCGGCCGTACTCGATGCGGAAGCCCGGATGGTCGGCCTGGTACTTGTTCAGGACCGAAGGGATGTCGTCCTTGGCATGGGTGGCGGCGAACAGCATGCCCGGCACCGCCAGGCAGCGCGTCACCCCCTGCTTGCGGAGCGCATCCAGCCCGTCGCGGATGATCGGCTTGGCGAATTCCAGGAAGCCGTAATCGGCCGGGTATTGCGGCAGGCGCTGGGCGATGCCCCTGGCCACCGCCTGGAACTCGGTGATCGCCTCCACGTCGCGGCTGCCGTGGCCGCACACCATCACGCCGATCTTGCTCATATCTGTCCTCTCCCTTCGCCGATTGACGATTGCCGCCAAATCGGCCAATGAACCGCACCATGTTCCTGTTCGATCGCCCGGTATCGCTGCTGCTGTCGCTCGCCCTGGACGCCGTCATCGGCGACCCGGAGGCAATCAGCCGCCGCCAGCTCCACCCGGTGCAGCTCATCGGCCGGGTGATCGCATGGGCCGATGCCCGCTTCAATCTCGACAGCGACACGCCGGGTCGCCGGCGCAACCAGGGCGCCTGGACGACGTTCGGGCTGGTCGCCGGCGCCCTCGTCCTCGGCTGGGCGCTCCAGGCCATCCTGCTGGCCCTGCCGCTCGGCTGGCTGTGGCTGGCGCTGCTGATGTCGAGCCTGGTCGCCCAGCGCAGCCTCTACGACCATGTCGCGGCGGTCGCCAGCGGGCTGGAGATCGGCGGGCTGGGCGGCGGGCGGCTGGCCGTGGCGCGCATCGTCGGCCGCGATCCGGAGGCCCTCGACCAGGCCGGCGTATCGCGCGCGGCCATCGAATCGCTGGCCGAGAACTTCTCCGACGGCGTGGTGGCGCCGGTCTTCTGGGCGGCGCTGCTCGGGCTGCCCGGCCTGCTCGCCTACAAGGCGATCAACACCGCCGACAGCATGATCGGCCACAAGACGCCACGGCACCAGCAATTCGGCTGGGCGGCGGCGCGGCTGGACGACCTGGTGAATTTCATCCCGGCGCGGCTGTCGGGCCTGCTCGCCTGCCTGGGCGCCCTGTTCCTGCCCGGCGCCGATGCGCCGGCCGGCTTCCGCGCCATGCGCCGCGACGCGCGCTACCATCGTTCGCCCAATGCCGGCTGGCCGGAAGCGGCCTTCGCCGGCGCGCTCGGTCTCGCCATCGCCGGCCCGCGTTCCTATCACGGCCGGCGCGTCGAGGAGCCGTTCATGGGCCAGGGCGGAAGGCCGCACGCGGCGGCACCCGACATCCGCAACGCGCTGCGGCTCTACATCCGCGCCTGCCTGGCGCAGGCGGCGCTGCTGGGCGCGCTTATCTGGCTCTTTGGCTAGCAAGATCCAGGATCCTCTGCGTATCGGCGTGACGTTCCAGGTGCTGGGCGAGCTGGTCGAGCACCTGCTCGACCTGCGCCTCATAGGCAACGCCGCTTTCGGCGCGCGCCTTCAGGCGATTGAGAAATTCATGGCGGAAGCCGTCATCAGTGAAGAGGCCGTGCACATAGGTGCCCATGACCCTGCCATCGGCGGAGACGGCGCCATCGGCCCGGCCGCCGAGATCGAGCATCGGCCGCGCACAATCGGCTCCGCTGGTGCGGCCGATATGCATTTCGTAACCCCGCACCCTGCGGCCGCTCGCCAGCTCCGTGCCGGTCACTTCGACCAGCGCCTTGTCGCCGCCCAGCACGGTCGCGACGCCGAGCAGGCCGAGGCCTTCGACCGCGCCGGCCGGGCCTTCCGTGCCCTCCGGATCGTCGAGCCGCGCGCCCAGCATCTGATAGCCGCCGCACAGGCCCAGCACCTTGCCGCCGCGCCGCAGATGCGCCTTCAGGTCGATGTCCCAGCCCGCCGCGCGCAACGCCGCGAGATCGGCGATGGTGGATTTCGACCCCGGCAGCAGCACGAGATCGGCGTCCGCCGGCAACGGATGGCCGGGCTCGACCAGGTCGACGCGCACATCCGGCTCGGCGCGCAGAGGGTCGAGATCGTCGAAATTGGCGATGCGTGGCAGGCGCGGCACGGCGATCCTGATCTCGCCGTCCTGGCGCGCATGATAACCGTTCAAGGCCACCGCATCCTCGGCCGGCAGCAGGTGCGCGCGGTCGAACCACGGCACCACGCCGAGGCTTGCAAGACCTGTCGCGCGATCGATCGCCGCGAGCCCATCCTCGAACAACGCGGGATCGCCGCGGAACTTGTTGATGAGGTAGCCCTTGATCCGCGCCGCCTCGGCATCGGGCAGCAGCTTCATGGTGCCGACGATGCTGGCGATGACGCCGCCACGGTCGATATCGCCCACCAGCAGGACCGGCACATCCGCCGCTTCGGCAAAACCCATGTTGGCGATATCGCCCGCGCGCAGGTTGATCTCCGCCGGGCTGCCCGCGCCTTCGACCAGCACCAGGTCCGCTTCGGCCGACAATCTGGCGAAGCTCTCCAGCACGGCCGGCATCAGCTGCGGCTTCAGCGCGCGATAGTCGCGCGCCTTGCACTGGCCCCAGACCTTGCCCTGCACCACAATCTGCGCGCCGACCTCGGATTGCGGCTTCAGCAGCACCGGGTTCATGTGCACCGACGGCGGCACGCCGCAGGCGCGCGCCTGCAGCGCCTGGGCCCGCCCGATCTCCCCACCCTCCGCCGTGACCGCGGCGTTGTTCGACATGTTCTGCGGCTTGAACGGCCGCACCTTCAGCCCGCGCCAGGCATAGGCGCGGCACAGCCCCGCCACCATCAGCGACTTGCCGACGTCGGACCCGGTGCCCTGGAACATGATGGCTGGTGTTGGTGCGGCCACTGCCCCCTCCCTAACCCTCCCCCATTCTGGGGGAGGGAATGAGAGCGAACTCCCTCCCCCGATACGGGGGAGGGTCGGGGCGGGGGCAGCAAGCGATGACTGCCTGAATCAAAACTCGATCCCCCGCTGCGCCTTCACGCCGTCGCGGAAGGGGTGCTTCACCAGTTCCATCTCGGTGACGAGGTCGGCGGCCTCGATCAACTCGTCCTTCGCGTTGCGCCCCGTCACGATCACGTGCAGGTCCGGGCGCCGCGCCTTCAGGTGCGCGACCACCTCGTCCACCGGCAGATAGTCGTAGCGCAAGGCGATGTTGAGTTCGTCCAGCAGCACCAGTGTGATGGCGGGATCGGCCATCAGCTTCTTGCCCTCTTCCCAGGCGGCGCGGGCATGAGCGATGTCGCGGGCGCGATCCTGGGTCTCCCAGGTGAACCCCTCGCCCAGCGCCTTGATGGTGCAGAGCTCGGGGAACTTCTCCAGCACGCCGCGCTCGCCGGTATCCCACTTGCCCTTGATGAACTGGATCACGCCCACCTTCATGCCGTGGCCGATGCAGCGCATGACCATGCCGAAGGCGGCCGTCGACTTGCCCTTGCCCTTGCCGGTGTGGACGATGAGCAGGCCCTTCTCGATCGTCTTCTGCGCCATCATCTTGTCGCGCGCTTCCTTGCGCTTGGCCGATTTCTCGTCGGCGCGCCGGTTGGCGTCGTTGTCGATGTCGATGCTCATGATGCCGCTCTTTCCACGTTCCCGCGTCCAGCCCATTCGGCAAGCCGCGCATGCGCCGCGTTGGAACGCGGCTTCCACAAATTGCGCTCCTGCGCCTCGATCAAGCGCTCGGCAATCTCCTTCAGCGCGGCCGGATTGTGCGCCTCGATGAATCCGCGGACCGCGTCGTCGCCGAGATAGGCGTCGAAGACCAGGTCGAAATGATGGTCGGCGACGCAATCCGCCGTCGCGGCGAAGGCGAACAGGTAGTCGACCGTCGCCGCCATCTCGAAGGCGCCCTTGTAGCCGTGCCGCATCACGCCGGCGATCCATTTCGGGTTCACCACGCGGGCGCGCACGACCCGGGCGATCTCGTCCTCCAGGCTGCGTACCTGCGGGTTCTCGGGGCGCGAATGGTCGTTGTGCCAGACCTGCGCCTTGCGCCCGGTCAGGTGCTTGATGGTAGCGGCGAGGCCGCCCTCGAACTGGTAGTAGTCGTCGCTGTCGAGCAGATCATGCTCGCGGTTGTCCTGGTTGTGCAGCACCGCGTCGACCTGCCCCAGGCGCTGCGAGAAGCTGGATTGGGCCGCCTCGCCCGCCGCGCCGTTGCCGTAGGCGTAACCGCCCCAGGCGAGATAGGCGCGGGCAAAATCGCCCTCGTCGGACCAGCCGCGCTCGTCGATCAGCGCCTGCAGCCCCGCGCCATAAGCGCCCGGCTTGGACCCGAAGACGCGGAACCCGGCCTTGCGCTTCGCCGCGCCCGCCTCCATGCCTTGGGCGATGAATGACCCGGTCTCGGCGCGGGCCCGCGCGGCAATGGGATTGAGATGTTCCGGCTCGTCGAGCTCGGCCACCGCCCGCGCGGCGCTGTCGAACAGGTCGATCTGCGCCGGGAAGGCATCGCGGAAGAAGCCGGAGACGCGCAGGGTGACATCGACGCGCGGCCGGTCGAGCAGCGACAGCGGCAGGATCTCGAAGCCGGCGACGCGGCCCGAAGCGCCGGCATCCCAGGTCGGCCGCACGCCCATCAAGGCGAGGGCCTGGGCGATGTCGTCGCCGCCGGTGCGCATGTTGGCCGTGCCCCAGGCGGACAACACCAGGGCGCGCGGCCAGGCGCCGTGCTCCTGCCGGTGCCGGTCGAGCACCAGGCCCGCCGATTTCCAGCCCAGCGCCCAGGCACTCGGCGTCGGGATGGCGCGGGTGTCGACCGAGTAGAAATTGCGCCCCGTGGGCAGGACGTCGAGCCGCCCGCGCGTCGGCGCGCCGGACGATCCCGGCGCCACGAAACGGCCATCGAGGCCGCGCAGCAGACCGGCGATCTCCGCTGGGCCGCAGCCATCGATTGTCGGCGCCAGCGTGTCGGCGATGAAGTCCACCACCGCGCGCGTCCTGCTCCAATCCCCAGGACAGGAGCGCGCGCCGCCGATCAGTTGCAGCGCCAGCAGTTCCAGGCGTTCCACCGTGTCGCCATGGCTGCGCCAGGGATCGGTGCTAACTCCCGTGAGCGCGGCCGGGCGGGCGCCGGTCCACGGAGCGGCCATTTCGGTCGCCAGCGGGTCGAAATCCTCGCCGAGCGCGAGATCGCTGCTGAGCGCGCGGATCAGCGAGGCGTCGCCGCCCTCTCCCCGTCCGCGCGGCAGGCGCGCCAGCGCCACCAGCAAGGCATCGCGCAGGTTGCCTTGCGGCGATTGGCCGAAGACATGCAGCCCGTCGCGGATCTGCAGCTCCTTCAACTCGCAGAGCTGGTTGTCGAGCTTGGCAAGCGCGGTATCGGCGTCGTCGGTCGTCTCGATGCCGCAATCCGCCGCCATGCCGGAGCCCCGCGCCAGATCGAGGATGCGATCGCGCAAGGTCCGGCAGCGGCGCGGGTCGAGCTGCGCCGCCTCGTAATACTCGTCTACCAGCATTTCCAGGTCGCGCAGATGCCCGTAGCTCTCCGCCCGCGCCAATGGCGGCGTCAGGTGATCGATGATGACGGCGCCGGCGCGGCGCTTGGCCTGGGTGCCCTCGCCCGGATCGTTGACGATGAAGGGATAGAGATGCGGCAGCGGCCCCAGCAGCGCTTCCGGATAGCAGGCGGCGCTCAGCGCCAGCGCCTTGCCGGGGAGCCATTCGAGGTTGCCATGCTTGCCGAAATGCACGATGGCGTCGATCTTCGCCTGCCGCCGCAGAAAAACGTAGAAGGCGAAATAGGAGTGCGGCGGCACCAGGTCGGGGTCGTGATAGCTCTGCACCGGATCGATGTTGTAGCCGCGCGCCGGCTGCACGCCGACCAGCACCTGCCCCAGGCGGATCAGCGGCAGGCGGAAGCCGTCCCTGCCGACATGCGGATCGCCTTCCGGCGCACCCCAGCGTTCCGTCACCTCACGCTGCACGGCGAGCGGCAGGGTATGGAAGAAATCGCGATAGGCGGAGAGCGGCAAAGTCAGCGGCGCCGCACGATGGCGCGAGTCCAGCGCGTTGGTCGGGCCTTCGAGCAGACTCGCGATCAGCGCATCGCCGTCCGCCGGAATACCCTCGACATCATAGCCGGCTTCGCGCATCGCCCGCAGCGCCGTGATCACGCCGGCGGGCGTGTCGAGCCCAACGCCGTTGCCGATGCGACCGTCACGGTTGGGGTAGTTGGCGAGCACAATGGCGACCAGCCGCTCCGCCACGGACTTCCGCCGCAACGAAACCCAGTTGGCGGCGAGATCGGCGACGAACGCGACGCGGTCGGGCTCGGGCAGCGGCTCGACGATGTTGCATTGCGTCGCGGCATCGTAGCGCGACGCCGCCTTGAACGAGATGGCGCGGGTCATGATGCGGCCGTCGACTTCCGGCAGCGCCACCTGCATGGCGAGGTCGCGTGGGCTCAGGCCGTGCTTGCCTTGGCTCCATTGTTCCCGGGTGCCGCTGCCGAGAACCACCTGCAGCACCGGCGCATCCGCCGCGTCGAACGGCGTGGAGAGCCGCGCGGCGCCGGGCTGCGAGATGGCGAACCCGGTGCAATTGAGGGTGATGGCGGGCATCGCCTCGGCATAGAAGCCGGCGATAAGGTCGGCGGCGACCTGCTCCTTCAAGCCGGCGGCATAAATCGGCAGCGCGTTCAACCCGCGCTCCGCCAAGGCCGCGACCAGGGCATCGATCGGCGCGGTCTGCCCCGCTTGGACCAAGGCGCGGTAGAAGACGATGCCGGCGACCGGCTGGCCGTCGCGCCAGTGCCGGCGCAGATCGGCGAGCGACAGCGCCTCGGCGCCCGGCCAATAGAGCCCGGCGCGCAGCAACGGCCGCGGCTCGCGCCACTCGGCGTCCCTGCCGGTCAGCGCGGCGGCGTAACGCAGGAACTGCGCCGCGTTCTCCGCCCCGCCCTGCACCAGGTATTGCCAGAGGCGATGCGAGTCCGGAGCCGGCAGCGTTGCGAAATCCGCCAGTTGCGGATCCGGCTGGTCATCGCCGGGCAAGCAGGCGAAGGCGATCTTGCGCTTGCGGCATTCGCCGGCGATCTGCTCGACGCCGTAGGGCCAGTAGCGCAGCCCGCCCAGCAGCCGCACCACCACCAGCTTCGCCTCCGCGACGATGTCCTCGACATAGGCATCGACCGAGAGGTTGTGCGAGAGCTGCAACAGGTTGGCGAGGCGCAGCCTCGGCTTCGGGTCCGGAAGCCGAGCATAGGCGTTCGCCAGGCAGGCCAGCTCGCTGTCCGCTGCCGACAATACGACGATCTCGCCCGGACTCTGGCCGAGATCGACGGCCTCGCTGCCGTCGGCGATCTCACCCGGTTTGGCGGCCAGCAGATGCATGGAAATCGATCAGAGGCCAAGGTCGCGGGCGATCGCCGCGCGGTCGAGGCCCTTCAGCCCGATCACCACCAGGCGGGAGCGGCGCGTCTCGTCGGCCTCCCAGGCGCGGTCGTAGTAATGCTGCAGCCGTGGGCCGACGCCCTGCAGCACCAGGCGCATGTCCTTGCCGGCCACGTCCATGAAGCCTTTCACGCGCAGGATGTCATGCCGCTCGATCGCCGGCATGAGCTTGATGATCAGGTCCTCCGGACGCGCCAGTTGCGGCAGGTCGAGATGGAAGGAGTCGAAATCGTCATGATCGTGATCCTCCCCTTCCAGCTCGTGGTGCGAGAAACGGCTGTCGAGATCGCTTTCCGCCGCCGCGGAAAGGCCGAGGAGAATGGCGGGGTCGATGGCGCCGAAGCTTGCCGGCACCACTTTCGCCGCGCGCTTCAGCTCTTTCGCGATCTGGGCGCCGGCGGCCTGGCGCGCGCCATCGTCCATCTGGTCGTTCTTGTTGAGCACGATCAGGTCGGCGCAGTTGATCTGGTCCTCGAACAGCTCGGCAATCGGGCTGTCATGGTCGAGCGCCGCATCCGCCGAGCGCTGCGCGGCGACCGCATCGAGGTCGTCGGCGAAGCGGCCGGCCGCCGCGGCCGGGCCATCGACCACGGCGATGACGCCGTCGACGGTCACGCGGGTGCGCACCTCCGGCCAGTTGAAGGCTTTCACCAGCGGCTTGGGCAAAGCCAGGCCGGAGGTTTCAATGACGATATGCTCCGGCGGGTTGGGCCGGTCGAGCAGCGCCTGGATGGTGGGCAGGAAATCGTCGGCGACGGTGCAGCAGATGCAACCATTGGCCAGCTCGACGATGTTCTCCTCCGGGCAGCCCTCGATCTTGCAGCCTTTCACCAGTTCGCCGTCGATTCCGGTCTCGCCGAACTCGTTGATGATGAGGGCCAGGCGCCGCCCATTGGCATTGCGCAGCAGGTTCTGGATCAGCGTCGTCTTGCCTGCCCCCAGGAACCCGGTCACCACCGTCGCCGGAATCTTGGCGCCCATTTTCGTGCTCATCCCAATCCCCAATTCTATTTCAGTTTCATCGGCAGTCCCGCCGCGACGAAGAACACATCGTCGGCGACGGCCGCAACGCGTTGATTCAAGCGGCCGGCATGGTCCCGGAAGGCGCGGGCCAGCGCGTTGTCCGGGACGATGCCCAGGCCAACCTCGTTGGCCACGAACACCACCGGCCCGCCGCATTGACCGAGCGCCTTGATCAGCGCCGCGGTCTCCACGTCGGGATCGCGCCCGGCATGCATCAGGTTGCTGAGCCAGAGGGTCAGGCAATCCACCAGGACCGCCGCTCCCTGTTCCGTTTCTGCCACCAGCGCAGGGCCGATCTCGAGTGGCGCCTCGACGTTGCGCCACAGGGCGTCGCGGCGCGCCTTGTGCTGGCGCACGCGGTCCGCCATCTCCGCGTCGAGGATTTCCGCCGTCGCCAGATAGACGCAACCGCGCCGGTGATTGCGGCACGCCTGCTCGGCAAAGCTGCTCTTGCCCGAGCGCGCGCCACCCAGCACCAGGGTCACCGGCGGCAAAGCGCGCGCAGAAGCAGCCGGACTGGCTGACATGGATGTGGTCCCTTCCTCCCGCCGAGGCGAGCCGCAATGCGACGATCCGTTGAGGTCTCCTGGCTCGATCGCGGGACTTTGGTCGCGCCTTCCCAGTTCAGATGAGAACCAGTGGCCGCTGCGCCGTCCTTTGTGCCGCTGCCTTGATCCGCAAGCGCGGCAGGGCAGCGGGCGATCCTACAGTTGCGGGGGCAGCGCCGGAGTTGCGCCTCGATCTGCGCGCACCGGCTTCCCTCACGACGGATGTGCCGGGAAAATAGCCGAGACCGACCGTCGTTTCCATCACTGAACGGGCACGGCCGTATGAGACCTCGGGCCTACCTTCTAGGTCCATGTTCCAATACAGGTTTTTGGCGCGCGGCAGACCGGTCTTGGATGGCTCGACATGCCCGCTATGCTATCGACATTCCACTATAGTATGTAACATGCGAAAAAGTGTCGCCTGGAATAGTTCCAGAGGATGATTGATATTCCCTGGATCGCTGCGTGGGTTCCGTTGTCCACCATGTTGGCCCTGATGGACGAATGCCGGGGTGCCGCGCGATCTGTAGAGGCAGCGAAGTACTTTATGAATTTCATCGAGCCGCCCAACGGCCCGCAGGACGATGCCGCGGTCTATCGCTTGTTGCGATCGGCGCCGATCATTCCCGTGACCATCAGCGAATGGTCGACGGGAACGATTCTGCACGTCAACGACGCCGCAGCGACGCTGTTCGGGCAGCCGGCGGGCGAAATCCTGGGCCATTCGATGAAAGAGTTCTATCGCGACGCGGCAGCGCGCGATCGCTTCGTGGCCGCCATCACCGCCGGCAGCGGTGTGGCGCGGATGGAGCTGGAACTCCAGCGCTCGGATGGCATCTGCGTCTGGGTCGCCGCGTCGGCCGGGCGCATCCGCTATCACGGCAAGGACGCGATCCTCGCGGTCATCAACGACATCACGCTGCAGAAGGCGCGCGAGGCGGAACTGGCCGAGGCGAGCCGCAAGCTCGCCCAGCAGACCGCCGACATGACGCGCCTCGCCGCCGAGCTGCGGCTGAAGAAGCACGCCGCCGAAGCCGCCAATGCCGCGAAGAGCTCGTTCCTGGCGCATATGAGCCACGAGCTGCGCTCGCCGCTCAACGCCATCCTGGGGTTCGCCGAAATCGTGCGCGACATGCATTTCGGCAAGGATACCGTAGAGCGTTACGCCAGATACGGCGGCCACATCTACGAAGCCGGCACGCATCTGCTGGCGCTGATCGACGACATCCTCGATCTCGCCAAGGTGGAGGCGGGCAAGCTGGAGCTGCAGCCGGCGCGCTTCGACCTGGTGGAACTGCTGGAGGAATGCGCGCAGATGATGCGCCCGCAGGCCGACCGCCGCGGCCTCGCTTTCCAGCTGAGTGTGCGCCAGCCAGACCTTGCGCTCACCGGCGACCGCCGCCGCGTGAAGCAGATGGTGGTGAACCTGCTCTCCAACGCCATCAAGTTCACCCAGCCGGGCGGCCGCATCGACCTCGAAGCCTATCGAGGCCCGGATGGCGGCATCGTCGTGCTGGTGGCCGATTCCGGCGTCGGCATGACGCCGGAGCAGATCCTCCTGGCGCTCGAACCGTTCGGGCGCGTGCGCGGCTCGGTTGCCATCGACCCCACCGGCAGCGGCCTCGGCCTGCCGATCGTGCGCAATCTGATCGAGGCGCATGGCGGCAAGCTGGAAATCGTCTCCGAGCCCGACAAAGGCACCGTCGCCCGCCTGCTGTTTCCCGCCGATCTCGGCTGATCCGGCCGAAAGCTCCCATCGTTTCAGCAGGTTGAAACCGGCGAAAACGCCGCGGCCCGCCACCCGCGCTGCCGGTTGACGCCAAACCGGTGCTGCTCCAGACTGTTGAATGTTCATTCAATCAATGGAGCGGTCATGTCCGGAACCATGCCCCAGGACGGCGGCCCCGGAATGGCGGACGGGATCGCGCCGCGGGCTGCCTTGCGCCCGGCAGGTCGTGCGGGCCGCGCCGGGCGGCAGGCCGCGCGCAGCCACAAGACGTCGCCGGTGCGCCCCGGCCTGCCCGGGGGCCAGTACCAGCCGCTCAGCAATCATGATCTGAAGCGCATCCATCGCACGGCACTGGACGTGCTGGCCGAGCTCGGCATGGCGGAAGCGACCGAGGAGATCATCGAGATCGCCGTGGCGAACGGTTGCCGCCTCGGCGCCGATGGCAGGCTGCGGTTTCCCCGCTACCTGATCGAGGACGTGATCGCCGGCGCCGCGAAGAGCTACATGCTGCATGGCCGCGATCCCGCGCGCGACATCGAGGTCGGCGGCGAACGGGTACATTTCTGCACCTCCGGCGAAGCCGTCCGGGTGCTCGACTTCAAGTCGGGGCAGTACCGCCCTTCGACCCTGGTCGATCTCTACGACCTGCAGCGCCTCGCGGATTCCCTCGAGCATGTGCACAATGTCGGCCAGACGGTGGTGGCGACCGACCTCGACGACGCCTTCGTCCACGACATCAATGTGGCCTATGCCTCGGCCGCGGCGACCACCAAGCCGTTCGGCATCTCGACCGCGACCGCCGGCCACGTGGCGAAGATCATTGTCCTGTTCGACACGATCCTCGGCGGCGAAGGCCGCTTCCAGAAG
Source organism: Dongiaceae bacterium (assembly GCA_044226685.1). GTDB lineage: Bacteria > Pseudomonadota > Alphaproteobacteria > Dongiales > Dongiaceae > Dongia_A. The sequence goes on from JBGAGP010000001.1 coordinate 96,421, forward strand.
CGCCCATTCTGCGTCATCGGCGGCTGCCCGATCGTCTCGCCGCTGCGCTTCGGCAAGCACACCAGCGAGGTGATGGTGGCGACCACGCGGGCCGGTCTCGTCGCCGATATGTGCGTGGCGACCCAGGCCGGCGCCACCTCGCCCGCGGCCCTCGCCGGCACGCTGGTGCAGACGGTAGCCGAGACCCTCGCCTGCCTCGCCATCGTCAACTTCATCCGCCCCGGCCACCCGATGCATCTCGGCCTGTGGCCCTTCGTCTCGGATTTGCGCACCGGCGCCTTTACCGGCGGCGGCGGCGAAGAGGCGCTGCTGCAGGCGGCGAGCGCGCAGATCGCCCGTTTCTACGGCCTGCCCTCCTCCATCTCCGCCGGCATGACCGACGCGAAGACCCCCGACGGCCAGGCCGGCTTCGAGAAGGGTGTCACCGTGGCCCTGGCGGCGGCGGCCGGCGGCAACCTGATCTCGGAAGTGGCCGGCATGGTCGGCAGCCTGATGGGCGCCTCCTTCGAGGCCATGGTGATCGACAACGAGATGCTGGGCGTCATCCAGCGCACGCTGAAGGGCATCGAGGTGACCGACGAGAGCCTGTCCTACGAGGTGATCAAGGACGTCATTGCGGGACCCGGCCACTATCTCGGCCATCCGCAGACCCTGGCGCTGATGGACCGCGAATATCTCTATCCCAACATCTCCGACCGCTCGTCCCTGTCGGCCTGGGAGGAGGACAACTCGGTCGGCATCCTCGACAAGGCGCGCGCCGAAGCCGGGCGCCTGCTCGCCACCCACTATCCGGAAAGCATCGAGCCGGGTGCCGACGCGGCGATCCGCGAACGCTTCCCGATCCGCCTCGGCCGGAGCGACATGCGCCCCGGCAACGGGCGGTGGTAGCTAGACGAGATCCCAGACCTTCTCCGGCGGCCGGCACAGCACGGCGCCGTTCGCGGTGATGACGATCGGGCGCTCGATCAGCACCGGCGCCTCCACCATCTTCTTGAGCAGCGCATCGCCGGCAAGTTTGTCGGCATCGCCCAGCGCCTCGTAGGCGTCGCCCTTGCGGCGCAGGATGTCGTGCGGCTTGGCCTTCATCGCGGCCAGCACGCGCTTCAGCTCGGCAACGCTCGGCGGCGTCTTCAGGTATTCGACGACGTGCGGCTTGAGGCCCTTGTCCTTCAGCCAGCCCAGCACCTTGCGCGAGGTGGAACAGTTGGGGTTGTGCCAGATGGTGAGCGCCATGCATGCCTCCGCTGAAGACGGAGACGGTAGTGCAGGATCAAGCAGTCGATCAAGTTCCTCCCAACGCCATGCCGTCATGGCAGGGCCAAGCCCTGGCATGACGTGACGCGTGGACGTAGGCGCCTACACCTTGTAGCCGCAGCGCACACCGCCCCAGTGGCGGCCTTTGACGAAGATCGGCGCCGAGGCATCCTTCATCAGCGCGAAATTGCCACCGCCCATGTCGCGGCGATAGGTCTGCACCACAAAGGGCTTGGCGCTGCGCCCGGCCTTCAATCCGACGCGGTCGTTGAAGATGCGGCGGTTGCGGCAATTGCCGGCGTTCCAGACCGGGTCGCCCGGCCGCTGCGGCTGCGAGAACTTCTTGTTATGGGTCGGCAGATAGCCGTTGCGGTCGACCGCGGCGCAAAACACGATGCGCGGGTCGACGGACAACGCCGCTTCCAGGATCGGCGGCAGCAGGCGGTCGGTGAGCGCGGTGAACTTGGCCAGCACCTGCTGGGGGTCGGTGCCCTTGACCGGCTCGTAGCGCTCGTCGAACAGGTCATTGATGCTGATCTGGCCGCTTTCCACCGCCTGCTCGAACAGGCCGCCGATGCGCGCGGCGGCGTCCACCACCACGCGGATCATCGGCGAGTCGGTCGTCTCCACCCCGGCATGGGCGGTCGCCTCGATGAGGTCCTCGGCCACCTCGAGCAATCCGTTGATGTGGTCCTTGGCCTGCCCCAGGTCGCGGGTCGAACCCTGCACGCCGGCCGTCAGCCCCTCGAAGGTCGACTTGACCTCGGCGCTGCGGTCGCGCACCAGGCGGGTATCGGCGGCGATCGCCGCCGCCTGGCGGGCGATTTCCTCCACCGCCTGGGTCGAATGGTCGACCGCCGCGCCGATGGCCGCCGTGCCGCTCTCGACCTTGGCCGCGCGTTCGGTGGCCTGGGCGCCTTCCTTGCTCAGTTCGCCGACCTGCTGTGACAGGGCGTTGAGGGTCTCGCCGATCTGGCTGGTCGCCTCGCTGGTCTGGCGGGCCAGCACCTTCACCTCGCTGGCGACGACGCCGAAGCCGCGGCCCGCATCGCCGGCCCGCGCCGCCTCGATCGTGGCATTGAGCGCCAGCAGGTTGGTCTGCTTGGCGATGGCATCGATGGTCTGGGCCACCTTGGCGATCTGCTCCAGCGCGCGGCGCAGGCCGCCGAGCTTGGATTCGATGGCGGTGGCGCTTTCAGCCAGGCCGCGCAGGTCGCTGAGCGAACTCTCGATCGACCCGCGGGACGCCGCCATCTCGGCGGCGGAGCGTTGGGCGCTCTGGGCGGCACCCTCGATCTCGCCGGAGATCCGCTCATTGGCCGCCACCATGGCTTCGGCGGTGGCGCGCAGATCCTCGAACTGGCGGGCCTGGGCCGCGACCACCTTGGCGACGTCGTCGATGGAGCCGGCCGCATCGGCAAGCTGGACGCCGAGCGATCCGGCCTTCTCGGCGATCTGCTGCGCGACGCGCGTGCTGCTGTCGCCTTCCGACGGCTGATCCGTCATATGGTTGATTCCCTCCGGCATGCCGGTAACCCTGGCCGATTATGGGTTAAGTGGCCGTAAAATTTGCACTAAGACGAAAGTCGTAGTTGCGGTCCCGGATGCCCGGCAAGGGCACTGGCGCGCATGGCATTTTGTCACTATGTCTGCGACGGTGAGTGCGCCGCGTCGGGTGTGGCAAGACAGCGCGCCACCGGCCGGAGGAACCATGAAACTACTCTATTTTGCCTGGGTGCGGACCAATATCGGCAAGGCCGAGGAGGAACTCGATCCGCCGGCCCAGGTCCAGACTGTCGACCAGCTGTTGAACTGGCTGGCCGCGCGCGGGCCGAACTATGCCGCGGCACTGGACCGGCGCAACATGGTGAAGGTCGCGGTCAACCAGGAATATGTCGAGCTCACCGCGCCGGTCGCCCCCGGCGACGAGGTCGCCTTGTTCCCGCCGGTCACCGGAGGCTGAGGCGCATCGTGATCAAGGTTCAGCGCGAGGATTTCGACATCGGGCGGGAAATCGCCGCCCTGACCGACGGCAACACGTCGGTCGGCGGGCTCGCGATGTTCGTGGGCCTGGTGCGGGACCTCGCCGGTGACAGCCCGATCAGCGCCATGACGCTGGAGCACTATCCGGGCATGACGGAGAAGCGCCTGGCCGAGATCGCCGCCGAGGCCAAGGCGCGTTGGCCGCTCCAAGGCGTGCTCATCATTCACCGCTATGGCCGGCTGGAGCCAGGCGACCGCATCGTGCTGGTCGCCGCCACCTCGGCGCATCGCCAGGCGGCGCTCGACGCCTGCGCCTTCCTGATCGACTGGCTGAAGACCAAGGCGCCGTTCTGGAAGCTGGAGGAAGGCGACCACGGCGCCGCCTGGGTCGACGCGCGCGAAAGCGACGACCACGCCGCAGCCAAGTGGCGGCAATCCTGATTGCCACCTAGCTGGCGACGTCGCCGCGCCGTAGCTCTCCGTCGAGCTTGTCGAGCAACTCCATGGTGCCGCGCTCGCGCCCGCCCGCATCGTCATAGCCGTCGAGGAACGCGCCCTGCTCGGTGAAGACCAGGCGCGTCCCCTTGCCTTCCGGCGTCAGTTCGATCGTCGCCAGCGAAACGGAAATCGGCGTCTCGCCCACATGCATGTCATAGGCGATGATGATGCGCCGTTCGGCCACGATGTCGTGATAGGCCGCCGTGTAGATATGCATCGGCTCGCCCGGCTTTCCGCCGGACAGGCGTTCCGTGCCGCCGACCCGGAAATCGAGCCGGTAGCTGTCGCGACGCCACTGGTCCGGGCCGCGGAACCAGCGCGCCTTGACCTCCGGATCGGCCCAGGCCCTGAACACGCGCGCCGGCTTGGCGTCGTAGACCCGCTCGATCCGGAACGTGCCATGGGTGACGGAACGCTCGGTCATGGGCTACTCCTCGCAAACGGACGGCGGGACGTAAGGATCAGCGCGGAATCATCGCGAAATAGGGCTCGGCTTCCTTGAGCGCGCGCGCATAGGACGGCCGCGCCATCAGCCGCTCGCGATAGGCGGCGACGTTCGGGTGCGTCTTGGCGAAAGGCTCCGCCATCTCGGCATAGAACAACGCCGGCGCGGCGGCGCAGTCCGCCATGGTGAAGTCGTCGCCCGTGGCCCATTGCCGGCCCGTCATCTCCGCCTCGATCATGCCGTAGGCGGTGCGCAGCATCCGGCGGGCATCCTCCACGCCATAGGAATCGTTCTGCCCGGCGGGGCGCAGCCGGTCGGTGATCACCTTTTGCATCGGCGCATGGACGTAGAGATCGTAGAAGCGGTCGGCGAGGCGCGTCTGCCGCGCGCGGTCGGCATCCGCCGGAATGAGCTGGGTGCGGCCCGGAAAATACTGCGCCAGGTATTCGATGATGATGCTGGTCTCCGGGATCGTGCGGTCGCGGGCCTCGTCGCGCAGCACCGGAATCTTGCCGACCGGCCACATCTTCTTGAAGGGCACCGCGGATTCTTCCTTGAACAGCTCGACCAGCACCGGCTCGAACGGCGTGTCGTTCTCGTAGAGGGCGATCAGCACCTTGTGACAGAAGGACGACAGCGGGTGATAGTGAAACCGTAGGGTCATGCAATGCTCCAGCCGGATGAAGGCGCCGCGCGCGCGGCGCCTGTTCGTTCTCTCGTACTACTACTCGCCATCCTCGCCCGCGGTTGCGGTGAGGTAGTCGCCGAGGCGGTCGAGGCGCTGCTCCCACGAGCTGCGCCGCTCGGCGATCCACTGCTCGGCCTCGCGCAACGCCCTGGTTTCGATCTGGCAGGTGCGCACCCGCCCGACCTTCTCGGTCTTCACCAGCCCGCTCGCCTCCAGCACCTGGAGGTGCTGGACCACGGCGGGCAGCGACATCGCCATCGGCCTGGCCAGTTCGCTCACCGAGGCGGGCCCGCGGGTCAGCCGCTCGATCATCGCGCGCCGGCCCGGATCGGCCAGCGCCTGGAACATCGCATCCAACGCTGCTGATTGGTTAAGCATTCACTTAAGTATCACTCCGGCTGCCGCCGCACAAGGAATTTTCGGGGAGTTTTCCAGTGCGACAAAACAAAACCCTCCCCCGTTTCCGGGGGAGGGTTGCGAAACGACTTCGCGGTCTGCGGCTATTCGGCCGCGGCGCTCGCCACCGGCAGGCGGACTTCCTTCAGGTAGTCGTCGCGCAGCTGCTTGGTGATGGCGCCGGGGGTGAACTTGTAGTCGCCGACCTGGCCCACGGGCGTCACCTCCGCCGCGGTGCCGACCAGGAACACCTCCTGGGTCTTGGCCAGTTCCTCCGGCTTGATCGCCCGTTCGACCACCTTGATCTGCCGGCGGCGCGCCAGCTCCATCACCGTCTGGCGGGTGATGCCGTTGAGGAAGCAATCGGCGGTCGGCGTGTGCAGTTCGCCGTTCTGCACCAGGAAGACGTTGGCGCCGGTCGCCTCGGCCAGCAGGCCGCGGTAATCCAGCATCATGGCGTCCTGGAAACCTTCCTTCTCCGCGTCATGCTTGGAGATGGTGCAGATCTGGTAGAGGCCGGAGGCCTTCGACGCGGTCGGCGCGGTGTCCGGCGCCGGGCGGCGATAGATCGCCCATTTCAGGCGGATGCCCTTTTCCAGCAGCTCCGGCGAGAAATAGGACGGCCAGGTCCAGGCGGCGATGGCGAGGTGGATCTTCGCCGCCTGCGCGGCGACGCCCATCTGCTCGCTGCCGCGCCAGGTGATGGCGCGGACATAGAGGTCGCCGCCGCCCATGGCCTTCACCGTCTCGGCCTTGGCCTTCTCGATCTGGTCGACCGAATAGGGAATCTTGTAGCCGAGAATCTCCGCCGAACGGTGCAGGCGCTCGGTGTGCTCGCGCGACTTGAAGACCTTGCCGCCATAGGCGCGCTCGCCCTCGAAGGCGGCGGCGGCGTAGTGCAAGGCATGAGTCAGGACATGGATCTTGGCATCGCGCCAGGGGGTCAGCTGGCCATCGAACCAGATCATGCCGTCACGATCGTCGAAAGGGACCAAACTCATCGGTGACAACTCCAAGGGAGGGGGGTAGGGGTTATGTTATGATTCCTTGCCGGCAAGCGAAACCTAGACGATCGGGAAAAATAAGTCAACATGGCTGACATAAAATCTCCCGCCAATCCGCTGTTTTTGCGCGAGGACGAGCTGCGCCAGGGCATCGAGATGCTGTTTTTCGCCTACCGGGACTTCACCGCCAAGGCGGACCAGACCCTGGGCCAGTTCGGCTTCGGCCGCGCCCATCACCGGGTCATCTATTTCGTCGGCCGCAACCCCGGCATGACCGTGTCCGACCTGCTCGCCATCCTGCACATCACCAAGCAGAGCCTGAGCCGGGTGCTGGGCCAGCTGGTCCGGCAGGGGTTCATCCTGCAGAAGCCGGGCTCTACCGACCGCCGCCAGCGCCTGCTGAGCCTGACCGACAAGGGCGCCGAGCTGGAGCGCAAGCTGACCGAGGAGCAGCGCGCCTTGATCGCCCGCGCCTACCGCTCCGCCGGCGCCGAGGCGGTCGAGGGCTTCCGCAAGGTCATGCTGGGCATGATCGAGGAAGGCGATCGGCGGCGCTTCCGCCCGGGACTGCCGCGCTGAGGTCGCAACGCCGGTGAGCGAAGAGCAGATCCATATCCTGGTGGTCGACGACGACAAGCGGCTGCGCGACCTGATCGGCCGCTACCTGACCGAGCAGGGCTATCGCGTCACCACGGCGGTCGACGCCGGCGACGCGCGGGCCAAGCTGGCCGGCATCACCTTCGACCTGCTGGTGGTCGACATCATGATGCCGGGGGAGAACGGCCTCGACCTCACCCGCTCGCTGCGCGAGAAGACCCTGGTGCCGATCCTGCTGCTGACCGCGATGGGCGAGGCCAATGACCGCATCAACGGCCTGGAGACCGGCGCCGACGACTACCTGGTGAAGCCGTTCGAGCCGCGCGAGCTGGTGCTGCGCATCAACGCCATCCTGAAGCGCGCGGGACAACGGGCGGGCGGGCCGACCGCCGTCGGCGCCGTCAAGTTCGGCGCCTTCGTGTTCGAGATCGAGCGGCGGCGGCTGTTCAAGGCGGGCGAGCCGATCCACCTGACCGACGCCGAGTCCGAGTTGCTGTTCCAGCTGGCCCGCCGGGCCGGCGAGCCGGTCTCGCGCGAGGCGCTGGCGCCGCAGAGCGAGGACAGCACCGAAAGCCGCCTGATCGACGTGCAGATGACACGCTTGCGGCGCAAGATCGAGGACGATCCGCGTTTCCCGCGCTTCCTGCAGACGGTGCGCGGCCGCGGCTACGTCCTGCAGCCGGATTGATCGCCCGCCATGGTGAAGACACTGCACCCGCTCCTGCAGGCCTTCGAGCTGATGCTGCCGCGCTCGCTGCTCGGCCGCTCGATCATGATCATCGTCACACCCGTGGTGCTGCTCCAGGTCGTCTCCGCCTGGGTGTTCTATGACAGTCACTGGAACACGGTGACCAAGCGCCTGGCGCAGAGCGTCGCCGGCGACATCGCGGCGGCGATCCAGATGATGCCGCGGCCGATCACCGAGGACCGCACCAAGCGTGTCTTCACCGTCGCCCGCGACAGCATGAAGATCAGCCTGACCTTCAAGCCCGGCGACATCCTGCCCAACGATCCGACCATCATGCGGCAGAACCTGGTGGACCGGCAGCTGACCGACGCGCTGGAGGCGCGGGTCGAGCGGCCCTTCATCATCGACAGCCGCTCGCTGCAGGACCAGGTCGAGATCCACGTCCAGCTGCCGGAAGGCGTGCTGCAGGTGGTCGTTGCGCGGCGGCGGCTGTTCTCCTCCACCACCTATGTCTTCTTCCTGTGGATGCTGGGCACCTCTCTGGTGCTGCTCTCGATGGCCACCGTCTTCATGCGGCGCCAGGTGCGCCCGATCAAGCGCCTGGCCCAGGCCGCCGACGATTTCGGCAAGGGCCGCGACGTCGGCGATTTCGTCCTCGACGGCGCGGCGGAGGTCGAGGTGGCCGGCCGCGCCTTCAACCAGATGCGCGCCCGCATCCGGCGCCAGATCCAGCAGCGCACCGAGATGCTGGCCGGCGTCAGCCACGATCTGCGCACGCCCCTCACCCGCATGAAGCTGCAGTTGGCGATGATGGGCCAGGCGCCGGCCATCGAGGACCTCAAGCGCGACGTCGGCGACATGGAGCGCATGGTCAACGCCTATCTGGCCTTCGCCCGCGGCGAGGGCACCGAGCAGCCGACCGAGGTCGATGTGGTCGCAGCGGTCAGCGACGTGGTCGCCGGCGCCCGGCGCGACGGCGCCCGCATCGGCTTCGCCACCGCCGAGCAGTCGCTGGTCGTGCCGCTGCGACGCGACGCCTTCCGCCGCGCCCTCACCAACATCGTCGCCAATGCCCAGCGCCATGCCGGGCGCATCGACGTGACCCTGAACCGCCGCCGCGGCCGGGTGGAGATCATGGTCGACGATGACGGGCCGGGCGTGCCGGCGGACCGGCGCGAGGACGTGTTCAAGCCGTTCTTCCGGCTCGACCCCTCGCGCAACACCGAGACCGGCGGCGTCGGCCTCGGCCTCACCATCGCGCGCGACATCCTGCGCGGCCATGGCGGCGATCTCAGCCTTGCGGATTCCCCGCTCGGCGGTCTGCGCGCGCTGCTGCAGCTGCCAGTCTAGGCCAGCCCGATCAGCGAGACGTGGCGCCCGTAATCCGGCTCGCCGCGCAGCACGGAGCGGCGATAACTGAAGAACGTCTCGCGCTCGCCGCAGGTGTCGCGATGCGCCGCCTCGACGCCGGCCAGCTTCAGCGCCCTCAACTGCAGGACGACATAGGCCTCGATGTCGAACATGTGATGGTCCGGTCGCGCCGCCGGGCGGAAAAGACCGTCATGCGCCGGGTCCTGCGCCAGGAACGGCGCCGGGAATTCCGCGCCGACCTCGTAGCTCGCGGCACCGATGCAGGGGCCGACCGCCGCGCGGATCTGCGACGCCCGGGCGCCGAGATCGACCATCGCCCGGACCGTCGCCTGCAGCACGCCGGTGAGGGCACCGCGCCAGCCGGCATGGGCGGCGCCGATGATCCCGGCCTGCGGATCGGCGAACAGCACCGGCACGCAATCGGCGCTGAGCACGCCCAGCGCCAGGCCCTTCGTCCGCGTCACCATTGCATCGGCCCGCGGCCGCGCGTCATCCGCCCAGGCCTGCTCGACCACCGCCACGTCGGGCGAGTGGACCTGGTACGCGGTCAGCAATCGGCTGCCGCCCAGGCCGGCCATCTCCAGCGCCCGGTCGCGGTTGGCGCGCACACGTTGCGGGTCGTCGTTCGACCCGATGCCGCAATTGAGCGAGGTATAGATGCCCTCGCTGACGCCGCCATGGCGGGTCATGAATCCGTGCCGGATGCCGTCGAGGTCGCCGAGAATGCCGAGCGTGATCATGCGAAACCGGCCAGTTGGGGAAGATCGGGCGAGGCGAGCGCGAGCGCCTTGAACAAACTGCCCATTTGCGCCGGCGCGATCAAGCGGTGCAGGGCCGTGGCGATGGCGGCGCGATCCTCCGCCCCCGCCTTTTCCGCCAGCATCGCCGCGCGCTGCTCGATGCCGAGGGAGCGCAGGAAGGCGCCCTGCTCGACCGGCCCAAAGGCAGCTGCCCCCGCCTGGCGCGCCGCTTCGGCAAAGGCGGCGAAATCGACATGCGCGGTGAGATCGGCCTGGCCGGCATCGCGCAGCGGATCGGCGGGGCGATGGCCGCGCAGCGCCTGCAAGGAATCGCCGAGCCCGCTGCGCGCCGGCCCGTAGTCGAAAAACAAGGCGGCCCCCGGCGTGCGCGCCAGGCGTTCGCCCAGTTGCCTGGCCACGCCCAGGATTGCCGGCGACACTTCGGCGATGTCGCCCGGCCGCGCCCGCCGGTGCTCTGGGCGGAGCAGCGACAGGCTCTCCCCAGGCGCCGCGAGAACCCAGGCGAGATGGTCGTCTACCACGCCCACCGCGCGCTCGCGCCAGCCTTCCTCGGTCATGACGAATTGATGCACCGGCAAGGCATCGAGAAACTCGTTGCCGAGGATGATGGCCGGGCCGGCCGGCAGGTCGGCAAGCTTGTCGTGCCAGGTGGGCCGGAAGGCGCCGAGCTGCTCCGCCTGCACGGCGCGCAAGGGGGCGCTGATCTCGACCAGCTGCAGGCGCATCGCCCGGCCGAATTCCGGCCGCACCCGGGCGGCGCGCAAGGCATCGGCCATCAGCGTGCCGCGCCCCGGCCCCAGCTCGACCAGCAGGAAGGGCTCCGGTTGGCCCAGGCGCTCCCAGGTGTCGATGCACCACAGGCCGACAAGCTCGCCGAACATCTGGCTGATCTCCGGCGCGGTGACGAAGTCGCCCCGGGCGCCCAGCGGATCGCGCGTCGCGTAATAGCCGAGGCCGGGTTCCGCCAGCGCCAGCTGCATGAATTCCGCGACATCGCGCGGCCCGCGCGCCGCGACGCGGCGTTTGATGAGGTCAAGCAATGACGCGGGAACGTCTGCCAACTGCCCTGGCCTAGCGCGTGATCGTCTTGCCGGCGCCGGTCACGCCGCCGCCTTCGGCTTGCGCAGCGCCAGGTAGAGGCCGAGGGCGAACATCGGCACGCTCAGGATCTGGCCCCAGGTGACGAAGTTGAAGCTGCCCAGGTCCACTTCCGGCTCGCGGAAGATCTCGCCGACCGAGCGCGCCACCGCATAGCCCATCAGGAACAGGCCGGTCATCATGCCGGGCCGCGCGCGCACCGCCGGGTTGCGGCCGGCGACATGCAGGAACGCGAATAGCAAGATGCCCTCCAGCGCCGCCTGGTAGAGCTGGCTCGGATGGCGCGGCAGGTTGTCGGCATGCGGGAACACCATCGCCCAGGGCACGTTGCTCGGCCGGCCCCACAATTCGCCATTGATGAAATTGGCGACACGGCCGAGGAACAGCCCGATCGGCGTCGCCGGCGCCACCACATCCGACACCCACCACAGGCTCAGCTTCTGGTTCCGCGCATAGAGAAAGATCGCCAGCACCACGCCGAGGAAGCCGCCGTGGAAGGCCATGCCGCCCTCCCAGATCTTCAGGATCTCCAGCGGGTGGGCGAAGTAGTAGCCGGGCTGCCACAGCAGGACCTGGCCGAGACGGCCGCCCAGAATGATGCCCATGGTCGCCCAGAACATCAGGTCGTCCAGCTGATTGCGGCTGACATGGGCCGGCGGCTGCTTCGCGTACCAGATGCAGTAGCGCCACGCGAGCAGGATGCCGGCGATATAGGACAGCGCGTACCAGCGGATGGCGATGGGCCCGATCTGCAGGGCGACCGGATCGAAATCGGGAAAGACCATGGGACAAGGACCGGTGCGTTGGATCGGCGCGTTGGATCAGTGCTGGCCGATGGACGCCGGCCGCGTCCGGGTTATAAGGTGCGCCCATGACAGCTTCAAGCCGGCCCCGGGAAGAGGCCCGGAATTGAAGAGGTTGGAGAATCAAGAGGTTCAGCATGCAGACCGACAACCGCTTCCTCGACGACCTGGCCAAGGTGGCCAATGGCGCGCTGGGCTCGATGAGCGGCGTGAAGCACGAGGTCGAGATGCGGCTGCAGCAGCAGCTGGAGCGGCTGCTGGGGCGGATGAACCTGGTGTCGCGCGACGAGTTCGAGGCGATGAAGGCAGTGGCCCAGGCCGCGCGCGAGGCGCAGATCCGGCTCGAGGCGCGCGTGCAGGCGCTCGAATCGCGGCTTGCCCAGGACGGCGGCGCCCCCGCGCGAGCCACGCAAGACGCTGAAGACTCCGATTCTGGGACCCGTTAGGTCGATTCCTTCGACTCTGACTCGAAACTTCCTTAATTCACCGCTTGCACGAGAGTCGCAAATTTGCGACTCTATTGCTTGTGGGGATTCACTGTTCTGTCATCTAGTCCTGGGGGTCTGGCCCCACCTTGCGGGCCTCCGGGGGCCGACGCATGGAGGGCGCTAGTAATGGGCTTGCTCCGAGTTGAGTCGACCCAGACCCGTCCAAATCCCATCGACATGCTGGAAGAGCTGGTGTCCGTCAATGAATGGCGGCACGAGCGGTCCGGCGATGAGGAAATGGTGGTCGAGTTCCGGGGTCAGTGGTGCGAATACCGCATGTTCTTCGTCTGGCAGGAGGATTTGGGGGCCCTGTATTTCTCGTGCCTGCTCGATATGAAAATCCCGGCCGGTAAGCGCCCGCCGGTTGCCGAGTTGCTGTCGATGATCAACGAGCGCCTCTGGCTCGGGCACTTCGACCTGTGCACCGAGGAGATGGCGCCGATGTACCGCCACACCGTGCTGTTGCGCGGCACCAGCGGCATCGTCGCCGAGCAGTTGGAAGACCTGCTCGAGACCGCGATCGGGGAATGCGAGCGTTTCTACCCGGCCTTTCAATTCACCCTCTGGGGCGGTAAGAAGCCCCAGGAGGCGATGGAAGCCGCCATGCTGGAGACGGTCGGAGAGGCCTGATCTGACGGATGACCCAAGCTAGGATCGTCTTGCCGGGCCCGCTGGTTCTGGTGGGCTGCGGCAAGATGGGGGGTGCGTTGCTGCGCGGCTGGCTCGCGCGCGGCGTGCCCGGGAAAGACGTGTTCGTCATCGACCCCGCCCCGCGTGACCTGGAGGATATCCAGGCGCGCGGCGTGACGGTGGTGACCGCGTTTGCCAAGCTCCCCTCGGGGCTCCGGCCCGGAATCATTCTGCTTGCGATCAAGCCGCAATTCATGGACGAGGCCCTGCCCGACTACCGGCGCTTCGCCGACCAGGGCGCGGTGTTCCTGTCCATCGCCGCCGGCAAGACCGTCGCCTATCTCAAGGAGAAGCTGGGTCCGAAGGCGGTGGTGATCCGCTCCATGCCGAATACCCCGGCCGCCGTCGGCCGCGGCATGTCGGTCCTGCTGCGCGATCCCAAGGTGCCGGTGGCGACCCAGGAATTGTGCGGCCAGTTGCTTTCCGCCGTGGGCGAGATCGGCTGGATCGACCAGGAAGACCAGATCAACGCCGTCACCGCGGTTTCCGGCGGCGGCCCGGCCTATGTGTTCCTGCTGATCGAGTGCCTGGCCGAAGCGGCGCGGCAGATGGGCCTGCCGGAAGACCTCTGCATGAAACTGGCGCGCCAGACGGTGACGGGGTCCGGCGAGCTCGCCCATCTCTCCACGGAAAGCGCCACCAAGCTGCGCGAGGCGGTGATGAGCCCGAAGGGCACCACCCTCGAAGCGATCAAGGTGCTGATGGCGCCGGACGGGCTGCAGCCGCTGATGAACAAGGCCATCGCCGCCGCCACCAATCGCGGCCGCGAGATCGCCGAAGGCCGCTGAGCCGATGGGCGAGCCGGCACCAAAAGGCAGCGTGGCCCGGGTGCGCGAGGCGCTGGCCGGCTTCGGCCTCGCCGCCGAGATCAAGGAATTCGACGCTTCCACCCGCACCTCGGCCGAAGCCGCCGCGGCCATCGGCTGCGACGTGGCGCAGATCGCCAAGTCGCTGGTCTTCCGCGCCAAATCCGCCAACCGCCCGGTTCTGGTCATCGCCAGCGGCAGCAACCGGGTGGACGAGAAAAAGCTGGAGGCCGAGCTCGGCGACAAGATCGGCCGGGCCGATCCGGATTTCGTCCGCGCCGCCACCGGTTTCGCCATCGGCGGCGTGGCACCGGTGGGACATACCGGTCCCGTCCAGGTCTTCATCGATGCCGACCTGCGACAATACCCGGAGATCTGGGCCGCCGCCGGGTCGTCCAATGCCGTGTTCCGCCTGACCCCGGCGGATCTGGAGCGGATCACCGGCGGCCGGGTTATTGCCGTGAAATAGCCGCGCAATCGGCCCGGGCCCGCCCGGGGTGCTTGCCTGGCCGGCAATCCAACGCCACATTTCACCCGTACACAGAGCGGAGATGGAGCAGCTCATGGCCAAGTCCGCGCGTAGACCTTCCGCCAAATCGGCCAGGACCCGCAAAGGCGCCGACGCGAGGCCGAGTGGCGCCAAGCCGGCCGAAGCCAGGCAGACCGATGCCAGGGCGGCCTTGCGCGAATCGCTCCTGCGGCTGGTGGCCGCCGGCGGCTGGCGCGACCTCTCCTATGCCGAGATCGCCAAGGATGCGGGGCTCAGCCTGGCCGAGGCCTACCAGGCCTATCCCTCCAAGACGGCGATCCTGACCGGCATCGGCCGGGACATCGATTCCCGCATCTTCGCCAGCCTGGAGGAAGACCCGCTGGACGGCTCAGCCAAGGACCGGCTGTTCGACCTCCTGATGCGGCGTTTCGACGCCCTGAACGAGAACCGCGCCGCCTTCTCCGCGCTGGCCTGGGAGCTGCCCCGCACCCCGGGCGACGGGCTGGCCCTGCTCTGCCAGCTGGGCTGCTCCCTGGGCCATATGCTGGAGGCCGCCGGAATCTCCACCGCCGGGCTGCGCGGCGCCTTGCGGATCAAGGGCCTGGGCGCCATCTACGCGGCGGGCCTCAGGGCCTGGTTCAAGGATGATAGTCCCGATCTGGCCAAGACCATGGCCGAGTTGGACAAGCGTCTGGGGCAGGTCGAACGCTGGCTCGATATGACGCGGCGCAGAACCGCCTAATTGTGTGATTAATATAGATTAATTTCAGATATTTTGCACTGCAACAAAAAACCGCTTGACGTTCCTGTTGCACTGCACCATATAGGCTTCAGATCACTTCGATGGCCCGGGACGGGGCGCATCGAATTAGCCGCAGCAAAACGCCTTTTGAGGAGATCAGAGATGGCCAAGACCCAGACCGTCGAGACCGAGTTCGCCAAGGTTCCCGACTTCACCCAGATGCAGGCCGAGTTCAGCAAGTGGGCCGGCGACTTCAGCAAGTATTTCGTCAACGGCAAGATGCCGAACTTCGACCTCGACTCCGTGTTCGCGCTCCAGCGCAAGAACGTCGAGGCCTTCACCGCCGCCAACCAGGTCGCGTTCGATGGCGTCAAGGCCGTTGCCCAGCGCCAGGCTGAGCTGGCCCGCAAGGCCTTCGAGGAGTTCGGTAAGGTCGCCAAGGAAATGACCGCCGCCGGCACCCCGGAAGACAAGTTCGCCAAGCAGGCCGACCTCGCGAAGGCCGCCTTCGAGGACGCGCTGGTCAACATCCGTGAGACCGTCGACACCCTGCAGAAGTCGCAGACCGAGGCGGTGGACGTGCTCTCCAAGCGCGTCGTCGCCAACATCGACGAGATCAAGTCGGCCGTTGCCAAGGTCGTGAAGAAGTAAATCGGCCGGTTCCGACCGGCCCGCGTTTGGGCCGGTCAAACGGCCCAAGACAGAGGGTCCGCACCCTCCCCCAATCGCGCGGACCTTCCTGAAGTGACCGCCCGCTGCATCCCCCCGCAGCGGGCGGTTTTTCTTTGGATGACGTATTGGAGGAGCTCCGGTGATCCCCCTCCCCCAAGCTGGGGGAGGGTTGGGGCGGGGGTTGTTCTATCCTGCGAAGGCTGAGCAGGACGGAAGCATCGCCCCCACCCTGACCCTCCCCCGCCTCGGGGGAGGGAATCCGAGCGCTTTGCGTCCGCTGCTCGACTTCCTGTAGTCTCGCCGCGTTTGTCAGAGTTGCGAGCGAGCGAATGGTGGACGGGCAGGCTGAGGCGGTTGCGGCGGAGATCTCCTATGACGATTTCCGCAAGGTCGATATCCGGGTTGGCACCATCGTCGCGGCGGAGCCGTTTCCCGAGGCACGGCGGCCGGCCTATAAGCTGACCGTCGATTTCGGTCCGGCAATCGGCCTCAAGCGGTCCTCGGCGCAGATCACCAGGCGCTACAGCCTCGACGAACTGGTCGGCAAACAGGTCGCCGCCGTGGTCAACTTCCCCAAGAAGCAGATCGGCAAGTTCATGTCCGAGGTGCTGGTGCTCGGCTTCCCCGACGAGGCCGGCGAAGTGGTGCTGATCCAGCCGAGCCTTGCCGTGCCCAATGGCGGGCGGCTCTATTAGAGGTATTCCCAGGATGGCGTTGCATTTTTCCGAGACCGAACTGGCGACGCGCCGGCGGCGCGCGATGCAGCTGATGGAAAGCCGCGGCCTCGACGGCCTGCTGATGTTCCGTCAGGAGAGCATGTACTACCTGACCGGCTACGACACCTTCGGCTACGTCTATTTCCAGTGCCTCTATCTCGGCGCCGACGGCCGGATGATGCTGCTGACCCGGGCGCCGGATTTGCGCCAGGCGCAGAACACGTCGGACATCAAGGACATCCGCGTCTGGATCGACGCGCCGACGGCCGACCCGGCGGCGGAATTGTGCCAGTACCTGCGCGGCTTCGGCTGCGCCGGCAAGACGCTCGGCGTCGAATGGGAGGCCTATGGCCTCACCGCGCGCAACGGCATGCGGTTGCAGGCGGCCTTCGACGGCTTCGCCGATCTGCAGGACGCCTCAGACCTCGTCTCGCGCCTGCGCCTGGTGAAGAGCCCGGCCGAGATCACCTATGTGCGCAAGGCGGCCGAGCTGGGCGACCTGGCGCTGGACGAGGCGCATCGCCTGGCGGGGCCCGGCGCCGATGAAGGCGAGATCCTGGCTGCCATGCAATCGGTCATCTTCCGCAATGGCGGCGACGATCCGGCCAACGAGTTCATCATCGGCTCCGGCCCCGACGCCCTGCTCTGCCGCTACAAGACCGGCCGGCGCAAGCTCGACGCCCAGGACCAGCTGACCCTCGAATTCGGCGGCGTCTATCGCCACTACCATTCCTGCCTGATGCGCACGATCCCGGTGGGCAAGGTGCCGCCACGGCAAATCGAGATGCACAAGGTCGCCGTCGACGCGCTGGAGGCCTGCAAGGAAGCGCTGAAACCCGGCCGGCCGATCGGCGAGGTGTTCGACGCCCACGCCAGGGTGCTGGATGCCGCCGGCTACCAGGCGCATCGCATGAACGCCACCGGCTACAGCCTGGGCGCCACCTTCGCGCCCAACTGGATGGATTGGCCGATGTTCTATCACGGCAACCCGGAGCTGGCGGCGCCGGGGCAGGTCTATTTCATCCACCTGATCATCTTCGACAGCGGGTCCGGCCTGGCCATGACCAGCGGCCAGACCGTGCTGGTCAACGACCGGGGTTGCGAGGCGTTGTCAAAGCGCTCGCTGGAGCTGGTGACGCGATAGGCGAGATGTCAAAACATCTATATATTTCATATAGTTAAATAGTTTTCGGCCGACCTGCCAAGGCCATTGCCAGCCCGTCATGCCGCTGTTACATTCCGCGCGCTTTTCGCCGCCCAACTAGCTGGGGCGGCGACGTTTTTTTGATCTGCGGCAGGTCGGGGCCGGGGTCGGAGAACGCAGAAGCCGGGTTTCTCCAAGGGCGCGCGCGCAGATGAAGATCCTTACGGGCAACAGCAATCGGCCGCTGGCCGAGGCCATCTCGGCCTATCTCAATCTGCCGCTGGTGAATGCCAGCATCCGGCGCTTCTCCGACATGGAAGTGTTCGTCGAGATCCAGGAGAACATCCGCGGCGAGGACGTGTTCGTCGTGCAATCGACCTCGTTCCCGACCAACGACAACCTGATGGAACTGCTGATCATCATGGATGCGTTGAAGCGCGCCTCCGCGCGCCGCATCACCGCGGTGATCCCCTATTACGGCTACGCCCGGCAGGATCGCAAATCGGGATCGCGCACGCCGATCTCCGCCAAGCTGGTCGCCAATCTGATCACCACCGCCGGCGCCAACCGCGTGCTGACCGTCGATCTCCACGCCGGGCAGATCCAGGGCTTCTTCGACATCCCGACCGACAACCTGTTCGCCGCCCCCGTCCTCACCAAAGACATCAAGGAGCGCTTCCCCGGCGACAACAACCTCTGCATCGTCTCGCCTGACGTCGGCGGCGTGGTGCGCGCCCGCGCCTTCGCGAAAAGGCTCGATGCCGACCTCGCCATCATCGACAAGCGGCGCGAGCGCGCCGGCGTTTCCGAGGTCATGAACATCATCGGCGAAGTCAGCGGCATGCGCTGCATCCTGGTCGACGACATCGTCGACAGCGCCGGCACGCTCTGCAACGCGGCCGTGGCGCTGAAGGAAGCGGGCGCCGCCTCGGTCAGCGCCTACGTGACCCACGGCGTGCTGTCGGGAGGCGCGGTGTCGCGCGTCTCCGCCTCGCCGCTCGAATCCCTGGTGATCACCGATTCCATCGAGGCGACGGCGGCGGTCCGCGTGTCGCAGACGGTGCGCCAGCTCACCATTGCTCCGCTGCTCGCCGAGGCCATGGCCCGCGTCAGCGAGGAGCGTTCGGTTTCCAGCCTGTTCGACTGAACAGGCCGGTTGCGGGCGGCCCGGACTAGCGAGGGCCGCTCGAAGGCAAATCCGGTTTGGCACCCCTGGAGGCCGGCCGGTTCCGAAGACGGAATGGTCCGTCGTCGGAAACACTGCTGGATGAAAGGATAAGATCATGCCCGCAGTTGAATCCATTCGCGCGGAGTCTCGCGACCGCGCTGGTAAGGGGGCTGCTCGTGCGACTCGTCGTGCTGGCCGCGTCCCTGCCGTGATCTATGGTGACAAGAAGGATGCGACGCTCATCTCGCTCGATCCCAAGGAGCTGGAGCGGCTGGTGCAGAAGAAGGCGTTCTTCGCCACTTTGCTGGACCTGGAACTGAGCGGCACGAAGCACCGCGTGCTGCCGCGTGACGTGCAGTTCGACCCGATCTATGACCGCATCGTCCATGCCGACTTCCAGCGCATCAACAAGGACGCCAAGATCCACGTCAACGTGCCGGTCGTGGTGACCAACGAAGCGGCCGCCCCGGGCATCAAGCGCGGCGGCGTGCTCAACCTGGTGCGCCACGAGATCGAGTTCCTCTGCTCGCCGGACAACATCCCGCAGCAGATCGTGGTCGACATCACCGGCCTCGACATCGGCGGCAGCGTCCACATCAGCAGCGTCAAGCTGCCCGAAGGCGCCACGCCGACGATCAAGGAGCGTGACTTCACCATCGTGACCATCGGCGCGCCGTCCGGCCTCAAGGCCGAGCAGGAAGCGGCGGCGGCTGCCGCGGCGACTGCGGCTGCTGCTCCGGCGGCGGGTGCTGCTCCGGCGGCGGGTGCTGCTCCGGCAGCGGGTGCTGCGGCTCCTGCGGCGGGTGCTGCTGCGGGCGCCAAGGCTCCGGCGGCTGGCGGTGCGGCCAAGGCGCCGGCTGCTGCGCCGAAGAAGAAGTAGGCTCCTTCACACGACAGGAGCTGGCGATGCGGCTGATCGTCGGCCTGGGCAATCCGGGCACGCAATATGCCGGTCATCGTCACAACGTAGGCTTCATGGCGGCGGGCAAGATCGCCCGCCGCCATGGCTTTTCCAGCCCCCGCGAGAAATTCCACGGCTACATCGCCGAGGGCAACATCGCGGGCGACAAGGCCGTCATCCTGGCGCCGCAGACCTACATGAACGACAGCGGCCGCGCGGTGCAGGCGGCGCTGCAGTTCTACAAGCTCGAGCTCGACGACGTTTACGTGCTCTACGACGAGATCGACCTGGCCTTCGGCAAACTGCGGGTGAAGAAGGGCGGCGGATCGGGCGGCCATAACGGCATCCGTTCCATCGACGCCCATGTCGGGCCGGAATACTGGCGGGTGAGGATCGGCGTCGGCCATCCGGGGCAGAAGGAGCTGGTGAAGCACTACGTGCTGCACGACTTCGATGCCGAGGAGAAGCCGGAGCTGGAGAAGATGCTGGACGCCATCGCCGAGCATTTCCCGCTGCTGCTGGAAAAGGGCGAGGGCACGTTCATGAGCAAGGTGGCGCACACGCTGAACCCGCCGCCGCCCAAGCCGCCGCGGGTTGAGCCGGCGAAGGAAGAGTAACCCCCTCCCCCTTCAGGGGGAGGGTTGGGGCGGGGGCAGCCGCGGCTCCGATGGAAAGAGCCATCGCTCGCTGCCCCCTCCCTAGCCCTCCCCCGTTCCGGTGGAGGGAATCAAAAACGAGGAAGTCATGGGTTTCAATTGCGGCATCGTCGGACTGCCCAATGTCGGCAAGTCCACGCTCTTCAACGCGCTGACCTCGACCGCGGCGGCGCAGGCGGCGAACTATCCGTTCTGCACCATCGAGCCGAATGTCGGCCGCGTGGCGGTGCCGGATGACCGGCTGGAAAAACTCTGCGCCATGGCCAAGTCGGCGAAGATCATCCCGACCCAGCTCGAATTCGTCGACATCGCCGGCCTGGTGCGCGGCGCCAGCAAGGGCGAGGGCCTCGGCAACCAGTTCCTCGCCAACATCCGCGAGGTCGACGCCATCGTGCATGTGCTGCGCTGCTTCGAGGGCGAAGTCACGCATGTGGAGAACTCGGTCGATCCGATCCGCGACGCCGAGATCGTCGAGACCGAGCTGATGCTGGCCGACCTCGAGAGCCTGGAGAAGCGCTTCGACGCCGCCGCCAAGAAGGCCAAGGGCGGCGACAAGGAAGCCAAGGCGCTGATGGACGTGATGGAGCCGGCGCTCAACGCGCTGCGCGAGGGCAAGCCGGCACGCACGGTTCTCGGCAAGCTGTCGGCGGAGCAGAAGCCGGTCTTCAAGCAGCTCGCCCTGATGACCGGCAAGCCCGTGCTCTATGTCTGCAATGTCGACGAGGCCGCCGCCGCCGAGGGCAACGCGCTCTCCAAGAAGGTCGCCGAGCGGGCCAAGGCCGAGGGCGCCGTGTCGGTCGTCATCTCCGCCGCCATCGAGGCGGAAGTGGCGCAACTGACCGACGAGGCGGAGAAGGCCGAGTTCCTGTCTTCGCTGGGCTTGAAGGAGACCGGCCTTGCCCGCGTCATCCGCGCCGGCTACGCGCTGCTCGACCTCATCACCTTCTTCACCGTCGGCCCCAAGGAAACCCGCGCCTGGACCGTGCGCCGCGGCGCCAAGGCGCCGGAAGCGGCCGGCGTCATCCACACCGATTTCGAGCGCGGCTTCATCCGTTCCGAAACCATCGCCTATGACGATTTCATCGCCTGCGGCGGCGAAGCCGGCGCCCGCGATTCCGGCAAGCTGCGCTCCGAAGGCAAGGACTACGTGGTGCAGGACGGCGACGTGCTGCACTTCCGGTTCAACGTGTAACTTTCCCCTTCCCCCCTTGCCGACAAATGTCGGCGTGGGGGGAAGGAGCTCAGCGAGCCCACTGACGCATCGAGCTAGGCGATAATCGCTGCGCCGCGCATCCGATGCGGAACCAGCGCCGCGATTGCCGCGGCGAGCAGCGCCAGCGCGAAGGAACTCGACCACAGCCAGCTATAGCCGCCGGTGGTGTCGAACAGGTAGCCGCCCATGAAGGCGCCGATCGCCGCGCCGATGGAATGGCCGGCGGAGATCAGGCCCATCGCGGTACCGACTCTTTCGCGCCCCAGATGCCCGGCGGCGAGGCTCGCCGTCGGCGGCACGGTCGCGTAGTCGAAGATGCCGAACAGCACGGCGAAGACCCACAGCACCGAGGTGTCGCGCACCAGCATCGGCAGCAGCAGGAACACGAGGCCCCGCCCGGCATAGATGCCGGCCAGCAGCCAGGTGCGGTTGACCCGGTCGGTCAACCAGCCCGATGCCACCATGCCCAAAGTGTTGACCCCCATCAGGATGCCGAAGGCGAGCGAGCTCGGCGCCGGCGGCACGCCGCAGAACTCGGCATAGGGGATGAGGTGCGTCTCGATGACCCCCGTTGTCGTGTAGCCACACAAGAGGAAGCTCCAGAACAGGCCGTGGAAGGCCGGCCGGCGCAGCAGAAACCAGACTCGCGTGGCGAAGCCTTCCTTGCGCTCGGCGGCAGCGCGGGCGCGGGCTGCCGCCCCGGCGCCGCGCAGCAGGAACCAGCTCAGCAGCGCCAGCAGCAGGCAGCCGCCGGCCAGCGCCTGGTAGCCGAAGCGCCAGCCGCCGGTCGCCAGCAGCAGGCCGAGGATCGGCACGAAGACGAACTGGCCCGCCGTGGAGCCGGAGGTGGCGACGCCGATGGCGAGCCCCTGCCGGCCGTCGAAGCTGCGCGCCACCGCGCTGCTGACCGCATGGGTGGCGACCAGGCCGAAACCCACCGCCCCCAATCCGGCGAAGCCGAGGACGAAAGCGACCGGCCCGTGCATGGCCGAGAGCAGCATCGTGCTGGCGGCGACCAGCAGCAGGCCGCCGGTCAGGATCGCGCGCGGGCCGCCGCGGTCAATGCCGAAGCCGACCACCGGCGCCATCCCCGCCATGATCACCAGCGTCGCCGCCATCACGTTGGAGATGAAGCTGCGCGACCAGCCGAACTCGGCGATCCATTCCGGCATGGCGAGGCTCAGCATGGCGCGGCCGGAGAAGGCCAGGCTCAACGCCAGGAAGCCGATGAGGACGATGGCCCACTTGGCGTCGAAGCGCCTCACGCGCGCTTCTCCAGATAGGCGTCGCAGAGCTCGATCAACCGCGCGCGGCCGAAACTCGGATCGTGACCGGCATGGACGACCTCGACCGGCAATTCGCGCAGGCGCTTCATGGTGCGGACATAGGTCGGGATATCGGCGCCGTCGATCTCGTCCAGCAGCGGCCCGTCATAGATCGCGTCGCCGGAGAAGAGGGTCCCGGTCGCCTGCTCCCACAGCCCGATGCTGCCGGGCGAATGGCCGGGCAGATGCAGCACCTCGAAATGCCGGTTGCCGATATCGACCACGTCGCCCTCGGTGACGATCTCCGTCACCACCGAATCCCTGGTGGCATATCCGGCCATGTCGTAGCCGGCATGCGGCAAGGCGGTGATCAGGTCGCCGTCGATCGGATAGCCGGCCGCCGCCAGCTTGCGGATCTCCTCCGGCCCCAGCACCGCGGCCAGCAGGGTGCCCTTGTCGCGCGGGCTGCGCAACTCTTCCGCTTCCAGCTCGTGCACCAGGGTATGGTCGAATTCGTGGTGCGCGCCGATATGGTCGGTATGGGTATGGGTGGCGACCGCTGTCACCTTCTTCTCCAGCAGGTGCCTGGCCGCCTCGCGCAGGCTGCAGATGCCCATGCCGGTGTCGATCATCAGGTCGCGGTCGCGGCCACGCACATGCCAGATGTTGCAGCGCATGAGCGGCGTGACATGGGGTTCCCACAGCAGGGTGATGTCATCGCTGATCTTCTTGGTCTCGAACCAGTGATCGGCAATCGGCAACATGGACTATCCTTCAAAAGGGCTTCGCACAGCGACTGGCAATATCTGCGCCGATCTGGCATCACTTCAATCTCGAAGCTCTAACGCATCGATTTAGAAAATCTAACTTATGAAACGGAAACTCCCGCCGCTCAACGCCCTGCGCGCCTTCGAGGCGAGCGCGCGGCTGCAGAGCGTGCAACAGGCGGCGCGCGAGCTGAACGTGACGCCGAGCGCGGTCAGCCAGCAAGTACAGAATCTGGAGCGCTGGCTGGGCTTTCCCCTGCTCGAGCGCGGCGCCCGCAAGCTGCAGCCGACCGCCCAGGGCAAGGCCTATCAAGGGGCGCTCGCCACCGCCTTCGAGCAGATCTCCGAGGCGACCGAATCGCTTTCCGCCGGCCGCGCCACGCAGTCGATCTGCATCACCTGCACGCCGGGCTTCACCGTGCAATGGCTGGTGCCGCGGCTGCAGGACTTCCAGGATCGGCACCCGGAAATCGACGTGCGCATCGACGCCTCGGTCCGGCTGGTCGATTTGCGGCTGGAAGATGTCGATCTCGGCATCCGCCACGGTCTCGGCCGCTATCCCGGCCTGGTGGCGGAAAAGCTGATCGATGACGACCTAGTGCCGGCGGTGAGCCCGACGCTGATGCGCGGCCGCAACCGTCTGCGCACGCCCAACGACCTGACGAAGCATGCGCTGCTGCACATCGAGACGCGCGATGACTGGCGCATGTGGCTGCAGGCGCAGGGCGTCGCCATCGACTGGCGCCGCGGCGTGCTGCTGGAAGAAACCGCCATCGGCATCCAGGCGGCCATCGCCGGCAAGGGCGTCATCCTGGTGCGACGGTCGCTGATCGCCGAGGAACTGTCGCAGGGCCGGCTGGTCACGCCGCTGCCGCAGAGCCTCGCCACCGGCACCGCCTATTTCCTGGTCTACCCGCCGATCCGCGCGCAACTGGCTGCTGAAGGAAGTGGGAGCATTGGCGAAGAACTAGACAATCCCTCCCCTTCAGGGGGAGGGTCGCCGCGCTTCCGCAACTGGCTGCGCACTGGGTATTTCCAAGAGCCGCATGCGACAGCCTCGAGCAGGCGCAGAAGGAGACGGCGCCGCGTACGCCTCAGACCTCGACCTTGAATCCCAGGTCGATCTCGCTGGCCGGCTTGCCGCCCATGGCCCAGTTCTCGCGCGGAGCCTCTTCCAGCACGATGCGGACGTCGCCGGGGTCGAGGTCGAGCGCCGCCTTCAGGTTGCGCACGATGGCGGCGTACATCCTGCGCTTGGCGTCGAGCGTGCGGCCCTGGAACAGCTCGATGGTGACGATGGTGAAGCGGTCGGTATTGGCCGGCACCAGCGGGAAATGCGCCGCGTCGTAGGTCACCAGGCGGTAGCAGCGGTCATCCTCGGGAATCTTGATGCCTTCGACCATGCCCGCCTGGATGGCGTCGAACAGCGCCTCGTGACGGCCGTTGAGCCAGTGGTTGCGGGTTTCGATCCTGACCTGCGGCATGCGCGTCTTCCCTTCGCCTGACCGGTTGCTTTCATCCGGGCGATGGTCGACCATGCCGGTCCCCGCGGTCAAGAGAGGCGCAACATGCCGGGTTCGAACAGCACCACGATCCAGTCCACCGCGATCGTCTGGGATTCCCATTCCTGCCTGCCTTTGGCCTCGGGCATCGACCTCAGCGTGCTGCGCCGGCACAAGGCCTCCGGCTTCGACTACGTGTCGATCAATGTCGGCATGGACATGAACCCGCTGGACCAGGTGATGAAGACCATCGCCTGGTTCCGCCACTGGATTGCCCAGCATCCCGAGGAGTTCGTCCAGGTCGACGGCTTCGCCGACGTCGCCGCCGCCAAGAAGGCCGGCAAGCTGGCGGTCAGCTTCGACCTCGAGGGTCCAGGATGCTGCTCGAGGACGTGGCGATGGTGGAGTTCTACCGCGATCTCGGCGTGCGGCAGATGCATTTGGTCTACAACCGCAACAACAGCGTCGGCGGCGGTTGCCATGACGACGACAAGGGCCTCACCGCCTTCGGCCGCGAGGTGGTGCGCGCCATCAACAAGGCCGGTCGTGATCATGGATTGCTCGCACAACGGCGAGCGCACCAGCCTCGACATCATGGCAACCTCGGACAAGCCCGTGGTGTTCAGCCACGCCAATGCCCGCGCCCTGGTCGACCATCCGCGCAACATCTCCGACCGCCAGATCGACGCCTGCGCCGCCACCGGCGGGGTGATCGGCATCAACGGAATCCGGCTGTTCCTCGACGCCAAGGAGGACTTCGCCGAGCCGATGGCGCGCCACATCGACTACATGGTGCAGCGGGTCGGGCCGGACCATGTCGGCCTCGGCATCGACATCTCCTTCGACCTCGGAGTCGACGACCATCCGGCGGGCGAGGATCGCGGCTATTGGTGGCCGCTCGCCGGGCGCCGGCTATTCCGAAAATCGTCCGGCACCAGCAAAGCAATGCCAGTCCCATCGAGAAGAGGAACTGCCGAAGGAACGTGGCGCATACCCTGTTTCGTCATGGTCGAGCTTGGCTACGCGCCAGTCAGGCGGCCGCATCCTCGACAAGATCGTGGCGTGCCAAGCTCAACTTCGCCCGGGTGGCGCGGGAGACCTGGCGCTAGCCCGCCACCAGTTCCAGGATCGCCCCATTCGCCTCGGCGGCGGGCACCAGGCAGCCCTGCCTGGTCTCGTGGAACTTGATCCCTGCTGCGCCGACAGATGCGCCAGGCAGCGCGCCTTGTCGGCGACCAGGATCTTCATCCCGGCGACGAAGGGCAGCTCGGGCAGCTTCTCCGGCAGGCAGCCGGGATAGAGCTCGGCGAGCGCCTCGGCGGCGACAAAGCGCAAGGCGCCGTTGCCGCAGGAGACCGAGGTCAATCCATCCGTGACCTTGATATGCTCCGGGCCGAAGATCGGCAGATAGGCCATGGCCGCGTCCACGGGCGCGGCACAGGCGACGGTGACCGAGATCAGGCGCAGCGCGCCGTTGGCGTGGGCCAGCCAGTCCGGCCGGCGAACCAGTTCCGGCGACAGGTGGTGGCAGATGAAGCAGCTCACCGCCGGCGTCGCCTCCGGCGGCAGGAACACCAGGCGGAATTCCGGCGTCACCGTGCCGGTCGGCAGCTCCAGGTCGCGCTTCAGCTGTTTCGGCCCGTCCGGATTGAGCCCCGCCGCCGCCAGGGCGTCGCGGCAGGCATTGGCGTCTTCGGTGGCGAAGGCGAGGCCCAGCAGCCCCTCCCGCGTCTCCAGCAGCTTGTCGAGGTTGTTGGTGAACTGGGCCGGGTCGATGATGCCCAGCAGCTCGACATAGCCGTCCTCGAACATCACGCAGTAATTGCCGGTGCCCCAGCCGATGTGCCGGCCGCGCGGCGTCACGGTGAAGCCGAGGCGCGCCCAGGTGCGCCGCGCCGCTTCCAGGTCGCGCACGCCGACCAGCGTATGGTCGATGCCGGTGATGCCGCAGGCGTCGAGCGCCATGCTCCCGTCACTCCCCCAAATGAAAACCGCCGCCGAGCTTAGCCAACCCGGCGGCGGTCGTCACACTTTGTCTTGCGGAAAGGCGGTCAGGGCGCGCTGGCCCAGACCTTGCGCTTCGCCGCATAGGCGATCAGCGTGAAGATGACCAGGAACAGGATGACCTTGATGCCCATGCGGTGGCGGGCGTCGAGATTGCCTTCCGCGGTCCAGGTCAGGAACACGGCGATGTCCTTCGCCTCCTGCTCCAGCGTCGCCGGGGTGCCGTCGTCATAGGTCACCGAATCGGCGGCCAGCGGCGGCGGCATGGCGATCTGATGGCCCTTGAAGGCGTGGTTGTAGTGCATGCCGTCCGGCAAGGTGACGCCTTCCGGCGGCGTCTCCTCGTAGCCGGTCATCAGGCTGTAGATGTAGTCGGCGCCGTCATAGCCGAGGAATCCCGCCCCGGCGCGCGACTTGGCGACCAGGGTGAGATCCGGCGGCAGGGCACCGTTATTGGCGGCGCGGGCCGCCTGCTCGTTGGCGAAGGGCGCATGGAACCGGTCCGAGGGCCGGCCGGCGCGATCGAACATCTCGCCGGTGTCGTCGGGGCCGTCCTGCACCTGGACCGCCGCGGCGATCTCCTTCACCTGGTCCTCGCTGTAGCCGATGTCCTGCAGGTCGCGATAGTGCAGCAGGTCCATCGAATGGCAGCCGGAGCAGACATTGGCATAGACCTGATAGCCGCGCTTCAGCTGCGCCGGGTCATAGGTGCCGAAGAAGCCCTTGAGGCTCCAGCTCTGGGTCTCGACCGTCGAATGCGCCACCGGGTTGGCGATGACGATGGCCACGGCCGCCAGTCCGGCGAGCAGGGTCACCAGACCGAGGATGACACGACTGACGGACATTAGGCTTTCTCCATCGGCTTGGCGGCGGCGCGGGCGCCGGCGTGACCGCCGCCCAGGACCGGCTTGCTGATCGACAGCGGCACCTGCTTCGGCGTCTCGAAGATCGAGAGCAGCGGCAGGACGATCAGGAAATAGGCGAAGTAGTAGATCGTGGCGAGCTGGCCCAGCCGCACGATCTTGATGCCGAACTGGCCGCTGGCCGCGTTCACGCCCCACATCTCGCCGACCGCGTTGGTCGCCGCCTCATGGGTCATGCCGAGATGCTCCACCACGCGCTCGGTGAAGGTCGCGGTGTCGACGATCTCGAAGCCGAACGGCATCCAGTAGGATTCCGGCGGATACTTGCCGCAGAACATCAGCACCACGCAGTCGAACACCAGGATCCAGAAGAACCACTTGAACACCGGCCGGAACGTGCCGGCGCGCACCGGCGAGCGGTCGAGCCAGGGCAGCACGAACATCAGGATCGAGGCGCTGGCGATGACGCCGAACAGGTCGGAACGTGCCAGCGCAGCTTGGACGAACAGGATCAGGATCAAGCTGCGCCCGCGTACGCCGAGCTGTCCGGGATCGCGCAGGATCGCGTAGCAACCAGGTTGCATTCCGGCACGATGTGCTCGGGCGTGGACAGCGGATTGGCCGGCACGTAGTTCACCGGATCGCCCAGCGCGTTCGGCGCCCAGAACACCCAGAAGGCGTAGAACAGCATGAACACGCCGAGGCCGAACATGTCCTTCACCGTGTAGATGGATGGAAGGGGATGGTGTCTGCAGGCCCTTGGTGTCGATGCCGAGCGGGTTGTTCGAGCCGAAGCGGCAGCGCCATCACATGCACGCCGACCACCGCCAGGATCACGAAGGGCAGCAGGAAGTGCAGCACGAACAAGCGGTTCAAGGTCGGGTTGTCGACCGAGAAGCCGCCCAGAGCGGTAGCGATGGTCGCCGACGCCCGGGATGGCCGAAAACAGGTTGGTGATGACGGTGGCGCCCCAGAACGACATCTGGCCCCAGGGCAGCGTAGCCATGGCGGCGGTCGCCATCATCAGCAGATAGATCACCACGCCCAGCTGCCACAGGAATTCGCGCGGCGCCTTGTAGGACCCGAATAGAGACCGCGGAAGATGTGGATGTAGACGACGATGAAGAACATCGACGCGCCGTTCATGTGCAGGTAGCGCAGCAACCAGCCCGAATTCCCACGTCGCGCATGATGCGCTCGACGGAATTGAAGGCCATGTCGACATGCGGCGTGTGCTGCATCGCGGATCAGGCCGGTGGCGATCATCACCATCAGCATGAAGCCGGCGAGCGAGCCGAAAATTCACCAGTAGTTCCAGATTCTTCGGCGTCCGGATACTCGTACGCCTCGTGATGCAGGTAACTGAAGATCGGCAGACGATCGATCAGCGGATGACGGGTTCTTGAAGGCGGGAGCAACCATGTTCTTTTCTCCTGCCCTCAACCGATCTTCACGAGGGTGTCGGGATGAAGGTGTAGGTGGGCACCGCCAGATTGAGCGCGGGACCGCGCGGATGCGCCCGGAGGTGTCGTATTCGGAGCCGTGGCACGGGCAAAGACAAGCCCCATCTTTGGCCGCGCGGCGCGGTTCGGCCTGCAACCCCTGCAGCCGCGATGCGAATTGCCGCCGACCAGGATCAGCGCCATTCCGGCACGCGCTTCGTCGGTCTGCGGATCGCGCAGAAGAGTCGAGATGTCGACCTCCTCGGCCTGCGCGTTCTCTTCCGGCGTGCGGCGGATAGGCCAGCTTGCCCGCGCCATTTGACGGTGATCGCCTGGCCGACTCGTCGCGGAAAAGATCCACTTCGATGGAGGACAACGCCAGCACGTCCTTGAACGGGTTGAGGCTGTTGATCAGCGGCCAGGCCACGGCGATAGCGCCGAAACCGGCGAGACGTGGACAATAGATTGGGGAAATCGCGGCGGCGTGTGGGTAAGCCGCCCCACCATCGTTGCTTGCGCCATTGCTTACATCCCCACCACCCAAAACGCGAAAGCCCACGTCCCGTGCGAAAATCCCTGAAATTCCCTCGGCCCGCCGGCGTTTCGGCGCCAATGCGATCTGAGGACGCCGCCTTATATCACGCGCGTTAAGACCTGCCCCCGGATCGCATGTCTTCGGTGCACGACAAACCGACAATTCCGACAGGCCCTGGCGGTTCCAGCGCTTCACCCCGGCGGCGGCCAGCGCCAATGGAAAAAGCCTTGTTTTGCAAAGCGATCAGCCTTGCAGTTAGCCCCCATAAAGGCCCCCTCGTGCGGCTCGCGCTCTATCAGCCCGACA
>JBGAGP010000129.1:0-13551 GCA_044226685.1 Dongiaceae bacterium
CTTCGGCTAGGCTCGCTCACGCTCGCCAAGCCTCCGCTGCCTTCCCCCGCAAGGGGGGAAGGACAGAGGGCGCAGATGTCTAAGGCAGGATCACGCGTCGCGCGAGGCCAGATAGGCGTCGATCAATTCGAGCATGCGCGCGCGGCCGAAGCTGGGCTCGTGACCGCCATGCACCACGCTGACCGGCAGGTCGCGCAGGCGCCTCATGGTGCGGATATAGGCGGGGATGTCGCCATCTTCGAACTGGTCGAGCAGCGGCCCGTCATAGAGCGCGTCGCCGGAGAACAGCGTCCCGGTCGCCGCTTCCCACAGGCCGATGCTGCCGGGCGAATGGCCGGGCAGATGCAGCACCTCGAAGCTGCGGTCGCCGGTATCCAGAATCTGGCCCTCTTCCAGCAGTTGCGTGACCTTGGCCGGCTTCATCACAAAGTGCCCGGGATCGAAGCCGGCATGGGGCAGGGCGGTGATCAGCGGGCCGGGCACGCAATCGGCGTAACCCGCCTGCTGCATCTTCCGCATGCCCTCCGCGCCGAAATAGGCCTCCACCGTCAGGCTCTCCGCCTCGCGCTCCTCCTCGAGGTACTGCGCCTCCAGCGCATGCACGCAGCACTCGGCGAATTCGTGATGGCCGCCGATATGGTCGCCGTGGGTGTGGGTGGCGACCGCCTTGACCGGCTTGTCGATCAGGTGCCGCGTGGCGTCGGCGAGGCTTGCTACCCCCATGCCCGTGTCGATCAGCAGATCGCGGTCGCGCCCGCGCACATGCCAGATGTTGCAGCGCATGAGCGGGATGACATGCGGCTCCCACAGCCAGGTGATGTCGTCTTCAAGACGCTTCATCTCGAACCAGCGATCGGCGATCTGCACAGGCATGGCGGGCTTCCAGTCTTGGGGCGTTAAAACGGCGCCGTGCCGGGCGGCGGAGGTGTGATCTGCTTCACTGCGGGAATGTGGAGCCTGAGGCATTCCTGCGCGGCGAGCCGGCAAGATGCCGGACATTTCCAACAACCGCCAGTCTAGACATTTTTTTAAAGGAACTTTCCACCATGCCATCACCTCGATTTCGCGCCGCCGTCACGGCGGTGATCGCTTTGCTGCTGCTGAGCGCCTGTGCGGCGGGCAAGCCGCCGGTGTTCCAGGAATGCGGCGGCAACAATTGTCGTTCCGAAACCCGGTTCGAGCGCGACGCCGCGCGACGTTGATATTGAGCCGGCTCCGGCGCGCGCGGCCCGGCGCCGGCGCACTTCCTTCCATGGCGCATGAGAGGCGGGGATTCCGCCGCCTGCGTGATCACCGTCTGTGTGACGACCGTCATAGATCGGCTGTGGCAGTCCCGGCATTTTCCGCCCGCCCTTCCACGGAGGGGTCGATCACCATTTCGATGATCAAGCATGTTCCATTGGAGTTGATTTCATGAAGGCCAAGACCATTCTGATTTGCCTCGTTGCCGCATTGGCGTTGAGTGCCTGCATGTCGACGCCGCCGGAGTTCCGCGAATGCGGCGGCAACAACTGCCGCCACACCAAGGACATCGAGCCGACGTAAGCCTGGCCGACGTAAGCTTGGCGCGATGCCACGGCGCCGATATTCCGGCGCCGTGGCGAGCTACGCTTCCACCAACCCGCCGACCTGGCGCTGGAACAGGCGGCGATAGACGCCGGCCTCGCGCGCGATGAGGGCGCGGTGGTCGCCGTCCTCGATGATGCGGCCCTTGTCGAAGATGATCAGCCGCTTCAATTGCCGCACGGTCGACAGCCGGTGGGCGATGACGATGGTGGTGCGCCCCTGCATCAGCCGCTCGGTCGCCTGCTGGATCAGCGCCTCGGAAGGCGCGGGCCAGCGCCACGCGCTGGCGCTCGCCGCCGGATAGCTTGATGCCGCGCTCGCCCACCAGCGTGCCATAGCCCTTGGGCAGGTGCTCGATGAAGCCATGCGCGTTGGCCAGCCGCGCGGCGGTCTCGATCTGCTCCATCGTCGCATCCGGCCGGCCATAGGCGATGTTCTCCGCCAGCGAGCGGTGGAACAGGATCGGCTCCTGCGGCACGATGGCGATCTGCGCACGGAGCGAGGCTTGCGTGCAGGACGATACGTCTTGCCCGTCAATGAGGATGCGCCCGCCATTCACGTCGTGCAGCCGCTGGATCAGCTTCACGAAGGTGGTCTTGCCGGAGCCCGACAGGCCGACCAGGCCGACCTTCTCGCCCGCGCCGATGACGACG
Organism: Dongiaceae bacterium; assembly: GCA_044226685.1. Taxonomy (GTDB): domain Bacteria; phylum Pseudomonadota; class Alphaproteobacteria; order Dongiales; family Dongiaceae; genus Dongia_A. The sequence continues at coordinate 2,220 of JBGAGP010000129.1, forward strand.
TTGAGCCCGTCATAGAGCGGCGAGGCATGGCCGCGATAGTGGAACCGCACGTCCTGGAACTCGATGCGGCCCTTCGGGATCGCGATCGGCTCTGCGCCGGCGCGGTCCTCGACTCCCAGCGGCTCGCCGTGGATCGCCACCAGCTCTTCCATGTCGTTGACCGATTTCTGCAGGTCGCGGATGTGCCAGCCGATGTCACGCAGGTAGCCCTGGATGATGAAATAGGCGGTCAGCACATAGGCCACGTCGCCCGGCGTCGCCTGCCCGTGCCACCACAGCCACAGCACCAGCCCGATCACGGCGCTGCGCAGGGCGAGCAAGGCCAGCAGCTGGGTCGTGCCGTTGGTGGTGCCGCGGATCCAGGTGCGGTAGCTGCGCCGGCGCCACTTGTCGACCACCCGCATCAGCCGGGCGTCCTCGCGGTGCTCGGCGCCGAAGGCCTTGACCACGGCGTTGCAGGAGACCGCGTCGGCCAGCGCGCCGCCGAGCCGCGTGTCCCACAGGTTGGAGAGCCGCGCCGCCGGGCCGACGAAGCCGATCGACATCGTCGCCGCCAGGGCGACGAAGGCGACGGTGCCGATGAAGATGACGACGCCCATCAGCGGCCAGCGCCAGCCGAGCAGCGCCGTCGAGCCGAGCAGCACGATCAGCGACGGCAGGAAGGCGATCAGCAGCGTGTCGTTCAGCAGGTCGAGCGCCCACATGCCGCGCGTCACCTTGCGCACGATGGAGCCGGCGAAGGTGTTGGCGTGCCATTCCGAGGCGAAACGCTGCACCCGCCAGAAGGCCTGCTGCGCCACCCGCGACATGACGCGGAGCGTCAGCCGGCAGATGCCGACGAAGGCGAGGTGGCGCATCGCCACCATGACCGCGCCGAGGCCGATCATCGACAGCAGCGCGCGCACCGCCTCGTCCAGCGCGATGTTGCGATCGCCGGCGAAGCCGGGCGCCACCGCGTCGATCAGCCGGCCGGCGAAGATCGGCAGCAGCACGTCGGCCATGGTCATGACCAGCACGGCGCCGATGACCAGGGCGACCAGCAGGCGATGCCGGGACCAGTGGGCGAAGGTGAAGCCGAGCACGTCGCGAAAGGGCTGCGCACGGCGGCGGAATTCCTGCAGAAGGCTCATTGTTGCATCCGGCGCCACTCGCGCGGCAGCCGCTCCAGAAATCTCGAACATGGCGAAGACGAGTCGAAGAGCGGGCGCTGGCGGCGCGCGCGACCTTACGCCTTCGGACCTTGGGCTATGGGAAGAGCAGGCGGCCTGGAGCCGGCCTGCGCAGCGAGCGACCTAATGAAAGGTCGAGCCGGGGTCGATCGGCATCAGCAATGCACTCATCATGCCTCCCGGCGAGTCGCTGTTGAAGAGGTTGGGAACATAACCTCACGCGGCCGCGATGGCAAGATGCCGGGAAGATGGCGGCGCAAGCGAAACGGGCCGCCCGCATGCCTGCGGACGGCCCGTATTTGGAACGATGGCCGCGTTCAGCGCGAGACGAAGCTGACCACCACATTGGTGACGTTGGCCTGGACCGGGCGCACCTCGGTCTGGAAGGCCGTGCGCGCGCCTGGCGCCAGGGTGGTCGCCGCCGGCTGGAACACCCAGCGCTGCACGTCGCGTCCGCCGGCATCCTGCAACGTCGCCTGCAACGCGGGGAGCACCTGCACCTGGCCGGTGCCATTGGTGACAGTACCCTGCAGCAGCAGGCCGTTGTTATGGCGGATCGGCTCGGCCAGGGTGATGTCGAGCCCGGCCGGCGTCAGCGCCGCCGGCACCAGCACGGTGGCGCCCGCCACGGTCGTACCCGGCACGGTCGTACCCGGCGCGGCGACGGTGGTCGTCGGCACGGCGACGAGCGTGCCCGCGGGGACGCTGACGCCGGGGCTGTAGATCACGGTTTCGGCGGGCACCACGGCCAGCGGCTGCACGATCTGCGCGGCATTGCACGGCCGGTAGACGTTGCCATCGGCCACGTAGCGGTCGACGCAGTTGAGCGCCGAGTACTGCCGCTGGTCGAGGTTGTTCCAGCCGACGCCGAGGCGGGCCTGGCGGGCGCTGGGCGACGTCACGCGCACCTCGTAGAGGCCGGGGGCGAGCGGGGCGTTCGGCGTGATGCGCACGACGCTGGGCTTGTTCGGCGGTGAATCGTAGCGGAAGGGAATGTCGTAGGGCGCGATCGGCGCCACGTCCCAGGCCGGCCCGCTGATCGGCATGGCCTGGTTGCTGGCGTTGATCTCGCTGCGCACCCAGGCGACGCGCCACAACTCGATGGCGGAGCCGGGCGCGCGGTTGGCGAGCGCCGGATCGTTGATCACGAACTGCGTATCGGTGGGCAGGTTGGCGCGGTCGGGCCAGGTCGAGGCTTCCCAGTTCGGGTCGCCGTCGAGGCGGCGCAGGTCGCTCTTGCCGTTGAGCGAGTAGATCCCCGGCTGGTCGGGAACCGGATAGCTCGGCTGCCGGGGCGCCGAGGCGCAGGCGCCGAGACCGGCGATCAGCAGAAGCGCGGTCGCGCCGCGCGCAAGTCCCGTTCGTAACATGGCAATACCCTCCGTCGCCCACGATGCGGCGCGGATCGGCGCGCAGGGCGCGTGGCGGCCGAACCCGATGCGGCAGGCAGCGCCGCGCGATCCGACGCGTCGCGGCGGCCGGGGCCGGCGCTCTTGCGTCGTTCCTTTCAGAAATGGGATTCGACGGGATTGGTTGCACGGCGGCGGCGATGCCGCCGCATTTTTGTCGCCGCCGGCCGCCTAGCGGCGCTTCCTTGCCGCCGCCGGCCGCAACAGCCCATGCGCGCGGTGCCAGTCCTCGAGCGACTGGTCGGGATATTCCTTGAACTTGCGGTCACCCTTCCTGGAATCGACCGGCACCCAGTCCGCCTTCGAGTCCAGCATGATGTGCTGGTGCGACGGCGCCTTGGGCAGGTCGCTGTCGATGGCGCTGGCGAAGGGATGGATGAGGTCGGGCCAGCGCGGATCCCACACCCACAGCGCCGATCCGCATTTGCCGCAGAAGCGCCGCTCAGCGGGGCTCTTCCTGCCGTCGATCCGGGCGTGGAACATCTTGACGTGCCGCTTGCCGCGGACGCGCAGGCTCCTGGCGTGGGCGCCGAGGTTGATGGCGTAGCCGCCGCCGCCCGCGGTCTTGCGGCAGATCGAGCAATAGCAGCGCATATAGGGCGCCGGCGCATAGGCCTCGCAGGTGAATTTCACCGCCCCGCAAGAACAGGATCCCGCGAGCTTCATCGGCACCTCCGGCGATCAGCTGAAGCCGGCGACGGCATGGGGAACATAGGGCTCCTCCAGCGCCGCGATCTCCTCCTTGCTGAGGTCGACCGACAGGGCCGCGACCGCGTCGGTCAAATGGTGCGGCTTGCTGGCGCCGATGATGGGCGCGGTGATCACCGGCTTCTGGATCAGCCAGGCGAGCGCCACCTGGGCGCGCGGGATGCCGCGTTTGGCGGCGATCTCCGCCACCCGCTCGACCACCTTGCGGTCGGAATCGTCGACGTTCTTGTACAAGGTCAGGCCGAACTTGTCGGTCTGCTGCCGCGCCGAGCCCTCATTCCAGTCGCGGGTGAGGCGGCCACGCGCCAGCGGGCTCCACGGGATGACGCCGATGCCCTCCGCGGCGCAGAGCGGCAGCATCTCGCGCTCCTCCTCGCGGTTCAGCAGGTTGACGTGGTTCTGCATCGAGACGAAGCGGGTCCAGCCATGCAGGTCGGCGGTGTAGAGCGCCTTGGCGAATTGCCAGGCGTACATGGAGGACGCGCCGATATAGCGCACCTTGCCCGCCTTGATCATGTCGTGCAGCGCTTCCAGCGTCTCCTCGATCGGCGTGGTGTAGTCCCAGCGGTGGATCTGGTAGAGGTCGACATAGTCGGTGCCGAGGCGGCGCAGGCTGTCCTCGAGCTCGGTGACGATCGCCTTGCGCGACAGGCCCTTGCGGTTGACGCCGGCGGTATTGCCGAAGGCGCCCCCCATGACCGGGAAATTCACCTTGGTCGCCAGCACGATGTCGTCGCGCTTGGCGAAGTCGCGCAGGGCGCGGCCGACGATCTCCTCGCTGGTGCCCTCCGAATAGACATTGGCGGTGTCGAAGAAGTTGATGCCGAGGTCGAGCGCCTGCTTGATCAGCGGCCGGCTGTCGGCCTCGGGCAGGGTCCAGGCGTGGTCGCCGCGTTCCGGCACGCCATAGGTCATGCAGCCGAGGCAGAGGCGCGAGACCTTGAGGCCGGTCTTGCCGAGATTGCCGAATTTCATGAGTGCGATCCTGTCTGGTTTCGCACCATTCTAGCGCTTGACGCGCCGCTGTCATCCGGGGTCTATCTGCGCCGCGATTTTTCCGCGATAACATTGATCGCACGATCCGGCGCGGAGTTGTATGACAGGTTCGAGCGGAATTGTACGACAGGTTTGAGCGGAATTTGTATGACAGGTTTGATCTTTCACGGCGGCCACTACAAGACCGGCACCACCAGCCTGCAGCACGCGCTGCGCGCGGGCGAGGGGCTGCTCGCCGGCGCCGGCATCCTCTATCCGCACGGCCCGGCGGACGGGCAGTTCAGCGACGTGCAGCACGCGGACCTGGTGACCGATTGCTTCGCCGGAAAGTTTGACCGGGTCGCCGCCTGTCTCGCCCGGGTGGCGGAGGAGGCCAGGGAGAAAAACTGCGCCACGGTGCTGCTGTCCAGTGAGCTGGCGACGTCCTTCCATCGCTTCCCCGATGCCTTCCCGCGCTGGCTGGAGCTGGCGTCCCGCGATTTCGAAACCCCGCGCTATGTCTTCGTGGTGCGCGACGTGCTTGGTTATGCGCGCTCGATGTATCGCGAGCTGGTCAAGTCCGGCCGCGCGTCCTTCCACTACGAGACGGTCCGGGACGAGCTTGCCCGGCTGCTGCTGGAGCAGCAGAAATCGATCGCCTTCTTCCGCGCCTGGGACGAAAGCCGCGTCGCCTTCCATGGCTTCCGCGAGCTTGCCGATGCCGGCCTGGTCCAGACGCTGGTGCAGCGGATGGTCGGCTACAAGGTCAACCCGCTGCTGGTGCGGTTCCTGAACACCTCGGAGAAGAAGGCGCAGAACATCGCCGCGCTGCTGCTGAACGACATCTACGCGCTGCTGGGTGCCTCGATGGGCCTCGATCCGCTGGCCAACGCGGTGCGCGCCAAGGTGAAGGAGAAGGTGACGCGCGGCCGGTTGAAGCGCGCCTTTGAAGAGGATTTCGCGGCCGAGATCGAGCAGGCCTTCCTGGACGTGACCGACCGCCACGTCCGCCGCGTGCTGGCGGAGACTCGGAGCGCGGTCGACGCCAGTTTCAACGGCCTGCCGTCGGAAATCGCCGGCTGGCTGTCCGAAGGGCTGGACGCCGCCTAGGCTCTGGCTAGGCCCAGCCGGCGCGATCCATGATCATCACCGCCTCGGCGTTGTTCTTGCCCAGCTCGGCGACGTTGATCTCATCTTCCTTGAACTTGCCCCAGGCGGCGATGACCGGCGACATCTCGGCGCCATCGCGCACCGGGTATTCGAAATTCGCCGCGGCGAAGATTTCCTGCGCGCCCGGCGAGACCAGGAATTCCAGGAACTTCATCGCGTTCTCTTTGTTCGGCGCGGCGGCGGCCATGCCGGCGCCCGACACGTTCACATGCGTACCGCGATCGCCCTGGTTGGGGAAGAACACCTTCACGCTGGCGAGCTTCGCCTTCAGCGCGTCGTCGTCGCCGGCCAGCATGCGGGCGAAGTAGTAGGTGTTGGACACCGCGACGTCGCCTTCGCCGGCAACCAGGGCATTGATCTGGTCGATGTCGCCGCCCTTGGGCGGTCGCGCCATGTTGGCGACGATACCCTTGCACCAGGCCTCGGCCGCCTCGGCGCCGTCATTGTGGATGATCGAGGCGACCAGCGACTGGTTGTAGATGTTGTTGGAGGAGCGGATCAGCACGCGCCCCTTCCACTTTTCGTTCGCCAGGTCCTCGTAGGTGGAGAGCTCCTCCGCCTTCACCTTGGTGGTGTCATGGACGAAGACCCGCGCCCGCTTGGCGAAGGCGAACCACAGGCCGGAGGGCTCGCGCAGATTGGCCGGGATGTGCTTCTCCAGCTCCGGCGAGCTGGCCGGCTGGTAGATGCCCTGGTCCTGGGCGCGCCACAAATTGCCGGCATCGACGGTGATGAAGATGTCGGCCGGCGACTGGTCGCCCTCCAGCTTGATGCGCTCCATCAGCTCCTCGGCCTTGCCCTGGAGCTGGTTGACCTTGATCCCGGTCTGCTCGGTAAAGAGGGCGAAGAGCTGCTCGTCGGACGGATAGTGCCGGGCGGAATAGACATTGACCTCGCCGGCGTCGGCACGCGCCTGGCGGGCCGGGCGCAGCAGCGTGCCGCCGGTGAAGGCCGCGCCGGCGCCGGCCAGCAGGGACTTGCGCAACAGGGATCGGCGGGTGAGGCGCATGGTCGGGTACTCCGGGCAAGCCAGGGAAACGGCCCGACGATAGGCCCAACCGGCCGAGACGTGCAACTGCGACTTATTCGCACATCCTCACGAAAGCGTGAGCGCCGAAGGCGGGCGGCCGCCGGGACTCTGTGGCGCGCTTCACAGCGCCGCGCGGGGCGCCGTCGCTAAATCCCTGCATCCGGCGCGATGCAAGGCGGCAGACCACCGCGGCATCGCGCCGGACGCCTGGAATGCATCCCGCGGGCGCAGCCGCAGGGTGCATTGCGGGGGCCGCCGCCCGGAATACTGGCATCGGGCGGCGGCGACCCGCTCCAGCATCGTGGGCGCGGAGCGCAGGATTCGGTCCTGTGGCCCCGTTCACAGCATCGGGATGGCGCCATGCGCATATGGAACGTGAACCGGCGCGCGAAGCTTGTTAACATGCGCCTCACGGAGACAAAGATGGCCCGCAAGACCAAACCGAGCATCCAGTCCCAGACCGCCAATCCGGCCGAGAAGGCCGCCGCGACTCCCCGCCAGGTCGCCCTGGTCATGCCGCTTGTGTCAGCCGCGGCGGGGCCGAGCTTCGAGACCGCGCTCGAAACGCTGAACAGCGATCTCGCCGTCTACAAGCTGTGGCAGGGCAAGGACGCGAAATAGCGCCGCCGCTCTAGCCTCCGGCGCGCCGCAGCGCCAGCAATTGCCGCATCGCCAGGATCCCCGCCGCCGGCCCCACGGCCAGCCCGGCCAGCACCGCCGGCCAGCCGAAAGCCCCGGCCAGCAGCGGCGTGGTCTGCACCGTCGCCACGGTGAGGGCGAAGCCCAGTGCCGTCTGCAGGGTCATCAGGCTGCCGGCGAGATCGGCCGGCGCCGCATCGGCGACCAGCGCCGAGAACTGCGCCGAATCCGGGATCACGAAAATCCCCCAGATCACGATCAACAGCAGGGTGAGCCAGATCGGCCCGCCGAAACTCGCCGCCGTGGCCAACGCCGCGCTGCCACTCACCGCCATGGCGATGATGGTGACCTGGGCCTTGCCGATGCGGTCGGCGATGGCGCCGGCCGGCACGCAGGCGAGCCCGCCGAGACCGATGGCGAAGAACGCGGTGAGCTTGGCCAGCCGCGTCGCCGCCTCGCCGTCGATCGAAGCACCATAGGACGCCGCCGCCGCCGCGCCGATCCACGTCCACATGGCGTAGAGCTCCCACATATGGCCGAAGTAGCCGAGATAGGTGAGGCGGATGCGCCGGTCGCTCCAGGCGAGGTGCACCGCCCGCATGGTGAAGCGCGGCGCCCGCGCGTGGTGCGGGCCCAGGCCGCAGAATGGCACCAGCAGCCCGGCCACGAAGGCGAGGGCGGCGGTCGAGACGATCACCGCGCGCCATTCGGCGCCGCCGAGATAGGCGGTGAGATGCGGCAGGGCCGAGCCCAGCGTCAGCGCGCCGACCAGCAGGCCCACCAGCAGCCCGCGATCCTTGGTGCCCCAGCTGACGGCGATCTTCATGCCGACGGGATAGACTCCGGCCAGCAGCGCGCCGGTGGCGACGCGGAGCGCGATGGCGAGATTGCCGCCGATGGGTGCCGCCAGCAGCGCCAGGTTGGCCAGCGCCGCGAGGATCGCGCAGATCGCGAACACGCGGCGCGGGTCGAAGCGGTCGGCAAGCCCGCTGGCCGCGACGGTGAGCGCGCCGATGACGAAGCCCGCCTGCACGCCGCTCGACAGCATCGCCTGGCGCGCCGCGCTGATCCCTGCCTCGCGCACCATGTCCGGAAGTGCTGCAGCGGTGGCGAACCACAGGCTCATCCCCGCGACCTCGGCAAGGGTGAGGAGGGTGATGGAGCGGAGCTTGCCCGGCTGTGCCATTGGAATGCGTGCCTTTATGACTGCGTGGCCGCCAGCGGCAGCCGGAAAACACGGCTCATTGATCGCGACGGCGGGGTGTGGAATCTCCCGTGCCGTCACCGCCGGGCGCAGCCCCGTCGGCTGGGATTTGCAGCTGATGCCTCGTCAGATACCGGATTGCCGGGGCCGGCCGCAATAGGACGGTCCGGCAGGGCTGGGAGCGGATCGAATCGCCCCGATGGGGCGGCGGATTACTCCGTCCCGCCGCCGCCGCTCGCGGCGACGAATTCCTCCAGCGTGACCTTGCCGTCGCCGTCGGCGTCGGCGGCGGCGACCACGTTGGCGCAGAACTGCATGTATTCGTCCATTGTCACCCGGCCGTTGGTGTCGGCATCGGCCAGGCGGAAGCGCTTGGTGAAGCGCTCGATGACATCCTCGCGCTCGTCGGGGATGCCGAAATTGTATTCGCTGAGCGTCAGCTCGCCGTCCTTGTTCTCGTCGGTGCGGGTGAAGACCTTGGCCTCGATGCGCTGCATGTCGGCGAGCGTGAAGAAACCCTGCTTCTTCTGGTCCAGGCGCTCGAAATAGCGCGCGGCGGATTGCTGGTCGGTCTCCGGCTGCTGGGCCTGGGCCAAGGTCGCGCCGAAGAGGACGCCCGCCAGAGCCAGGACACGCAGGATCGGGGTGCTCGCAATCGCCGCCATTATGAATTCCTCATTTGCTTCGCCGCATGAACCGGCCCGCCGGGCGGCATCCATTCCGTCATTCTTCCGTCGCCGATGCGCCGCCCTCGCGCACCAATTCATATAGCGAGACCGCCGCCGCGTTCGACACGTTGAGGTGATCGATGGCGCCACCGGTCGGCAGGCGCACCAGTAGGTCGCAATGCTCCCGCGTCAGCCGGCGCAGCCCGGGTCCCTCGGCGCCCAGCGCCAGCCCGATTTTGCCGCTCAGCCTGGCCTGGGCCAGGGTCCGCTCGGCCTCGGCCGCCAGCCCGGCGATCCAGAAGCCGCCCTTTTTCAGGAGGTCGATGGCGCGGGCCAGGTTGGTAACGCGGATCAGCGGCACGTGTTCCAGGGCGCCGGAGGCGGCCTTGGCCAGCGCCCCCGATTCCGGCGCCGCGTTGCGCTCGGTCAGCACCACGGCCAGCGCGCCGAAGGCGGCGGCCGAGCGCAGGATGGCGCCCACGTTCTGCGGGTCGGTCACCTGGTCGAGGATGAGGACCACCGCCTGGTCGCGGTCCGCCGCCTCCGCCACCACGTCCTCGATGCCGCGCTCGGGCAGGGGGTGCACCTTGGCGGCGATGCCCTGGTGCACGGCGCCATAGGGCAGCCAGCTTTCCAGGACGTCGCGCGGCACCTGCTCCCATTCCGGCCAGTCGCCGGCGTCGCCTTCCACCTCGCCCGGCTTGATGTCGGAGCCGGTGCGCGCCAGGCGCAGCAGCTTGCGCTCAGGGTTGCCGAGGACCGCCGTCACCGCGTGGTGGCCGTAGACCCAATAGGGGCCGCCGACCTGGACCTTCTCGCCCCGGACCTTTTCGTCGTGGCTCCTGCCGCCTTGGAACCGCGCGGAACCATGCCCATGTGAGGCTTCGCGCTCCGCGCGCCCGGTCTCCCGCTGCGGGTCACGGTCGCGGCCCTGGAAGTCCGGCCTTTGGCGGCGCTCGTCGCCGCCGCTCCGGGCGGGCCGCTGCCGGGATGTCGCATCGTCCCGGCGCGAACCTCGGGCGGAGGATTCGGATTTCCGGTTATCGCGCTGTTTTTGCGGGAAATCCTTGCCCTTGCCGGGTTTCGGCGGGCGGTTGCGGATGGGCGACTTGCGCTTTGACATGCGGGACCCTAGTATCAGTTTGAAATTGGGTATTGCCACAACTCCCTTCCCGCCGGAAACGAAATCGGCGGGAACGGAGTTTTTCGTGTGTTTTCAAATTGACACCGAAAGGTAAATGCCCATAAGTGCGCATCCTCCGTCGCGGGCGGAGTCGTGGGAGCCCGGAGGGGTGCCCGAGTGGCTAAAGGGGGCAGGCTGTAAACCTGCTGGCTTCGGCCTACGTAGGTTCGAATCCTACCCCCTCCACCGGGCCTGCCCGAGTGGCTAAAGGGGGCAGGCTGTAAACCTGCTGGCTTCGGCCTACGTAGGTTCGAATCCTACCCCCTCCACCAGCGACTTGGCTGGCGCAGCGGGTGAACAATCGGCGGGTGTAGCTCAATGGTAGAGCTCCAGCCTTCCAAGCTGGCTACGCGGGTTCGATTCCCGTCACCCGCTCCAGACTACGCCGCCGCCCGGATCGCTCCGGACCGGGGCGAGACGGGGAAGAGAGAGCATGGTTCAGCCGAAATCCGCGCGGGGTTTCCGGCTCGATCGAAGGATCGCATAGAGCGCAACCGATCTGGTCACAGGACTGAAGAAAAATGGCGAAGGCGAAGTTTGAGCGGAATAAGCCGCACTGCAATGTTGGCACGATTGGCCACGTTGACCACGGCAAGACGTCGTTGACGGCGGCGATCACGAAGGTGCTGGCGGAGACTGGCGGGGCCACCTATACGGCCTATGACCAGATCGACAAGGCGCCGGAGGAGCGCGCGCGCGGCATCACGATTTCCACGGCCCACGTGGAATACGAGACGACGAACCGCCACTACGCCCACGTCGATTGCCCGGGCCATGCCGACTACGTGAAGAACATGATCACGGGTGCTGCGCAGATGGACGGCGCGATCCTGGTGGTTTCGGCGGCCGACGGCCCGATGCCGCAGACCCGCGAGCACATCCTGCTGGCGCGCCAGGTCGGCGTCCCGGCGCTGGTGGTGTTCATGAACAAGTGCGACATGGTCGACGATCCGGAGCTGTTGGACCTGGTCGAGCTGGAAGTGCGCGAGCTGCTCTCGTCCTACCAGTTCCCGGGCGACAAGATCCCGGTGATCCGCGGCTCGGCGCTCTGCGCGCTGGAAGACAAGCAGCCGGAGCTGGGCAAGCAGGCGATCCTGCAGCTGATGAAGGCGGTTGACGAGCACATCCCGCAGCCGGACCGCCCGAAGGACCGTCCGTTCCTGATGCCGATCGAGGA
>JBGAGP010000130.1:0-13499 GCA_044226685.1 Dongiaceae bacterium
GCGATCAAGGGCGACGACAAGGCCGCGGCGAAGCAGCCGGAACCCGCCGCCGCCGGCATCGACAACCTGGTGGCGCTGATGAAGCTGGCCCTGAAGGACGCGGTGAAGGACGTGCGCGTCTCGCAGCGCCTGACCGACAGCGCCGTCTGCCTGGTCGCCGACGAGGGCGACCTCGACATGCGCCTGGCGCGCCTGTTGCAGCAGCACAAGCGCCTCGATTCGCTGGCGCCGCGGGTGCTGGAGATCAACGGCGCGCATCCCCTGGTCGCCGCCCTCGCCGCCGCGATCTCCGCCGGCAAGGGCGAGGCGGTCACGGATGCCGCCTGGCTGCTGCTGGACCAGGCCCGCATCCAGGAGGGCGAGGCCCTGTCCGACCCCGCGGCCTTCGCCAAGCGCCTGGATGCGATGATGAAGCGGGCCTTCGCCTGATCCTGCGTTCGCCTGAACCGAAGGCCGCCGCCGCTCAGTCGTGGGTGAGCGACTTGTCGGTGAACAGGTAGTCCTTGAGCTCGGCGGAGAATTTGGGATCGTTGCGGCGGATCCATTCGATCAGCATCGCGGCGTGTTCCTTCTCCTCGTGTCCGTTGTGCTGCAGGATGCCCTTGAGCTCCGGGTTCTTGCAGGCATCCGCGCGCTGCTGATACCAGTCCATCGCCTCGAGCTCTTCCATCAGCGAGATGATCGCCCGATGCATGTCCCGGGTCGCCTCCGACAGATCGGTGGCGGCTTCGTGCAATTCCTCATGGGCCATGGTCTGCTCCGTCCTGATGGGCTCGATTGTCGGCGGCGCCCGCCGGCCGCCTGATTGACACGACTTCCGGCCCAACCCCTGACGCCGCCGGAATGTGCAAGAAACACCTTGGCCGGACCGCGTCGCTGCCGCAGACTCCGGGTCAAGTGTTGGAGCAATAAGCACGGGGAGGGGATTTTGGTTCCAGATGCGCTGAAGACCGTCGCCGTCATCGGCAACGGCATCATCGGGCACGGCATCGCCCAGGTCTTCGCCGCCGCCGGCAAGGACGTGGTGATGATCGGCCGCGACCCGGGATCGCTGGAGCGCGCCAAGGGCAAGATCGCCGCCAGCCTCGGCGATTTCGCCGCCCATGACCTGGTCGAACGCGCCGCCATCCCGGCGATCCTGGCGCGGATCAGGACCTCGACGAAACTGGAGGACGCCGCCCCGGCGCAGCTGGTGATCGAGGCGGTGACCGAGGATTTGCCGCTGAAGCTGGAGATCTTCGGCAGGCTCGACCGCATCTGCCCGCCGCCGGCCGTGCTCGGCTCCTCCAGCGGCCAGCCGGCCAGCGCCCTGATTGCCAAGGTGGCGCATCCGGAGCGGGTCATCGCCACCCATTTCTGGTACCCGCCGCAGCTCATCCCCCTGGTCGAGGTCTGCGCCGGCCCGCAGACGTCGCCGGACGTGACGCAATGGGTCTGCGCCCGGCTGAAGGAGGCCGGCAAGGAGCCGGCGGTGATCGACAAGGAGATTCCCGGCTTCATCGGCAACCGGCTGCAATTCGCCATGCTGCGCGAAGCCTGGGCGCTGTGGGCCTCGGGTGCGGCCAGCGCCGAAGCCATCGACACCGTGGTGCGCAATTCCTTCGGCCGGCGCGTCGGCATCACCGGTCCGATCGAATCCGCCGATGCCGGCGGCCTCTACACCATGTACCATTTCGGCAAGTCGCTGATCCCGCATCTGGACGTAGCACCCGAGCCCGCCCAAGCCATCGCCGACCTGGTCGCCGCCGGCGCCAACGGCATCGCCAATGGCAGGGGCGTCCATGACTGGTCGAAGCGCGATGGCACCGCACTGGTCGCGGCGCGAATGGAGGAGCTGTTCCGCTGGCTGAAGGCCGACCAGGCGCGGAAACGCGCGACGTGACTCTGCCCCCGCATCTCCACCTCGCGACCGATCTCATCGCCGCCGCCTGCGGCACGTTCGGCGGCTGGCTGTTTTATCGCCGGGCGCTGAAGCCGGCCGGCTATGTCGCGCGGGCGCAAGGCGATCTCGGCTACTGGGCGGTGCTGAGCTGCGCCGCCCTGGTGGGCGCCTTCTGGTTCGGCACGGTCAACCTCTATGTCACCGGCGTCGAAGGCATCGGCCGCTCCGCCTTCGGCGCGCTGTTCGGCGGCATCTGCGGGGTCGAGACCTGGAAGGCGCTGAAGCGGCAGGCCGGCTCGACCGGCATCGTCTATGTCGTGCCGCTGACGATCGGCATGATCCTGGGCCGGGTCGGCTGCCAGCTCTCCGGGCTGGAGGACTTCACTTATGGCGCGCCGACGACGCTGCCCTGGGCCTGGGATTTCGGCGACGGGATTCCGCGCCACCCCTCGCCGCTCTACGAATCGCTGGCCATGCTGGCCTTCCTCGCCGGATTCCTGCTGTGGTTCCGCCGCGCGCCGCAATCGGTGCTGACGCGCGGGTTCTACGTCTTCGTCGGCTATTACGCGGCGCAGCGCTTCCTGATCGAGTTCAGCAAGCCCTACGGCGCGCTCATCGCCGGGCTCGACGTGTTTCAGATTGGCGCGCTGATCCTGCTCGGCTACGCTCTGTGGATGCTGCGGCGGCGCGGCGCAACCGGGGGAATCCATGCAGCGGGCCTATAGACCGCACCTCTTCTACGGCCAGACCCAGTCGCTGTGCGAGACCTGCCTGCACCCGGTTCCGGCCAAGATCGTCATCGAGGACGACCTGGTGTTCTTCCAGAAGCGCTGCCCGCAGCACGGCTACCAGAAGACGCTGGTCTCGACCGACGCGGCGTACTACCGCCGCTGCCGCGATTGGCTGAAGCCCGGCGACATCCCGCTCAAGTTCCAGTCGCGCACGCATTACGGCTGCCCGTTCGATTGCGGCCTGTGCCCGGACCATGAGCAGCATTCCTGCCTCGCCCTCATCGAGGTGAACGAGCACTGCAACTTGACCTGCCCGGTCTGCTTCGCCGATTCGGCGCCGCACCGGCCGAAGCATCTCGACCTCGCCACCATCGAGCGGATGATGGACACGCTGGTCGAGAGCGAGGGCGAGCCGGATTTGCTGCAGATCTCCGGTGGCGAGCCCACCTTGCACCCGCAGATCCTCGACATTCTGCGCGCGGCGAAGCGAAGGCCGATCCGTCATCTGATGCTGAACACCAACGGCCTGCGCCTGGCGCGCGAGCCGGATTTCGTCCGGCAGCTGGCCGAGTTCACCCCCGGTTTCGAGGTCTATCTGCAGTTCGATTCCCTGGAGCGCGACGCGCTGATGCAGATCCGCGGCGCCGACCTGCGGAGCATCCGCCAGCAGGCGCTGGAGAACCTGGAGCGGCACAACATCTCCACCACGCTTGTTGCCGTGCTGAAGAAGGGCGTCAACGACCAGGAGATCGGCGCCATCGTGCGCCACGCGCTTTCCTGGAACTGCGTGCGCGGCGTCACCTTCCAGCCGGTGCAGGATGCCGGGCGCAACGAGAATTTCGACAAGAACCGCGACCGCGTGCTGCTCTCCGACATCCGCCGCGGCCTGATCGAGCAGGATTGCGGCTTCGCGGCCGACGACATCATCCCGCTGCCCTGCAACCCGGAATCCATCACCATCGGCTATGCCCTGCGCGACGGGCAGAAACTCACCCCGATCACCAGCCTGCTGCCGCGCGAAGACCTGTTGCGCGACGGGCCCAACACCATCGCCTACGAGAAATTCCCGGCGCTGAAGGAACGGCTGTTCCAGCTGATGTCGCTGTCGGCGGCCGGCGAGATGACCGACCTCAAGCTGCGCGAGCTGCTCTGCTGCCTGCCGCAATTCGAGGTGCCCGACGCGATCGGCTACGACCGCGTGTTCCGGGTCCTCGGCATCCAGTTCCTCGACCGCTTCAATTTCTGCGTCGCCCAGGTGAAGCGCTCCTGCATCCATTTCGTGACGCCGGAGCAACGCATTATCCCGTTCGACACCTACAACCTGCTCTACCGCGACGGTACCGACAAGCGCATCCGGCGCGAGCTCGGCTGGAGCGAACCGGCGCCGGCCGTGAGCCGTGAATTCGCCGAATAGGGGGAGACTAACGTGACCGACACGCCGCCATCGAGCCCGCCGCTACCCGGGGCGTCACCCGCCACCCCGCCCCCGGCCACCGACGGCAAGCTGCGCGTCGTCTCCATCCTGGTGATGATCGTCAGCATCCTGGGCCTGATCGGCACCGGCTTCTGCGCGTTGGGGGTCATGGCCGACGGAATCATGGGCAGCGGCGCCGATGCCTTGGGCGTGCTGCTGATCGCCGGCGTGCCGCTGCTGTTCTTCGTCGGCTGCATCTGGGTCTGCTCGGAATTGCTGAAGCGGCTGAAGCGATAGGTGCCAGCGGCGTGGGTTGAAGGGAGGCGCCAATGCGGCAGTCGAAAATGATGCGATGGGCGGCCGGCATGGCGTTGCTGGCGCTGGGCCTCACCGGGTGCGCGGGCCCGCAGAAGCCGCCGGCGACAGCAAAGACAGCCTGCGATCTGGCTCTGAACCGCCTGGTGAGCGCCCAGGGTTGCGACCGCTACGTGGCCGAGGCGGTGCAGACAAAGAACACCATCGCCATCGCCGAGGCCTATCACCGTCGCGCGTTGCTGCGGGAGTTCATGGAGGATCTGCCGGGGGCGCTTGCCGACATCGACCAGGCGATCGCGGCCGATCCCGGGTGGACCTTCAGCCATCGCCGGCGCGCCACCCTGCTCGGCGAAAGCGGCGAATATGCGCAGGCGCTGAAGCTGTTTGCCGATATGGCGCCGATGGACCCGACTCATTCCTTCGACGAGAACCTGGCCATGCTGGAATACGTCGCCGGCGACCGGGCCAAGGCCATTCCGCTGCTCCGCTCGGCCGCGGACGATTATGCGGAGAACGATCACGACGAGAACACGGCGGCGATCCTCCGCTTCGACGCCGCCTTGATCGAGTCCGAGCTGCGCAAGGGCGACCTGGCGCCGATCGAGGCCGAAGACGTCTCCGACCGGACCGATACCATGCTGCCCCTGCTCAAGCAGCACCGCATGGGCACGATCAGCGATGCCGCGCTTCTGGACCGCGCCCAGCGCAGGACCGGGTCGGCGGCGCGCGAGGATCGATGCGACAGCTATTTTTCGGTCGGCCACCGCAACGCGCTCGCGGGCGATGCCGCCGCGGCCAAAGCGGGCTTTCAGAAGGCGGTCGAGGGCTGCAACGTTGTCACGTTCGAATACCACGCCGCCAAGGCGTGGCTGAAGCAGCTTGGGGGCTGAAGCCGCCGGCGACTTGACCGGGCGACTTGACCCGGCGACTTGATGGAGCGGCGGGACTAGCGGCGGTCGCGGACCCGGACCGGGATCGGCTGCAGGGCCGTGCGGTCGGTGCTCCACATCGCGGAGAAGAAGGCGGCGAGCTTGCTGAGGAAGTCGAGCTCGAACCAGCCCGGATGGCCGGCCCCGAGGTCACGGGAGGTCCCGATCCGCAGCAGGTTGGCTTCGGAGATCTTCACCGAGGCATCCCCGGAGGAGACCGCATGGTCGGGCGCCTGAGCCTTGAATTCCAACATCTTGCCGCTCCTTGGCCGGCCGTCGCGCCGGCAGAACCATGCCTGGATCCGAGGTTCCGGAGGAAGCCCGCCGGCCGGATCCTGGCCGCCGATCCATCCTCCGCCTCACTGTTTAAGAACTGGTTGAGGGGGTCCGGTTCCCTGACCTCAGCCATTCGGATGGTCCGGACCGGGCGCTAGGCATTCCGGCCCACCCCGCCCACGCCCCCGCTCATGCCGCGACCCAGGCCCCGGGCGCGACCGCCTGCCGCTCCGGTGCCCCGCGGCGGCCCCGCTCCGGGCCACCCTTGCGGCCACGGCCTGTGCCCCTATACTCGCGCCCGTTTTCCAAACCGGGGCGATGATGAGCAAGAAGATCAAAAAGGTCGTGCTGGCCTATTCCGGCGGGCTCGACACCTCTGTCATTCTGAAGTGGCTGCAGACGACCTATGGCTGCGAGGTGGTGACCTTCACCGCCGATCTCGGCCAGGGCGAGGAGCTGGAGCCGGCGCGCAAGAAGGCCGAGATGCTCGGCATCAAGGAGATCTTCATCGAGGACGTGCGCGAAGAGTTCTGCCGCGACTTCGTCTTCCCGATGTTCCGCGCCAATGCGCTCTATGAGGGCCAATACCTGCTCGGCACCTCGATCGCACGGCCGCTGATCTCCAAGCACCTGATCGACATCGCCAGAAAGACCGGCGCCGACGCCGTCGCCCATGGCGCCACCGGCAAGGGCAACGACCAGGTGCGCTTCGAGCTGTCCTGCTATGCGCTGAACCCGGACATCAAGATCATCGCGCCGTGGCGCGAGTGGGAACTGACCAGCCGCACCAAGTTGATCGAGTTCGCCGAGAAGAACCAGATTCCGATCGCCAAGGACAAGCGCGGCGAGGCGCCGTTCTCGGTCGACGCCAACCTGCTGCACTCCTCCTCCGAGGGCAAGGAGATGGAAGACCCCTGGCACGAGCCGGAGGAATTCGTCTATCAGCGCACCATCTCGCCCGAGGCCGCGCCCGACAAGGCGACCTATATCGAGATCGGCTTCAAGAAGGGCGATCCGATCTCCATCGACGGCGAGACGCTGTCGCCGGCCGCCCTGCTCACCCGGCTGAACGCGCTGGGCAAGGCCAACGGCATCGGCCGCCTCGACCTGGTGGAGAACCGCTTCGTCGGCATGAAGTCGCGCGGCATCTACGAGACGCCGGGCGGCACCATCCTGCATTTCGCCCATCGCGGCATCGAGAGCATCACGCTGGATCGGGGTGCTGCGCATCTCAAGGACGAGATCATGCCGCGCTATGCGGAGCTCATCTATAACGGCTTCTGGTTCAGCCCGGAGCGTGAGATGCTGCAGGCCTTGATCGACAAGAGCCAGGAGCATGTCGAAGGCACCGTGCGCATGAAGCTCTACAAGGGCAATGCCACCGTCGTCGGCCGCAAGTCGCCGAAGAGCCTCTACAGCCTGGCCCATGTGACCTTCGAGGAAGACCAGGTCTATGACCAGCGCGATGCGGCGGGCTTCATCAAGCTCAATGCGCTCAGATTGCGGCTGCTGAAGCGCGGCCGCGGCTAGGAAAGGGGAACCCGCCGGTGGAGCGCTATCGCAGCATCGACGAGGTTCCCTCGACCCGCGCCCGGCGGATGTTCAAATACTGGTCCGGCAAGAAGGGCGACCGGATGCTGCCCTCGCGCGCCGACATGGACCCCAGCGAGTTCAAGGACCTGCTGCCCAACGTCATCCTGACCCGCCTGGAATACGAGCCGTTCCGCGTGCTCTACAAGCTGGTCGGCACCAAGGCGGCGGAGAATGCCGGCCTCGATTACAGCGGCCACTACCTGGACGAGATGGATTTCGTCTCCGAGCTCGGCACCGACTGGCCGGGAACCTACCGGACCATCGCCGCGGAAAAGCAGCCGCTCTACGGCCTGTGCCAGATCAAGTTCATTGACGGCGTGGTCAAGCCCTATGTGGTCGCCATGTTCCCGCTGTCCAGCGACGGCGAAAGGGTCGATCAGATCATCGCCATCGAGGACCTCGACCTCGACCTGCTCGAGGTCGAGCGCCTGCCGCCCTCGGAAGTGGCGGCGAAGAAGGACTGAAGCCTACCAGGCCGCCACGCCGGTCAGCTTCTCGTGCCCGCCGGCGATCAGCGCGACATAGAGCAGCAGCGCGGCGCCGCCACGCAGCCAGCCGATCTCGGCCCAGCGCAAACGGGCGCGACCCTGCAGCAGCGCCAGGAACGGCAGGTTCGATGAGCGCGCGGTGAAATCCGCCCAGGCGGCGGCCCCCCATTTCGCCCGCTGCTTGGCCTCGATGCGCGGCAGGAAGGCGAGCGCCAGGATGGCGAAGCAGAGGAAGCGCAGCGCCTGCGCCGTGTCGCCCACCACCGCGAGGTGCGCCAGCGACCACAGGCCGAGGCCCCACATCACCGGGTTGCGGGTGATGGCGAGCACGCCCACCACCTCGCGCCGCGCCACCCGCGCCGGCGCCATGGTCGCGGTCGGATTGTTCTGGCTGAAGCCGCAGACCAGCAGCAGCAGCGCCACCGGCATGACCAGCAGCGGCACGACGTGGGTCCAGGATGGCGGCTGCCAGTAGACAACGGCCGGCGCGGCATCCAGCGCCCAGCCGATCCACAGCAGTTGCAGGATGGCGAGCGCGCCATAGCCCCAGAGATAGGGTCTTTCGCCGAGCGCCCGCACCAGGAAGCCGCGCAGGGGCTGCTCGGCCAGCGCCACATGGGTGCCGAGGAAGACCGTCAGGGCCAGGACGAGGGATGTCATGGGCCCTATACGGACTGTGGGGCGGATCGGATGACCGCGCAGTGCGCGTCAGGCGGCGCGGGTCAGGCGGCTGGGTCCTTGGCGGCGGCTTCCTTGCGCGCCTGGCGGATCTTGCGGTAGGCGTCGTTCAGCAGCGCCGCCCGGCGGGTCGCCATTTCCAGGAATTCCGGCGGCAGGCCCAGCGTATGTACGCGGTCGGGATGCACCGCGCTGACCGCCCGATGATAGGCTTCCTTGACCGCCGCGTCGCTCGCATCGGGTTCGACACCCAGCAGCACATAGGGATCGGTGGACTCGGTGTGATGGATACTGTCGATCGGGGTCAGCCTGCGGATCTGCGTCTTCGCCACCATCATGAAGGTGCCATCCGGCCGCTCGAAGGGCAGGAAATCGCGTTCGTCGTTGAGGGTGTCGCTGATCCGCTCGACCGGCGAGACGAACATGTAGACCAGCTCGTCGCCCTCGCCGGTGTCGAGCGCGACGGCGATCTTCTTCCTGGTTCGCTTGTTGCGGTTGGCGTCGAGCAAGGCGGCCTCGTTCCCGGACAGGCGGCCGCCCGATCATGCGCTACCGCCCCAGCGAACCCTAGGCAGCCAAGTCTTTCCAACTGGTAAAAGGGGGCTGGCCCCGCCCCCGCAAAGCGCGGGTCAATAGAGCGGCGGCGAGGTGATCCACAGCACCCGGGTCAGCACGTTGCCGGGATTCTCGAAGCGGTGGACCTTGGTCGACAGGAAGCGGAAGGAATCGCCCTGGCTGAGGGTGCGCCTGGCGCCCTCGATCCACAGGTTGAGGATGCCCTCCTGGACATAGCCGCATTCCTCGCCGGCATGGGAATAGCCGCCCTCGCCGGAGCCGGCGCCGGGCTCGATCTCCACCAGCAGCATCTGCAGATTGCCCGGCTGCAGCGGCGAGGCCAGCCGCTTCACCACCCCGGCCTTGCTGTAGACGATGCTCTGCCGCGCGCTGGCGCGCACCACATAGGGATCGTCCGGCAGGCCGCTCTCGGCGTGCAGGTCCAGAAGCCACCCGGCACTGATGTCCAGCGCCTTGGACAGCAGGCAGAGCGTGCGGATCGAGGGCACCGACAGGCCGCGCTCCATCTCGCTCAGGTTGCCGACCGAGATCTCCACCTCCGCGGCCAGCTCGCTCAGCGACAGGCCCTTGGCCAGGCGCAGGTCGCGGATGTGCTTGCCGACCCGGAGCTCGAGATCGGCCAGCGGATCGTCGGCCGGATTGAACACCAGCGCGGTCTTGCGCGGCGGCACGGCCGCCGGCTTCGGCGCCGGCTTGGCTTTCAGAGCGGGCTTGGCTTTCGGCATCGAGGATCTCGCTTCTTCACAACATGACCCCATCCGTCATGGTCGGACTTGGTCCGACCATCCACGAGTTTCGATCAGCGCCTCAGACCGGCGGATGCAGACTCGTGGATGGCCGGGCTAAACCCGGCCATGACGAAGGAGTGGTGGAGGGAACGAAGGCGACGATCAGCCGCCCGCCTTCACCTCTTCGAACATCTTCGAGATCTTGTCGCTGTTGTGGATGGTCTTGATGAAGATGGTGCTGCGCAGCATGGCGTCGGGATCGGCCGGCAGGCGCAGCTCCTCCAGTGTCGCCGGCGCCACCGCGCCCATCGAATCCTTGCTCGACGCGCCGTAGCCGTAATTCTCCACCAGCCACTTGCCCGGCTCGGTGCCGAGGCGCGCGTTGATGAAGTCATAGGCCAGGTCCTTGTGCGGCGTGTCCTTGATCATCACGTAGCCGCAGACCCAGGTCATCATGCCTTCTTTGGGGTTCATGTACTCGACCTTGATCCCCTGCTTCTTCAGCGCGACGGCGGAGGCGTTCCAGGTCATCGCCGCGACCAGCTCGCCGGAGGCCAGCGCCTGCTCCACCGAGGTCATGTCGGTGGTGTACATCTTCACGATCTCGCGCTGCTTCACCAGCTCTTCCTTGACCTTGGCGATGGCCGCGTCGTCCATGTTGAAGGGGTCGACGCCGGCCAGCACGGCCGCGACCAGCGGCGTGTCGTGGATCGAATCGATGGTCGCCACCTTGCCCGCGTATTTCGGGTCCCAGAGCAGCTTCCAGCTCTGTTCCGCGTCGGGGATCAGGTCGGTGCGGTAGGTGATGGAGACGTTGCCCCAGTCCCACGGCACCATCCACAGCTTGTCGCCGTCCTCGACGCCGGGCAGGTCGCGGAACACCGGGAACACCTTGTCCCAGTTCTTGATCCTGGCCTTTTCCATCGGCTCGATCAGGCCGGCTTCCTTCCAGTGCTCCAGCTTGTCGTAGCAGGGATGGGCGATGTCGGGCTTGAAGCCGGCCTTCACCTTGGTGAAGGCTTCGTCGTCGTCGCCGAACATGGTGGCGCTGAAGGCGCCGGGATGCTGGGCGTCGAAGTCCTTCTGCAGGTCCGGCACCTCGTAGCCGCTCCAGGTGAAGTAGTTGAGCTTGTCGCCTTCCGCCGGCGCCGGCGCGGGGGCCGCGGTCGAGGCCGTCTCGGTACTGGCGGCCGGCGCGCTTTCGGTGGCGGCGGGCGCCGCTTCCGTCGCCGCGGGGGCGGCGGTTTCGGCCGCCTGCTCCGCCTTCTTCTCCTCGCCGCAGGCGGCGAGCAGAAGGCCGATGGAGAGCATCGCCGTCGTGCTCGACAGCGTCAGTCTTCGGATATGCATGACAATCTCCTTTGCTGGTCGTTCAAGTCGTTGGATTTCAGACTCACGCATGGAATACCTCAGGACGCCACCCGGGGACCGCGGCGCCGCAGCCATTCGCTGAGCACCACCAGCACCAGGGTGGCGCCCAGCACCACCGAGCCCAGCGCCAGGATCATCGGCAGCGTGGTGGGGAAGCGGAGCTGGCCCCAGATGTAGAGCGGCAGGGTCTGTTCCGGCCCCGACAGGAAGAAGGCCACCACGAACTCGTCGAAAGAGGTGGTGAAGCAGAGGATGAAGGAGGAGGCGATGGCCGAGAGGCTGAGCGGCAGGGTGATGACGAAGAAGGTCTTGCGCTCGTTGGCGCCGAGGTCGAGTGCTGCCTCCTCCAGCGCCGGGTCGAGATCGACGAAGCGGCTCAGCATCACCGACACGCTCAAGGGGGTGCACACCACCACATGCCCGCAGGCGATCGCCCACAGCGAGTTGTCGAAACCCAGCGCGCGCAGCAGCACCAGCATGGCGATGCCGAGGATGACGGCGGGAATCAGCAGCGGCAGGTTGGCCAGCACCGAGATCGGCTTGGCCAGCGGCAGACGGAAGCGCACGATGGCGAAGGCGCCCAGCGTGCCGAAGACGGTCGCCAGCGTGGCCGCGAACAGGCCGACGGTGAAGCTGTTGCCGGCCGCCTGCAGCAGCGGGCCGTTCGCCGCCATCTTCTCGTACCAGACGATGGTGAAGCCCTTCAGCGGAAAGGCCACGTAGATGCCGTCATTCAGGCTGAACAGCAGGATGAAGAAGGACGGCAGATAGAGCAGCGCGGCGAACAGCGGCACATAGGCCTGGAGCCAGCGCCGCTCCACCAGGTCGAGCGCGTAAGGCACCTTCCGGCGTCGCCCGGTGGCGGCGTCCGGACCCGTGGTCATGCTGGCGCCGCGCGCGGTCATGCCGCCCCCCGCGCCGGCCGGCGATAGAGCCTGGCGCCGCCGGCGATCAGCGCCAGCAGCACGCCGATGGAGAGGATCACGGTGACCGAGAGCGCCGAGCCCGCCGGCCAGTCATTCGCCTTGCCGAATTGCGCCTGGATCAAATTGCCGATCATGGTGCCGCCGGGCCCGCCGACCAGGGTCGGGGTGATGTAGTCGCCGACCGTCGGCACGAAGATGAGCAGCGCCGCGGCGATCACGCCCGGCATCGACAGCGGCAGGGTGATCTGGCGGAAATTGGCGAAGGGCCGGGCGCCCAGATCGCTTGCCGATTCGACCAGCGACTTGTCGATGCGCTCCAGCGCCACGTAGATCGGCAGCACGGCGAAGGCGAGATAGGCGTGGGTCAGCGCCACCACCACCGAGAACGAGTTGTAGACCAGGAACTGCAGCGGCGCCTCGATCAGGCCCGCGGTCTTCAGCGCCGAGTTCACCACGCCGTTGAAGCCGAGGATGATCTTCCAGGCGAAGATGCGCAGCAGGTACGAGGTGAAGAAGGGCGCGGTGATCAGCACCAGCATCAGCGCCTTGTGCCGCCCGCCCTTGAAGGCGATGAAATAGGCGACCGGATAGGACATCAGCAAGGTGGCCGCGGTGACCGCCGCCGAGATCGCGATCGACCGCGCCAGCACGCGCCAGAACAGCGGCTGCAGCACGTTCTCGCGATAGGCCGTCAGGGTGAATTCGGTGAACAGCAGCGTCGGGTCGACCCGCTGCAGGCTCAGCGCCACGATCAGCGCCAGCGACAGCAGCACCACCAGCACCGCCGAGATGCCGAGCGGCGCCAGCATCAAATACTGGCCGATACGATTGTCGCTCCGGACCATTGCCGCCCCTTCAGGGTCGCGGCTCGCTTCCCTGTGCCGCCCATCGAACCATCAGGATAGCGAAAGGGTCAAGATATTTTCGCGGACGTGAAATCAGACATCGGCGTGCAATTGACCTGCGTCGCCCCGGCAACGTTCCCTGCTGGTATTCGCAACTGAGGGGGGGATGACATGGCATTTCGCGACGACGTGACCACTTTGGAACACCAGTTCCTCGCCGCCTATCAGCGCGGCGACGCCGCTGGGGCCTGCGCGACCTATACCGAGGACGCCTACTACCTGGTGCCCGGCCAGGCGCCGGTGCATGGAAGGGCCGCCATCGAGGCGGTCACCGCGCGGGATATCGCGAGCGGACTGAAGATCACGCGGCTGACCGCGTTCCACGCCGAGGCAAGCGGCGATCTGGGTTATGCGCTGGAGACCTATGGCAGCAGCGCCGGCGACGGCGTGGCGATGCTGACCTATCGCCGCGGCGCGGACGGCGCCTGGCGGATCTGCGCCGAGGCCTTCCTCAGTGCGTAGAACTGCCTATTCCGGCAGCTTCACCCCATGCTGCCGGCAGGCGGCAATCAGGGTGTTGTTGAGCAGCAGCGCGATGGTCATCGGGCCGACGCCGCCCGGCACCGGGGTGATGGCCGAGGCCTTGGGATAGCAGCTGGCGTAGTCGACATCGCCCACCAGCTTGCCCTTGCCGTCCTTCTCGATGCGGTTGATGCCGACATCGATGACGACGGCGCCGTCCTTGAT
>JBGAGP010000131.1:0-13469 GCA_044226685.1 Dongiaceae bacterium
GTGTCGTAACCACCACCGGCAGATGACGCGCGGTACGCGGCGTATGATTGTACGGGATTTCCATAACCAAGCGCCGGTTTCATCAATGATCGATGTGAAATGATCACAAAGTCGCGTGAACTCAGTGAACGGAAGCTTACTTTGGTAAGCGAAGCCGTGAGTGTCGAACCGGTCACATACAATTTTCTTCCATTAAGTGTTTCTGGCACCACTGCGCCAATACCGCCAGAAACGTTGACGGTGCCAATCGTTCCCACATTATTCCGGTCTGTAATGTCCCAGATCCTCGCACCCGCAGGTGCATTCAATATTTCGACATACGACTTATTAATTCCATTGGGCTGAAGATTGAATACTTTTTCGCTAAGTGCGGTGATGTCAAAATTTTGTGAAAAGGTTACTTTGACCGAAGCAACGCTGATGATGTCCACTGCGGATGTAAGCAATCTTACCCTGACCGCCAGGTTGCCACTGGACCCAATGTCTGACAGCGTGAGGGGCAGCGCGAGGTTCGGAGTTTCAAAACCAAAGAATGAGGTGGTTGTCAATAATCGCAGGGAGCCCACATCAGGGCCGGCCCACACTTCTGCATCATGACGAATTTCGGACCGTCCCGTAAGAACGATTTCAAGTTGCGGCGTCCCTGCTGCTACGCTGCGAACAACATTGTTAATGGTCAGATCCTGAACACCTGTACATCCTGAAAGGTTGGTACATATTGTTGCGCCCGTCCAACCTTCACCCTGGTCGAAGGCAGTTCCCTGAATCTCTCCCAATTGCGTAAGCCCGCCGGCGTATTCCGAAAAATAGCGCAGCGAGCGCGCACCCTTTTGTTCGGCGATCGCCTTCACGCGCCCCATCAGCTCGTCGACCTCGGCCGCGGTACCGTCGAGCTCGACGATCATCAGCGCCTCGACATCCAGCGGATAACCCGCATGGACGAAATCCTCGACCGCGTGGATCGCCGGCCGGTCCATCATCTCCATGCCAGCCGGGATGATGCCGTCGGCGATGATGGCGGCGACCGCCTCGCCCGCCGCCTCGTTGCTGGCGAAGCCGGCCAGCAGCGCGCGCGCCGTCGGCGGCCGGCGCAGCAGGCGCACAGTCACTTCCGTCACCACGCCCAGCAGGCCTTCCGAGCCGGTCAGGATGCCCATGAGGTCGTAGCCGGCGGCATCCAGATGCTTGCCGCCGACCCGGATCACCTCGCCGTCGATCAGCGCGACCTCGAGGCCGAGCAGGTTGTTGGTGGTAAGGCCGTATTTCAGGCAATGCACGCCGCCGGAATTCTCCGCCACGTTGCCGCCGATGGTGCACGCAATCTGGCTCGACGGATCGGGCGCGTAGTAGAAGCCGGCATCGGCCACCGCATGGCTGATGGCGAGGTTGGGCACCCCAGGCTGCACCACCGCGCAGCGGTTCTCCAGGTCGATGTCGAGGATGCGGTTGAACTTGCCCATGCCGAGCAGCACGCCATCGCCGAGCGGCAGCGCGCCGCCGGAGAGCGAGGTGCCGGCGCCACGCGGCACCACCTTGATCCCGCGCCCACGGCAATAGCGCAGCACGGCCGCGACCTCCGCCGTATTGGCCGGCAGCACCGCCACCATGGGCGGCTGGCGATAGGCCGTCAGCGCATCGGATTCATAGGCCTTCAGGGCCGCCGGTGCCGTGATGACTGAATCCGGCGCCAGCAGCCCGCGCAGATCGGCCTCGATCCGCGCCCGGTCGGCGAGCACCGCCTGGTCCAGTTCCGGCATCAGCAGCATGGCGACATCCGCTCCCAGATTCGCGACGCGGCTACTATGGGACCGGATGACGGCGGGCGGAAGCACCTTGGCCAAACGAAAACCGCGCCGACCTTGCGGCCGGCGCGGTTGAATTCGTCAAAGCGGCGAGCTTGTACTCAAACCGGGCTGGTCATCAGCCCAGGTCTAACTAGCCTTGCCGTGCCTTGTAGCGCGGGTTGGTCTTGTTGATCACATAGACCCGGCCCTTGCGGCGCACAACGCGGCAGTCCTTGTGCCGGCGCTTCGCCGATTTCAGCGAGTTGACGATCTTCATGGGTCGGTCCTCTAAATCCGGTATCTCGGTCGGGCGCGGAACATAGAGATTGAGGCCGCACCTGTCAACTTGCGCCCTGCGTCGCCCAATATATTGAAATTGCTTGGAAATTCTACCAGTTCGACATCATGGGGGTGGACCCCATCTTGATTCCGTAGAACCGGAACACCTTGAGCGCCCCACCCTCCATGGCGGCGACCCGGCGGCCCCAGCTTTCCGCCACCGACAGGAACTCCTCGGGGAAGGTGCGGATGACCGACTTGCCATCGCGGGTCCTGGTCACCTGGTCCAGCGCTTCGAGCACCATGGCGCGGTATTTGTCGGTGATGTCCTCGCTGACCCGCAAGTCGAACTTCAGCTCGGTGAATCGCTTCTCGTATTCCGCCTTGGTCCAGAGCGGCGGCGCCGACCCCAGCGCCGCCTTGATCAGCGGGTCGTCGGCCGGGGTCTTGTCGCCCCGCAGATAGTCGGTCACCGACAGCTGGCCGCGGGTCTTCAGGCTGTTTTCCAGGCGCGCCAGGATGACTTCGCGCTGGTCGAACTTGTACATCGTCTCCATCGTCAGGATGCAGTCGAAGCCGCCCGAGCGCTGCACGAAATTGTCGTGGTCATAGGGCTGGATGTCCGCCTTGCGTTCGAGCCCGGCGCGGGTGGAGAGCAGCTTGCCCAGTTCGGCCAGCGCCTTGTCGCGTTCCACGCCGGTGGTCCAGACGTCGAATTCCTTGGTAATGGCGCGGGCGCCGCCGCCCGGCCCGCAGCCGAAATCCAGCAGCGACATCGAATTGTTGATGGCGAAAGGCTTCACCAGGTCGAGCACGAAGGGGGCACCGCCCGGCCCATTGAAGCCTTCGCCCCAGATCGCCTGCATCACGCGGATGACGGGCGTCTCCCACGGCTCGAGCTTGATCAGGGGCGGCGGCGGCTCAGGCGCGGGTGGAGGCGCCGCCGGCTTCGGTTCCGGCGGCGGCAATTCGACTCCGTCCCACCAGGCAAGAAAGCGCTGCTTGAACGGCGCTTTCGGCCCCTCGGGCTCGGGTTTCCGCTTCAATAGTCCCAGAACCGACACGGCTGGCTCCGAATTTCTGCTATCGCCCGCGCAGCCAGGGCAAGCGATGAACATTATATTGATCTTGAGTTTGAAAGGGTTAATAACCCCTCAAACCGCGCTTTCCGCAGGCTCGCCCCAGCCCCCAATGACAGCCCCCAGCTCCCCCGGCGAAATGCCAACCGGCGAAAACGGCCTCGCCTGCCACTTACGCGAGACGGCGCGGCTGGCAGTGCCCGTCATGCTGTCGCGCGCCGGGCTGGTCCTGATGCTGACGGTCGACACGTCGATCGTCGGCCATCTGACCTTCGCGGGACTGCAGCTGGCCGCCCTTGGTGCCGCCTTGGTGGCGCAGACCGTGCTGCAGACCGCGGCAGTCGGCTTGTTGATCGGGGTGATCGTGCGCACGGCGCAGCTCGACGGCGCCGGCAAGTCGTCGGAGTGCGGCCAGATCTGGCGCCTGGGCGTGCTGCTGGCAGTGCTGATCGGCAGCCTCTATGCGCTGTTGCTGGCGCCCGGGACCACTATTCTCGGCGCCTGGCTGGGCCAGCCGGCGGAGGTCGCCGAGGCAGGCGGCCCGGTTCTCCAGGCGCTCGGCCTCGGCATGCCGGGCCTGCTGGTCTTCATCGCCTGCGCGCATTTCCTCGAGGGGATCAGCCGGCCAATCCCGCCGATGTTGCTGATGCTGGTCGCCAATCTGCTGAACGCCGCCCTCGCCTATGCGCTGGCGAACGGCGCCTTCGGTTTCCCCGCGCTGGGCGTGCTCGGCGTCGCCATTGGCACCAGCGTCACCCGCTGGATACTCGGCCTTGGCGGCATTCTGCTGGTGCTGCTGCTGGTCGACCGCCGGCGCTACGGCGTTTCGGCCAGGCTGTCGCACGGCTTTGCCGGCATGCTGTCGCTGCTGCGGCTCGGCCTGCCGTTGGCGGCGGCGATCGGATTGGAGACCGCCTGTTTCGCCATGATCGTCAACATCTCCGGCTGGCTCGGACCGGTCTCGCTCGCCACCATGTATGCGGCGATCAACTACACCAGCTTCGTCTACATGCTCACCATCGGCATCGCCACCGCCGCGGCGGTCCGGGTTGGCAATGCCGTGGGGCGGGATGACTGGAAAAGCGCCCAGCGGGCCGGATGGATCGCCGTCGCGCTGTCCGGCGCGGTCATGACTCTGGCCGGCGTGCTGACGGCGCTGTTCGCCGAACCGGCGGCGCGCATCCTGACCAACGATCCCGTGGTGCTTGCCGATCTGGTGCCGCTGCTGGCGGGCATCGTCAGTGTCCTGGTCGTCGTCGACAGCCTGCAGGGCGTGCTGATGGGGGCGCTGCGCGGTTGCGCCGACACGCTGCTGCCGACGGTCATTTACGGGTTTAGTTTCTGGATCATTGGTGTCCCGGCGGGGTATTGGTGGGGTTACCGTCATGAACTCGGCCCCAGTGCGTTGACCTGGGCCCTGATCGCCGCCTTGGGCGCCGCCGCTCTGGCGCTCGGCTGGCGCTTCCAGGTGCTCTCCGCCCGCCGCAGCCGAGCCTAGGCCAAACGGCTGTTCCGGGCCGGAAAAGTGGCGGGGCAAAGCTTTGTTAACGGATGCCCGGCAGTATCCGGCCGAGCGCCATGGTCCAGGATGAAGACCCGATGCAGCCCCACCAGAATCGTCAGCGCCACGACGCGACCGCCGACCGCCGGGCCTTCCCACGCTATTCGGTCGACCTGCCGGCGGCCCTGTCGTTCAACGGGCAATCGGCGCCGTGCAAGCTGGTGGACGTGTCCGCGGGCGGCGCGCTGCTGCACACCGATCGCAAGGTCGCCGTCGGCGATCTGGTCTCGGTGGACTTGCCGCATTGCGGGCCGACCATCGGCACCGTGGTGCGCCTGACGCCCTCGCATGTCGCGGTGAGCTTTCGCGGGCTGTTGGTGGTGAGCCAGCTTTGCGAACCGGGCGTCGGCATGCCCGACAAGGACTAGCTTCAGACGCTATTTGTCCAGCACGGCCTGCAGCCGCTGCAGCACTTCCGCCAATTCGAAATCGGTGAACTCGTCGGTCCGCGGGATGTGCAGGTGCAGCCGGCCGGCGCCGAGATCGACCACCACCGCCTCGCGCTTGCGCCGGTAGCGCTCGGGCATCAGCAGCAACTGCGTGCCGACGGCAATATGCTGTGCGTCGGGGGTGATGACGCAGGCCCCCGCCTTCGAGATGTTGCGGTAGTTGGTGATCGCCAGCGTCCGGCGCTTCTCGGCGTCGTCGAAAACCAGCATGGCCGTACCCCCGAAGTCGAAACGCGGGTAGCGGCGCAGATCCTTGCCCTCTTTATCCATCGGCCAACCCTCCGCCCGCACTTCCCCAAGAAGATCGCGGCAACGGCGACGAATTTTAACACAGCAAGTCCGCAATGGTTAGCTAATCTTGCCATGAGAAATCGATTATAACCAATTGAATATACGATATTTATTGATCAATCGCGATTGCCTATGCCGAAGCGCCCGGGTGCCCTTGGGCGCGCTTCCGCCACCCCTTGCGGCATCACCTTATGCCCAGCTATCACTCTGCCGCCGTCGTGGCGGGGAGTTGCGTCTGAAATGCAGAACCGGGAAGCCGGCGTTCCGAACGTCAAGATTGAAGCGATGTTGCAGCGGGAGCAGGACCTGTTCGTCCAGCGCCATCCGCGCTCGCGCGACTTGGCGGAACGCTCCAAGGCGCATTGGGCCCATGGCGTGCCGATGCACTGGATGCTCGATTGGGGCACCCCCTTCCCGATCTACGTGGCCAGCGCCAAGGGCGCGCGGCTTCAGGATGTCGACGGCCACGCCTATGACGACTTCTGTTTCGGCGACACCGGATCGATGTTCGGCCACTCGCCGGAGCCGGTCGCCAAGGCGGTGGCCGAGCAGGCGGCCCGGGGCCTCACCTACATGCTGCCGACCGAGGACGTGCCGGCGGTGGGGGAACTGCTCGCCCGGATGTTTGGCCTGCCATACTGGCAGGCGGCGACGACCGCGACCGACGCCAACCGCTTCGTCATCCGCTGGTGCCGGGCCATCACGCGGCGCCCCAAGATCCTCGTCTTTCACGGCTGCTATCACGGCGCGGCCGACGACACCTTCGTGCGCCTGAAGGACGGCAGGGCCATTCACCGGCCCGGCCTCCTCGGCCAAGTTTTCGATGTAACGCAGTTCACCAAGGTGGTGGAATTTAACGATTTAGCGGCGATCGAGTCGGCGCTGGCCGAGGGCGACGTAGCCTGCGTGCTGACCGAGCCGGCACTGACCAATATCGGCATGGTTCTCCCCGCGGATGGCTTCCTCGCCGGCCTGCGCGCGCTCACCCGCAAGCACGGCACCCTGCTGGTGATCGACGAGACGCACACCATCTCCACCGGCTTCGGTGGCTATACCCGCACCCACCAGCTGGAGCCCGACTTCCTGACCGTGGGCAAGCCGATCGCCGGCGGCATCCCCTGCTCGGTCTTCGGCTTCACCGCCGAGATCGAGGCGCGGATGCGTAAGGCCGAGGCCGCGAACCAGCCCGGCTATTCCGGCATGGGCACCACGCTCAGCGCCAACGCCCTGGCGCTGCACGCCATGCGCGCCAACCTGGAACAGGTCGTGACGCCGGCCGCCTATGACCACATGCTGCCGATGTCCGAGCGTCTGGCGCGGGGGATCGAGGCGAAGATCAAGAAGGCCGGGCTGCCCTGGCACGTGTCCAATGTCGGCGCCCGGGCGGAATTCGTCTGCGCCCCGAACCGGCCGCGCAATGGCACCGAGGCCCAGGCGGCGATGCATCCCAAGCTGGAACTCGCCATCCACCTCTATTTGCTGAACCGCGGCTTCATCATCGCGCCGTTCCACAACATGACGCTGGTCAGCCCGGCGACGTCCGCCGACCAGGTCGATCGCCTTGTCGCGGCAGTGGGCGGCTGCATCGGCGAATTGCTGGCCTGAGCGGCCGGCCAACCGAAAGATCAGGGGTACACCGCATATCATGAGCAGAATGGTCGCCGATGTCGACGAGGCCAAGGAATTCCTGGCCAAGAACCCCGACATCGAGTTCATCCAGATCGTCTTCACCAACCAGAGCGGCGTGCCGCGCGGCAAGAACCTGCGCCGCCACGACCTGCTGGCGATCTACGAGCATGGGCGCTATCTGCCCGGCACCATGCTGGCTCTCGACATCACCGGCGAGGACGTCGAGGAGACGGGCCTGGTCTGGGCCGACGGCGATGCCGACCGGCTGGGCAAGCCGGTCCCGGGGACCTTGGTACGGGCGCCCTGGCTCGGCGACAACTTCGCCCAGGTCATCCTCAGCGTCTACGAACTGGACGGCGCACCCTGCGTCTACGATCCGCGCCATGTGCTGCGGCGGGTGATCGAGCGGTTCCAGGAATTTGACCTGGTCCCGGTCATCGCCTGCGAGCTCGAATTCTATCTGCTCGACCGCGCCGACGGGCCGTCCGGGGAAAAGCGGCCGCCGGCCTCCCCGGTCACCGGCTATCGCCCATGGGACATCCAGGTCTATGGCCTGCGCGAGTTGGACGATCTCGGCCCGTTCTTCCGCGACCTCTACGCCGCCTGCGACACCCAGGGCATCCCGGTGGAGACCGCAATTTCGGAATATGCCCCGGGCCAGCTCGAGCTGACCCTGCGGCACCGGCCGGATGCGCTGCGCGCGACGGACGAGGCGATCATGTACAAGCGCGCTGTGAAGGGTGTGGCCATCAAGCACGGCGTCGAGGCCACCTTCATGGCCAAGCCGTTCTCCGACATCGCCGGCAGCGGCATGCACCTGCATGTCAGCCTGGCCGACAAGGCGGGCCGCAACGCCTTCGCCAGCGAGGCGCCGGAGGGTACCGAGCTGCTCAAATTCGCGGTCGGCGGGATGGGCGCGCTGCTCAACGACTCGATGGCGGTGTTCGCGCCGAATGCCAATTCGTACCGCCGCTTTCGCGCCAATTCCTATGCGCCGGTGGCGCCGACCTGGGGAATCAACAACCGCACCGTCAGTTTCCGCGTGCCGGCCGGGCCGGCGCCGACCCGTCACATCGAGCATCGCGTCTGCGGCGCCGATGCCAATCCCTATCTGGCGGTGGCGGCGCTGCTGGCGGCGATCCATCACGGGCTG
The DNA here is from genome assembly GCA_044226685.1 of Dongiaceae bacterium. Classification (GTDB taxonomy): domain Bacteria; phylum Pseudomonadota; class Alphaproteobacteria; order Dongiales; family Dongiaceae; genus Dongia_A. The sequence goes on from JBGAGP010000131.1 coordinate 8,226, forward strand.
AAGCATCGGATCGACCCCGGACCGCCGATCGAGGGCAACGGCTACGCAAAAGCGGCGGAAATGGGCTCGAAGCTGCCTGGGAATTGGTTCGCAGCCCTGGACCTATTCGCCGGGTCCGGGCTGATGCGCGACTATTTCGGCGCGGACTTCCACCGCGTCTTCGTGGCGGTGAAGCGGACCGAGCAGGCCCGCTTCTTCTCCCGGGTCACCGAACTCGACTATGACTGGTATCTGAGGAATGCGTGATGAGTAATCGGACGAAATTGGGCAATAATTTCAGCGCCGGGGCTTTGTTGAGCGCCGGACAGGCCTTATGGTATTCTTTCCGCTCTCGGGAAGAGAGAGCATCGGCAGCGTCCGACACAGGCATGATCAATCCGTTCAAGACTCAGAGGCAGGCGCCGATCTCGGTCGGAGCGCGCTATCATACGGCCGGCATCCCTTATCTGGTGTGGGAAGTGGCCTCGCTGTTCGACGGCATCGACGGCACGCCCTACGCGCACATCATCTGCGTCAACGACCAGACCCGCCGCAAGACGGTGGCCCAGAGCTCGCTCGAGACCGGCAACCAATACGTCTTCGTGCCGCCCGAAGCGGAATAAATCCGAGGTCCAATCTGGCTGCAGCCGTCGAGGCCGGGGGGACCGGCAGGCGGTGCTGGTCAGTTGCTGAAATATTGCGGCTGCCGCAGCCGGTCGCCCACGGCGATGCCGAGCTCCCGCATCAGCCCGCCCTTCACCTCCAGCACCGCGATGATGGCCTCCCCCGAGGGAATCGTCGCCTCGGAGAAGGGCGTGGTGCGCTCGGCGATGCGGGCGATGGTGCCGTCCTGGCGCACGAAGACGATGTCCAGCGACAGCGGCGTGTTCTTCATCCAGAACTCGACCTTCTGCGGCTCCGGATAGAGGAACAGCATCCCCGCATTGTCGGCGAGCGTCTCGCGGAACATCAGGCCCTGGGCGCGTTCCGACGGGTCGTCGGCGATCTCGACCTCGAAGCGGAATTGGCTGGAGGCGGTCTCCACCAGCAATTCGGTCTGCGGCAGCGCCAGGGCCGGGCCGGCCGACGGCACCAGGACCGCCAGCAGCAACAGGAATGCGCCCGCGACGGCGCGTGAGAACCGGGCTCGGATCATGGCGGCAAGGTCCGACGTTGCTTGACAAGATGTCAAGATTCGCTTCGATGACCGCGGACGATTTGGGAGAGCCGAACATGGATCTGACCGGAGACTATCGCATCGCTGCGGCGCGCGAGGCGGTCTGGGCCGCGTTGAATGACCCCGCGGTGCTGAAGGCCTGCATCCCCGGCTGCGAGGAGCTGAACAAGACCTCCGACACCGAATTCGTCGCCAAGGTCGTTGCCAAGATCGGCCCGGTGAAGGCCGGCTTCGGCGGCAAGGTGACCTTGAGCGACATCGATCCGCCGAACGGCTACACCATCTCCGGCGAAGGCCAGGGCGGTGCCGCAGGTTTCGCCAAGGGCGGCGCCAAGGTCAGCCTGGAATCCGTCGAGAACGGCGCCGCCACCATCCTGCACTACAAGGTCGACGCCCAGATCGGCGGCAAGCTGGCGCAGATCGGCTCGCGCCTGGTCGAGGGCAGTGCCCGCAAGCTGGCGGACGAATTCTTCGCCGCCTTCGCCGCCGAAGCGATGAAAAGCGCCGGCGCGACTGCCAGCCCGGCGCAGGAAGCCGCGCCCGCCCTCGCGCCGGACGCAACCCCGCCCGCCACGCCACTGCCTACAAATGCGGCAACCGAGAGCAGGCAAGGCCTGTCGCCCTGGGTCTGGATCGTGGGGGTGACAGCCGTGGTCATAGCTGTGCTCGCCTGGGTCGCTACCCGATGAAAACCCGCCTGCGGTAGTACCCCGTTGCTGCAATGAGGCGAAAGCTCGCAGCCGCGGGAGGCTGATTTCATCGCCGCGTCATACCCGGCACCGCAGTTCGCTTGACACGCGGACGAGCGGGGCCGTTAAACTATGGCGTTGGAAATGAAGACCGGCTCAACCGGTCGCTCGCGGTGACGGCGACGCCGTCACATCACTCTGGGAGGGTACTGATGCCGACCGTGGAACTGACGGTGAACGGCAAGCGCGTCTCGGCGCAAGTCGAAGCACGCACTTTGCTCACACAATTGCTGCGCGACAAGCTTGGCCTCACCGGCACGCATGTCGGATGCGATACCAGCCAATGCGGCGCCTGCGTCGTCCATGTCGACGGCAAGGCGGTGAAGGCGTGCACCCTGCTCGCGGTGCAGGCGGCCGGCACGAACGTCACGACGATCGAAGGGCTGGCGAAAGGCGACGCCCTGCACCCGATGCAGGAAGCCTTCCGCGACAATCACGGCCTGCAGTGCGGCTTCTGCACCCCCGGCATGGTGATGAGCGCCATCGACCTGGTGAAGAACAATCCGAACCCGAGCGAAGAGCAGATTCGCGATGGCCTGGAAGGCAACATCTGCCGTTGCACCGGCTATCACAACATCGTCAAGGCCGTTAAGGCCGGCGCAGCCGCGATGAAGGGGTGAAGCCATGAACGCTCCCACAGCTACCGGCATCGGCGCTTCCGTCAAGCGCAAGGAAGACTTCCGTTTCTTGACCGGCCGCGGCACCTACACCGATGACATCAACCGCCCGGGCCAGACCTACGGCTACATCCTGCGCTCGCCGCACGCGCATGCCGAGATCGTCAAGATCGACACGTCGGCCGCGAGCGCGGCGCCCGGCGTCGTCGCCATCCTGACCGGCGCCGATTACGACAAGGGCGGCCTGCCCGCGGGCTGGCAGATCCATTCCAAGGACGGCTCCCCGATGATCGAGCCGCCGCATTTGCCGCTGTGCAAGGACCGCGTGCGCCATGTCGGCGACCAGGTGGCGCTCGTCATCGCCGAGACCTATGCCCAGGCGAAGGACGCGGCGGAGAAGATCGACGTCACCTACAAGGAGCTGCCGGCGATCATCTCCACGGGCGATGCCGACAAGCCGGGCAAGCCGCAGGTCTGGGCCGACGCGAAGAACAACGTCTGCTACGACTGGCATATCGGCGACAAGGCGGCGACGGACGCGGCCTTCGCCAAGGCAGCGCATGTCACCAAGATCGATCTGGTGAACCAGCGCCTGGTTCCCAATGCCATGGAGCCGCGCGCGGCAGTCGGCGACTATGACCGCGCCACCGGCGAATACACGCTCTACACCACCAGCCAGAACCCGCACGTCATCCGCCTGCTGATGGGCGCTTTCGTGCTGCAGATCCCGGAGCACAAGCTGCGGGTCGTGGCCCCGGATGTCGGCGGCGGCTTCGGCTCCAAGATCTTCCACTACGCGGAAGAAGCTCTGGTCACCTGGGCGTCGGAGAAGGTGCGCCGGCCGATCAAGTGGACGGCGGAGCGCAGCGAGTCCTTCATCACCGACGCGCAGGGCCGCGACCATGTGAGCCATGCCGAGCTGGCGATGGACAAGGACGGCAAGTTCCTCGGCCTCCGGGTCAGCACCATCGCCAACATGGGCGCCTATCTCTCGACCTTCGCGCCCTGCGTGCCGACCTATCTCTACGCCACCCTGCTGGCGGGCGTGTACACCACGCCGGCGATCTATGCCGAGGTGAAGGCCGTCTTCACCAACACCGTCTGCGTCGACGCCTATCGCGGCGCCGGCCGGCCGGAGGCGACCTATCTGCTCGAGCGCCTGGTGGAAAAGGCCGCGCGCGAGATGAAGATGGACCGGGTCGAACTGCGCCGGAAGAACTTCATCCCGACCAACGCCTTCCCCTACCAGACGCCGGTGGCGCTGCAGTACGACAGCGGCGACTACCACTCGACCCTGGAACAGGCGTTGAAGACGGCCGACTGGGCCGGCTTCGAGGCGCGCCGGGCGGAATCCAAGAAGAACGGCAAGCTGCGCGGCATCGGCATCTCGACCTACCTCGAGGCCTGCGGCATCGCGCCGTCGGCCGTGGTGGGCAGCCTCGGCGCCCGCGCCGGCCTCTATGAGTGCGGCTCGATCCGCGTCCACCCGACCGGCTCGGTGACGGTCTTCACCGGCACCCACAGCCACGGCCAGGGTCACGAGACGACGTTCTCGCAGCTGGTCTCCGACACCCTCGGCATCCCGATCGAGAATGTCGAGGTCAGCCACGGCGACACCAACAAGATCCCCTTCGGCATGGGTACCTATGGCTCGCGCTCGCTGGCAGTCGGCGGTTCGGCCATCGTCAAGGCGATGGACAAGATCGTCGCCAAGGCCAAGCGCATCGCCGCCCATCTGATGGAGGCCTCGGTCGCCGACGTCGAGTTCAAGAACGGCAACTTCACCGTGGCCGGCACCGACAAGAGCGTTCCGTGGGGCACCGTGGCGCTGACCGCCTATGTGCCGCACAACTACCCGATCACCGAGCTGGAGCCGGGCCTCGAGGAGACCGCGTTCTACGATCCGCTCAACTTCACCTATCCCGGCGGTTGCCACATCTGCGAGGTGGAGATCGACCCGGATACCGGCGTCACCAGGATCCTCAACTTCACCGCGGTCGACGACGTGGGTCGGGTGATCAACCCGATGATCGTCGAGGGCCAGGTCCATGGCGGCGTCGCCCAGGGCATCGGCCAGGCGCTGCTCGAACGCTGCGTCTATGACGAGCAAACCGGCCAGCTCCTCACCGGCTCGCTGATGGACTACTGCATGCCGCGCGCGGACGACCTGCCGAACTTCAAGGTCGGCACGCATGCGACCATGTGCACGCACAACCCGATCGGCGCCAAGGGCGTCGGCGAGGTCGGCGCCATCGGCTCGCCGCCGGCGGTGATCAACGCGGTGCTGGATGCCCTGCTGCCCGTGGGCGTGCAGGACATCTCGATGCCGGCGACACCTTTGAAGGTGTGGCAGGCGATCCAGGGCGCGTCCGGCAAAGCCGCAGCGGAATAAGGAGAAGGCACAGATGTACGATTTCGGATATCACCGGCCCTCCTCCGCGGCGGATGCCGCGGCGCTGCTGGCCAAAAACGGCGAAGCGAAAGTGGTGGCGGGCGGCATGACGTTGGTGCCGACGCTGAAGCAACGCTTGGCGCAGCCGAGCGACCTGGTCGATCTCGGCGGCATCGGCGACCTCAAGGGCATCAAGGCGGAGGGCGGCGGCATCACCATCGGCGCCATGACCACCCATGCCGAGGTGGCGCGGTCCGCCGACGTGCAGAAGACCATCCCGGCGCTGGCCTGCCTCGCGGCCGGCATCGGCGATCCGCAGGTCAGGAACCG
>JBGAGP010000132.1:0-13332 GCA_044226685.1 Dongiaceae bacterium
GACCCGGGCGGCTCGCCGCTGCCCTGGCGATCGACCGCGGCCTGGACGGGATCGACCTGTGCCGCAAGGGGCCGCTCTGGCTGGCGGCCGGCGAAGCGGGGCGCATCGGCAGGAGTGTCCGCATCGGGATCAGCCGCGAGGCGCACCGGCTGCGCCGTTTCTACGAGCGCGGCAACCCACATGTCAGCGGCGCGCGGCGGCTGTCGCCGTGAGGGCGGGGCCGGCCTTCCGGAACCCGACCATCCAGACGCATTGGCGCACAATCCTTGAGTATAGTTGAGTATTTCCTGGTTCCGTCAATTTCCGGGCGTAGTAAAGGTGCCGTCTGAATTCCCATAAATACTTTGTGGATATCATTCAGCAGGCCTCATGTTTTCTGCGATTATCGAAACGAACCGAAGTCTTATGCCGCGAATACGGCCACGTGCCCCCGCCATATCCAGAAGTATAGGTGCATGATAATTTGGGTATTATTGCCGCTTTGACGCCGCGACTACCGCGAAATTTACATTTCAGAAAGGCATTCCGGTCAATAACTCCAGCACGCGAGATTCACATCCAACGTCACCAGACGCGATAGCTGAGGGAAGAAACACATGTCTTTGTTCGGAAGGGGCGGCGACACCGCCGCTGTGATCGAGGCGCTCAACCGGTCGCAGGCCGTCATCGAATTCAAGCTCGACGGCACCATCATCACGGCCAATGAGAACTTCCTCGGCGCGCTGGGATATTCGCTGGACGAGATCAAGGGCCGCCACCACTCGATGTTCGTCGAGCCCGCCTACCGGGAAAGCAGCGATTATCGGGAGTTCTGGGCCAAGCTGAACCGCGGCGAGTTCCAGGCCGCGCAGTACAAGCGCATCGGCAAGGGCGGCAAGGAAATCTGGATCGAGGCCAGCTACAATCCGATCCTGGGCAAGAACGGCAAGCCGTACAAGGTGATCAAGTTCGCCACCGACATCTCCAAGAAAATGGCGGAATACGCCGACCTGCACGGCAAAGTCGATGCGATCAGCCGCTCCCAGGCGGTCATCGAATTCCAGCTCGACGGCACCATCATCACCGCCAATGAGAATTTCCTGTCGGTCATGGGTTATCGGCTGGACGAAATCAAAGGGCGCCACCATTCGATGTTCGCCGAGCCGGCTTTCGCCGCCAGCCCGGAATACAAGGAATTCTGGGCCAAGCTGAACCGCGGTGAATTCCAGGCGGCGCAGTACAAGCGCATCGGCAAGGGTGGCAAGGAGATCTGGATCGAGGCCAGCTACAACCCGATCATGGATCAGAACGGCCGGCCCTGCAAAGTCGTGAAGTTCGCCACCGACCTGACCAAGCGCAAGGAGCAGAACCTGGCGCTGGCGCGCGACTTCGAGAGCGGCGTGAAGTCGCTGGTCCAGGTCGTTGCCAATTCCGCCGACAACATGCAGCAGACGGCGCAGTCGCTGGCGGCGGCTGCGGAACAGACCAACCAGCAATCCTCGACCGTCGCCGCGGCTTCGGATGAGTTGGCCGCGTCAGTCAGCGAGATCGCCCGCCAGCTGACCGAGGCGACCCGCGTCATCAACGTCGCGGTCAATGAGGCTCGCAATTCCGAGAAGATGGTCGGCGACCTGGTGAACTCCGCCGACAAGATCGGCAACGTGACGCAGATGATCACCGACATCGCCGGCCAGACCAACCTGCTGGCGCTGAACGCCACCATCGAGGCGGCGCGCGCCGGCGAAGCGGGCAAGGGCTTTGCGGTGGTCGCCTCCGAGGTCAAGTCGCTTGCCAACCAGACCGCCAAGGCGACCGAGGAGATCGAGGAGCAGATCCGCGGCATCCAGGGGGCCAGCCAGACCACGGCCGGCGCCATCCGCGAGATCGGCGAGATCATCTCCAAGATCAACGAGATCAGCACCTCGATCTCCGGCGCCGTCGAAGAGCAGTCGGCGGCCACCCGCGAGGTGTCGCAGAACATCAACGGCGTGACCCAGGCGGCCGAGGAGACCGGCCGCAACTCGACCAGCGTGCTGGAAGTGTCGCGCTCGCTGAGCGACCAGGCCGCCGATCTCGGCCAGCGGGTCGATCAGTTCCTGCTGAACGTGCGGGCGATGTAACCCGCAACTTCCCGATCGAACGGCAACGGCGCGGACTTGTCCGCGCCGTTTTCGTTTGGGCCGATGCTTCGCCGCGGCCGGGACTCAGCCCTTCGCCGCTTTATAGACGGCCAGCAACTCCTGCACCGCGATGCCGTCGATGGTCATGCCGGAGAGCAGGCAGTCCCGGATCGCCAGGTTGCTCAGGTTCGACTGGCTGATACGGCCGTTCGACAGGTTCACGTCGTTGATCGTGATGTTCGCCATGTTGGCGTCGTCGATGCGCGCGTTGGTGAGGTTGGCCCGCGTGATTCGCGCCACCGACAGATTGGCGTTGTTGAAACTGGTGTTGGACATGTTGACGTCGTCGAATTCCGAGTTCGACACCACCGATTGCCGGACGATCAGCTGATCGCGCGCGTCCTGGATATCCATCGTTTGCTCCCACCTGCGTTTTGACGCTGTCCTCGAACGACGCGGCGCATCGCGCCTTTAACAAATAGAGTCGCGGCGGCGACTTTTTGTCAACCTCACATCCGCGTAAGGCGGATCACAGGAATGTTCCGCGCGGCGCGTGACGCGGCGGGCTCATGCTTGACGCCCCGCCGGGGCTGCGCAATGCTTTTCGCATACAGGGTTGCGCCTTCACACATACTCAACATCGGTTTTCAGTTTTTTCCCGCAACAACTTGCTGGGGGCATTGACGTTATGGTCAGGCCGTTTGATTTCACGTTCGCGCGTATTGCCCTTGCGCGACTCACCTTGGCCGTATTGCTGCCGCTCTCGGTCACGTCCTGCGATTGGTTCGGCGGCGGCGATGCCGTGGAGGACGAAGCCAGCAAGGCGGGCGTGGGCGAGGACAAGCTCGTCCAGGCCGATGAGGACTATTTCAAGGACATGGACAACGGCGTCGCCCTCTCGCCCGACGAGGTGCAGGGCCGCAACATGTGGCTGGTGTGGAGCGGCGGCAACGACCGCTTCTGGGACACCATGGGCAAGCCGACCTTGGGCGGCTTCGACCTGCTGAAGATCGTGGCGCCGCCGCCGGGCACCGATCTCGAGCGGCCCAACCGCTGGCGCAGCCTCGGCGTCGTCAACGAGCCGTGCTTCGACCCGCCGCTGGCCGATGGCGACCCAGCCCGCTTTGGGCTGCGCCTGGACATGCGGCGCAGCGATTGCCCGGCCGATCCCTTCGCCAATGCGGAAAAGTACCCCGGCATCAAGATCGGCGCCCGCGGCACCACCTTCAAGGACGGCACGATATTCCCGGTCGGATCCTATTACGGCGAGCCGACCGGCATTCTCGGGCTGCGCCTGTTCACCAATCCGGATTTCGACGAGGCGGCGAAGGCGAAGTGGGACGCCAGGCGCTACTACACCGATCCCGCCTATTACAGCGATCCGCGCCTGATCAAGCCCTATCGCATCGGCATGTCCTGCGGCTTCTGCCACGTGGGGCCGAGCCCGATCCATCCGCCAGCCGACCCGGCCAACCCGCACTTCGCCGACCTCAACTCGACCGTCGGTGCGCAATACATGTGGGTCGACCGGCTGTTCCTGGTGAAGCCCGACAAGGCCAACTTCATGTACCAGCTGGTGCAGACCTATCGCCCCGGCGCGATGGACACCTCGCTGGTCTCCACCGACAACATCAACAATCCGCGCACCATGAACGCGGTCTACAACCTGAAGGCCCGGCTGGAGATCGCCAAGCATATCGGCCATGAGAAGATCACCGGCGGCGAGCAGGACAACCGACAGTTCAACGACTTCGTCTCCGAGGGCTTCCTCTCCGAATTCTACCAGAAGCCCGACCAGGTCTGGACGCCGCACGTGCTGAAGGACGGCTCGGATTCCGTCGGCGGCCTCGGCGCGCTGAACCGCGTCTACATCAATATCGGCCTCTACAGCGAGGAATGGCTGCGCCACTTCAACGCCGTCATCGGCGGCCAGCCGATCACGCCGATCGAGATCAAGACGGCGAAGAAGAACTCGGCCTATTGGCGGGCGACCGAGCTGGGCACGGTGAAGACGGCGCTGTTCTTCCTCAAGGCGGCGCAGCCCGACCACCTGGCCGATGCGCCCGGCGGTTCCGCCTTCCTCAGCAGCGATCCGGCTGTTGTGGCGCGCGGCCGCACCGTCTTCGCCGAGACCTGCGCCCGCTGCCATTCCAGCAAGGCGCCGACCCCGCCGGCCGATCTGGCGGCGGCCGATTGCAACGGCCCGGACTACATGACCTGCTTCAGGAAATGGTGGAGCTGGACGCAGACCGCCGAGTACAAGGCGGAGATGAAGAAGATCGTCGAGGCGCCGGATTTCCTCGACAACAACTACCTGTCGACCGATGCGCGCATCCCGGTGACGCTGCTGCGCACCAATGCCTGCTCGCCGCTCGCCACCAACGCGCTCGGCGGCAACATCTGGAACGATTTCTCCTCCACCAGCTACAAGTCGCTGCCGTCGGTGGGCAAGGTCACGTTCCAGGATCCGTTCGACGGCCATCCCTGGGTCTATGACATGCCGGCCGGCGGGCGCGGCTATACCCGCGTTCCGTCGCTGGTCTCGCTGTGGTCGTCGGCGCCCTATCTGCTCAACAACACGGTCGGCCGCTTCAACGGCGATCCCTCCGTCGCCGGGCGCATGCGCGCCTTCGACACCGCCATCGAGCAGATGCTGTGGCCGGAGAAGCGCCGCCGCGACGACCAACTCGGCGACAAGGTCGATGGCCTGATCGACCGCACCGACGCGACCAGCCACATCTTCCTGCCCGTCACCTATATCTCGGCGATCCGCGAGCGGCTGGGCAAGGACGGCGATACCCTGTTCGCCGCTTTGGCTGACAAGGACGGCAATTTGACCCTCGGCGACATCCCGGCCGGGATGCCGGTCAATCTGCTGGCCAATCTGCAGCCGCTGGCGGAGACCAAGGACCCTGGCGATCTGGTGAAGCACTATGCTGATCTGCTGCGGCTGCTGGCGGCGGTGAAGGAGAGATTGCTGACCATGCCGACCGGCGCCGACGACGCGGCTCTGCGGGCGCATTTCGCCCCGATCCGGGACGATCTCCTGCGGCTCAACAAGTGCCCCGACTTCGTGGTCAATCGCGGCCATTACTTCGGCACCGCGAAGTTCAACGACACGGCTGGTCTGACCGAGGACGAGCGCGCCTTCGGCACCGAGCCGGTGCTGAGCGACGACGACAAGCGGGCGCTGATCGAATTCCTCAAGACCTTCTGATGACGGCCGGCGGCGCCCCCGATTGCGATTACGTGATCGTCGGGTCCGGGGCCGGCGGCGGCACGCTGGCAGCGCGGCTGGCGGAGGCCGGCATGCGGGTCATCCTGCTGGAGGCGGGCGGCGACGCGGTCGCAACCGGCGGCAACCGCTTGCCGGAGGACTACCAGGTTCCGGCCTTCCATGCCTTCGCCTCCGAGAATCCGGCGCTGGCGTGGAACTTCCAGGTCGAGCACTACGCCGATCCGGCGATCGCCGCGCGCGACCCGAAGCGGACCCCGGCGGGCGTGCTGTATCCGCGCTCCGGCACGCTCGGCGGCTGCACCGCGCACAACGCCATGATCTTCATGACGCCGCACGAGTCCGACTGGGACCATATCGCCCAGCTGACCGGCGACGAATCCTGGTCGGCGCGGGCGATGCGCGCCTGGCTTCACAAGGTGGAGGATTGCCGGCACCGTCCGATCTGGCGCCTGCTGCGCCTGGTTGGTCTCGATCCGACCGGCCATGGCTGGAACGGCTGGCTCCGGACCGAGCGCTTCGAGCCGCAGGAGGCGCTGCGCGACCGTGCTTTGGTGTGGAGCATGGTCTCGGCGGCGCTGGCCGCGCTGCACGGCATTCCCGGCTGGCTTGCCACCTTGCGCCGGCTGCTGATCGGCAAGGGCGATCCCAACGATGCCCGCACCGCCGGCAAGGAGGGCGTGTGGTATGCGCCGCTCTCCACCGCCGGGCACCGGCGCACCGGCACGCGCGAGCGCCTGCTGGACGTGCAGGCGCGCCACCCCGATTGCCTGCGGATCGAGCTTGATGCGCTCGCGACCAGGGTACTGTTCGACGGCACGCGCGCCATCGGCGTCGAATACCTGAAGGGCAGGCATCTCTATCGCGCCAGTCCCGCCGCCAATGGCAGTGCCGGCGAAACGCGCCAGGTGATCGCCGCGCGCGAAGTGATCCTGTGCGGCGGCGCCTTCAACACGCCGCAGCTGCTCATGCTGTCCGGCATCGGGCCGCGGGCCGAGCTCGCGGCGCTCGGCATCCCGGTGCTGGTCGATGCGCCGGGGGTCGGCCGCAACCTGCAGGACCGCTACGAGGTGGGCGTGGTTCACCGGATGGCGCGACGCTGGGCGGCGCTGGAAGGGGCAGGGTTCCAGGCCGGCGATCCGCTGTTCCGCAAATGGCAGCATGGCGGGCACGGCATGTACGGCTCCAACGGCGCGGCCATCACGCTGACCCGGCGCTCGCAGGGCAGCGATGGCGACCCCGACATTTTCATGATGGGGATGCTGGCGCGGTTCCAGGGCTACTACCCCGGCTACTCCCAGGAGATCTGCCGCGACGGCGACGGCCTCACCTGGTGCGTGCTGAAGGGGCATACGCGCAACCGCGCCGGCCGCGTCACCCTGCGCTCGGCCGATCCGCGCGATCCGCCGAGGATCGACTTCAACTATTTTGCCGAGGGCGGTGCGGCGGACCTCGCCGCGCTCGTCGAGGCGGTGGAGACCGCCCGCGCCATCGCCGCCCCGCTGCGGGCGAAAGGCGCCGCCACCGAGCTGCTGCCCGGCGACGCGGTGCAGGGCGCGGCCCTGGCGCAGTGGATCCGCGACAACGCCTGGGGCCACCATGCGTCCTGCACCTGCGCCATCGGCCCGCGCGAAAGTGGCGGCGTGCTCGACGGCGAATTCCGTGTCCATGGCATCAGCGGCCTGCGCGTGGTCGACGCCTCGGTGTTCCCGCGCATCCCCGGCTTCTTCATCGTCAGCGCCATCTACATGATCGCCGAGAAGGCCGCCGCGGCGATCCTTGCCGCCGTGCCGCGCGCCGGCGCCGCGGCGCGGCCGGTCCGCCGCCAGGAAGGAGCGTTGCCATGATCCTCAAGGCCCTCCACCGCGTGCTCGATTTCTTCCTGCATCTCGAGCGCCGCTTCGAGCCGTTCTTCCGGCCCTGCCTGAACGCGCTGCTGCGCGCGCCGGCGGCGGCGGTCATCCAGGTCTTCTACGACCTCTGGCGGCCGAACATGGGCCTCGCCTTGGCGGAGGAGCGCATCGACCCGGACGAGGAGGCGAGCACGCAGGGCATGATCGACGCGATGCGCGAGCACCTGAAGCAGGACTTCAAGCCCGGCACCATGGAGCGCGCCGGCAACACCAAGACCCATGGCCTGATGAAGGCCGAGTTCATCGTTCATGACGGGCTGCCCGCCAATTTGCGCAAGGGCCTGTTCGCCGAGCCGAAGACCTATCGCTGCTATGTCCGCTTCTCCGGCCCCGGGCCGCATGTCGAGCCGGATATCGACGATGTCGGCTTCATCAGCATCGGCGTGAAGGTGATGGGCGTGCCCGGCCCGAAGCTGATGGAGGACGAGAAGTTCACCCAGGACTTCACCGGCGTCTGCACGCCGACCTTCGTCACGCCGAACACCCGCGCCAACGCCCGGCTGCAGGTGTGGAGCTGGCGCCATCTGCCGGTGTTCTACTTCTTCGACCCGACGGTGCCGGGCGGCACCCACATCCTCGATTTCCTGATGCAGGGGCTGTGGAACGAGACGCAGTACAACCCGCTCGGCCACAAGTTCTACAGCTGCGTGCCCTATCTGTGGGGCGAGGGGCAGGCGGTGAAATACTGCTTCCTGTCGCGCAGCGAGGTGCACCGCAAGATCCCGCGCGTGCCGTTCCGCCCGCCGGACAACTACCTGCGCGACAACATGGCGAAGACCCTGGCCGAGAAGGATGTCGAGATCGAGATGTGCGTCCAGGTGCAGACCGACCCGCACAAGATGCCGATCGAGGATGCCGGCGTGCTGTGGCCGGAGCGCCTGTCGCCGCAGGTCCCGGTGGCGACATTGCGCATCCCACGGCAGAAATTCGATTCACCGAAGCAACTCGCCTTCGCCCGCAATTTGACGCTCAACCCCTGGCATTGCCTGCCGGAGCATCGCCCCCTCGGCAACCAGAGCCGCGCCCGCAAGCGGATGTACTACGAGCTCTCCCGCTTCCGCCAGGCGCAGAACGGCGAGGCGCATGTCGAGCCGACCGGCGACGAGGTATTCGAGTAGGTAGCGCCCACTCGTTGGGCTCCTTCCCCCCCTCAAGGGGGAGGAAAGTAATGCAATGCGCTGATCTGCAGTCGTCTGCGTCTGTCACTGATCTCGCAGCAGCCAGTTCTTCGCCCGCAATCCGGGCAGGAAGAAATAGGCGCCGCCGCGGACACGGATGAATTGCGGCAGGTTGCGGGCCACGCGGCATGGCCCGTCGGCATGGGGGCGGGTGAAGCGGCTGGTCTCCTGGCTGCCGGGGAAGGGCTGGCGGTTGCCGAGCAGCGGGTCCTGCTCGCCGGTCAGGCCGCCGAACTTGGCGTTGGCGAGCCAGGCGCCCTGCACGAACTCGAATTGCCGCGCCGGATTGGCGTTGAGGCAGATGAAATGCAGGCCGCTCTTCGGGTCCGGGGCATCGGGCTTCGTCGCGTCGGCGGGGTCGAGCCAGGCGCCGTATTCGCGGCCGCGCCGCAGCAGGCGGTGGAAACGCGACGCGGCGATGCGGTCAGCCTCCGGCGTGCCGCTGAGGCCGAGGAGGGCGATCAGCTTCTTGATCAAGCCAGTACGCCCGCCGGGATAGTCGCCGGTGCGCGGATTGGCGCGGCGGATATGGCCGCCGAACGGGCAGACATGGCCGGCGGGGTCGAGCGCATAGGTGAAGCCGTTGCGCGTGCGGTCCTCGTTGCCGGGAATGTCCTGGTTGCCCAGGGCCGCGAAGGGCTCGCCCGACATGCGCCGCCCGACCATGGCCTCGGCCAGGTCGGTGATACCGCTTTCGCCGGCCTCTTCCGTCACCCAGCGCCAGAAGCCGCGCACATCCTGGTCCAGCTGGCGGAACACCAGGTAAGTGCCGTTGCGTCCCAGGTCGCGCTTGTCCGGCTTGTCCGCCGCGGCCGGCAGCGTTTCGGCACCGGCCGCGCGCGTGTCGAGCAGTGGGCGCTCGGTCAGCAGGCCGTATTCGTTGTCGTAGCCGAGCAGCACCTCGCCCGGCGCGACGAAATTGTGGAAATCCATGTCCGCGGCGGAGCCTGGCTGCCGCTCGTTGCGCCAGTCGACGCTGGGCTGCGAGATGCCGTCGAGGAAGCCGAAAGGCTCGCGCCCCTTCATGTCCCCGGTCGGCAGCTCGGCGATGACGGTGAGCCCGGCGGCGACGGCCTCGTCGCGCATCCGCTGGGCCAGCGCGTCGATCCGTTCCGGCGCCGTGAACAACATCAGCAGCACATGTGGCTCGCGCGCACCGCCGCCCCAGTCCCAATGCTCCGGCGCGTTCACGCCCGTGTCGCCCAGGCGGCGGGTGCGGCTCGGATCCTCTGTCAGGCCGATCGCGAATTCCGGCGCGAAGGACTGGATCAGCGCCGCATCGTGGCCGAGCGCACGCAGGCCGGCGGCGGTCAGCGCCAGTTGCACCGCCTCGGTGACGATGCGGCCGCCGCCGATATCGGCGCAGCTGGGCAACGGCAGGCCGCGCAGCCAGACCGCCGCAGGCCCCGGATCGCCGATCCGCAGCAACAGGTAGCAGCCGCCGCGCAGGGTGCCGAATCCGGTCTTCACCAGGGCCTGGGTGTCGCGCGCGTCGGTCTCGGTGAAGCGGGTGATCGGCATGACTTCAGATCTCCGCCAGCCAGCGGCGAATCTCGTCGTCGCTCATGCCGTCGCGCTCGAAGCCGGCGCGGATGCGGGCATTGCGGGCGAGGTCGGCGGTGGTCAGTCCCGGATAGGCCTTGTACCAGACGTCGGTCGGCACCTGGCGGCGATGCAGGAAGTTCTTGAACATGTGTTCCCGCTGCGCGCCATGCAGCACCAGCCAGTCGGTCGGCGGATAGGCGATGCCGTTGGAGAAGACCAGGTTGAGCCCGAAGGCGACCTTGTTGATGAAGTCGTCCATGTAGCTCTCGAGGCTGCCGTCGTAGTTGCTGGCGAAGAAGACGCGGCGGTTGCCGTCGAGCAGGACCCAGCGGGCGAAATGGATGGTCGAGACCCGCGCCAGCCGGCCGCGGTTATAGACCAGGACACCGGAGAGGTTGACCAGCCACAGGGCGACCACGGTGATGGCGAGACGCAGGAAACCCGGCTTCAGCGAGCCGATCGCGCTGAACGGGTTGGTGACGTCGCGGTCCTCGTTGGTCGCGATGGCGCGGGTCCGCGCCGCGTCGGAGCGCCGGTCGATCACCGGGTCGGTGGTCTCGTGCCGCCGCAAGGCGATCAGGAAGAACGGCGCCACGACGATGACCAACGGCAGCAGCAAAAGGCCGAGGGCAATGACGCCCAGCCACAGCAGGACGAGGCCGATCCACTGCAGCGGCGTGCGCGGCTCGACTGGCGTCAAAGGCAACTCCCGCCTTGCGATCTCCGCGCGCAGATCGGCGTGCAGGCGCCGGGGATCGCGCTCGCGCATGTTGCAGAGCGCCTCGAACAGCGCACCGTGCAACGCGGCCTCCTCGCGCACCTGGCGCACCGTGCGGCCGACCCAGTTCACATAGACAGCGGCTGGCCGGCTCAGATGCGCCCGCAGCCAGCCTAGCAGCTCGGTCTGGTCGTCGAAGCCGTCGCAATGGGCGAAAATCCGCCTGAGCCCGTCGCTGCAGCGCCGCGCCAGTTCCGCCAGCAGATCCTCGCCCGGCCCGTCGCAATCGGCGAGGAAGATCAGCAGCACGCGTTCGTCGGGCTTCATCCCGGGAAAGGCGGCGCGGTCGTCGAGGGTGTTGTCTTCCGCCACCACCAGGCGGGCGACGTGGATCGCCTCGAAGTCGGCGAACGGCACCAGGGCGTTGTGCGGATCGACTACGCCGGGCGCGCTGTTCATCGAGGCGAGCAGGGCCCGCAGGCTGGCGATCCGGTCGGTGCGCACCGGCGCCGTTACCATGAAATGCCCCTGCGGCGTCACGCCGGCCCTCCGGGACGCGGGATCAGGGCTTGAATTCGAGGGCGAAGTCGATGAGCCGCGCCTTGTTCCAGTAGACCTTGCCCAGATAGACGTTGGGCGCGATCAGGCGGATCTCGTCGCGGATCCATTGCGCGACGATCGACGTCTCGGAGTAGTCGAGCACGATGCATTCCTTGCCGTCGAGCCAGCTCGGCGCCTTGTAGACCTTGGCGATGATGGCGTTGACGCCGAAAGGCAGGATGCGGTTGCGCAGCGTGCCGGTCTTGGCATCGAACACCTTGCCCTGCCAGGCGAAGATGTTCACCAGCTTGGCGATGTCGTCGCTGAACTGCGTGCCGGGAGCGACGATGGCGGTGCCGTCGGCCTGGCCTTCGGGGATCGGCCCGGCCTCGTGCGCGCTGAACAGCGCGTCGAGTTCGGCCTGCGATTTGGTCAGAAGCTGGTCGACGATGGCGCTCATGATGTCACCCCGGAATTGGAGCGGCGCAGCCGCTCGATCAAGCAAATGCGACAGAGTCGGGAACACGCGACGTGAAACGCACAATAAGTCCCGGACGACGCTGCCGCCGCCGGTCATCCCCAATATCGATACCGAATGCCCAGATCATACTTAGCGAAGGGCATGAGACAATGCGCAACACGCGGCATTGTCGCGCCGAATTGTGTTTATTCGTAACAGCGCATTGGCGTGGTGGCTTTTAACCGGCGGGATGCTCGCGGTCAGAGCAGGGACGACTGCGCCTCTTCCGTCCCGGCGTCCTTGCCGATGCGCTGATAGGCGGCGAGGGCGGCGAGGCGCGCCTTGGCGTGGTCGACCATCGGCGCCGGATAGGTCTTGCCGAGCTTGATCCGCGCTTTCGCCAGCTGTACGCCGCTCGCCTTCCACGGCTCATGGACCAAGGAGTCCGACAGCTTCGCCAGTTCCGGGACCCAGCGCCGGACATAGAGGCCGCCGGGGTCGAATTTCTGGCTCTGCAAGGTCGGATTGAAGACGCGGAAGAACGGCGCGGCGTCGGCGCCGCACCCTGCCACCCATTGCCAGTTGCCGGCGTTCTGTGCCGGGTCGGCGTCGACCAGGGTGTCCCAGAACCATTCCTCGCCGCGCTGCCAGGGAATCATCAGGTCCTTCACCAGAAATGAGCCGACGATCATCCGCACGCGGTTGTGCATCCAGCCCGTCTGCCACAACTGGCGCAGGCCGGCATCGACGATGGGATAGCCGGTCTGCCCGCGCCGCCAGGCGCGCAGCGCGGCTGCGTTGTCCTTGGCGGGGAAGGCGGCGAACTTCTCCTGCCACGGCTTCCAGGGCAGCGCCGGAAAATCGGCGAGCAGGTGCATGTTGAAATCGCGCCAGCCGATCTCGCGCAGGAAGGGCAGGGCCTTCGCCCCCGATCTATCGCCGGCGCGGCGCTGCAGCAGGCGCCAGATCTCGTGCACGCTGATCTCGCCCCAGGCGAGATGCGGCGACAGGCGCGAGGTGCCGTCGACATCCGGCCGGTCGCGCTGCGTCGCGTAGCCTGTCACCGCATCGGCGGCGAATTCCTCCAGCCGCTTGCGCGCCGCCGCTTCGCCCGGCTGCCACGCGGCGGCAAGTGGCTTGGTCCAGGCATCGGTGACCTGCAGATCGGCAGTGGCGATGCCCTCCGGCCAGGCGTCGGGTGAGGGCAGGATCAGCGGCGCGGCGTGCTCCACCGGCGACTGATATTGCGCGGCGAGGCGGCCCCAGAACGGGGTGAACACCTTGAAGGCGTTGCCGCTGGCGGTGCGCAGCTGCGCCGGGTCGTGCAGGTAGTTGGCGTCATGCGTTTCGACCGCGATGCCGCGGGCGCGCATGGCGGCGATGATCGTGGTGTCTTCCGCCACCCGCGCCGGATCTCGCGATAAGTTGAACGACAAGGCGGAGGCGCCGGCTTCGGCCATGAACGCGGGCAGGATATCCTTGGCACTGCCGCGCCGGATCACCAGGCGCGAGCCGCAGCGCCGCAAGGCCTGGTCCAGTGCCGCGAGCGACTTGCCGCGCCACCACTTCGCAGCGCCGCCCAGCGCACGCACCGAATCGGTGCCGTCGTCATCGATGAACAGCGGAATGACAGCGCGATCACTG
>JBGAGP010000133.1:0-12725 GCA_044226685.1 Dongiaceae bacterium
CCGGCTATTTCCCGCATTTGCGCAAGCGCGCCAGCCCGGATGGCGGCACGCTGAGCGGCTATTTCACCGTCGCGGCCGGGCTCAACGACTGGTTCCGGCGGGACGGCGCGCCCGATGCCCGGCGGCTGGCGGCACTCGACGCCGCGGAATGCGCGCGCATCTTCGGGCAGGACGGGAATGGGGGTCCGGCGGCGCCGGAGGCTGCCCAACTGATGGCTTTGTTCGCCCGCGCGCTGAACGATCTCGGCGCCCTGCTGCTGGCGCGCTTCGACGGCGACCCGGCGAAGCTGGTGGAAAGCGCCGGCCACAGCGCCGCCCGCCTGGTCGGCATCCTGCGCCAGATGCCCTGCTTCGACGACGTCGCGATCTGGCGCGGCCGGCAGGTCCCGATCCTGAAGCGGGCGCAGATCACCGCCGCCGACCTGGCCCTGGCCTTCGACAATGCGGGCTGGGGCCGCTTCGACGATCGCGACCGCATCACCATCTTCGCCGACAACTTGGTGCCGCATGTCCTGCGCGTCGACGGCGTGCTCGCCTATGCGCCGGAACTGGCGGCGCGGTTGGAAGCAGGCGAGTTGATCGCCGCCGGATCGCCCGAGGAGGTCGAGATCCGCGCCGTGGCGCTGCACGCGGTGGAGCGGCTGAAGGCGCAGCTGCACGAAGCCGGCTACGCCGCCATCACCGCGGTCGATCTCGACTATCTGCTGTGGAACCGCGGCCAGGACGCCCGCTACCGCGCCACGCCCCGGCACCGCACCCGGAGCGTGTTCTACTGAGGCCAGCCGCCGGCGGCGGTTTTTCTGGGTGCAGGTCAGCATCGCTGCCACTGTTACCGCGCCGGTATCAGTTCTGCGTCATGTCCGCGGGCCTAGTCTCGCTCTGCCCCGTTGTCGCGGGACCACGGCGCCCTCGGCGCCGCGCCAAGCGTTTTCGCAACGAGGACAACGATGATCCGAGTGTTACCCGATATGCCGCGGCTGGCCGCGGCCTGCGTGCTACTCTGCGGCTTCGCCCTTCCCGCCTTCGCCGATACCGGCGCGGTGGTCGAGGTCACCATGTGGGACAAGGGCGCCAATGCCGAGATGGCGATGGACAAGGGCATCGGCATGGCCCACGACCCGACGATGGGCGGCATGATGGACGGCAGCATGGGCATGAAGCTCTCCACCGATTCCGTGCCGGCGGGCGAAGTGACCTTCAAGGTCTCCAACACCTCCAAGGACCAGGTGCATGAGATGCTGGTGCTGCCCTGGCCGGCCGACGGCAAGGGCCTGCCCTATGTCGACAAGGACGCGCGCTTCGACGAGGACGCCGGCGGCTCGCTGGGCGAGGTCGAGGAGCTCGACCCCGGCAAGAGCGGCGAGCTCACCCTGCGTTTGAAGCCCGGCAAATACGTGCTGGCCTGCAACATCGCCAACCACTACGCCAACGGCATGTGGATGGCCTTCACGGTGAAGTAGGCGATGATGAAGTAGCTCCGGGCACCCAGGCGCCGCCGCGCGCGGCGCAACCCGCTCCATCCCCTCCACGCCCCCATCCCCCCGATGACCCCAGTGGCGTGGAACGGCGGAGACCGGCCCCTCTCCGGCAACGGAGAGGGGCTGTTTGATTCCGGAGGATGTTCCTGGCCAATTGCCGCTCAACGCGCGTCTGATCGCGCGGATCCCCCACGCCTCAGTTGTCCCGGCCCTCAACTCGTGCCCGTACCCGCACCACGATTTCATCCGCCGCGCTCTCATTGCCGCTGGCATCGGTCACGGTGAGGCTGAAGCGGTGCAGGCCAGGCTTCAACGTATTCTCCACCACGAGACGTGGCTGCGCCTGAGCGAGCGGGCGACCGATCAAGAGAATCGCCATCGCGAGCGCGGCGCTCAGCCGGGGCCGAGATAGGTGAAGCTGTAGCGGGTGATGCGGCCGCCGATGTCGAAGGATTTCTGGCCGGAAAGGACGAAGCCTTTGCCGAAATCGACAACGGCCGGGCCTTCGAGCACGGCGGTGGGGCGCTGCCGGTCGGCGACGATGACGATGACGGAATCCGGCGCGGAGACATTGCCGGAATCGTCGGTCACCTCGAGCTGATAGCGGTGGCGGCCGGGCGGCAGCGGATGCGCGGCATCGACTTCGACCGTGACGTTCGGCTGGTCGGTTTCAACGGGAACATTGACATCGAGACGCGGCACGGCACACCCCCTCTTTGTGAGTGCCGCACTTCCCGCGCGGCCGGGCATTCCGGTGATCTACGCAAAGCCGCGCGGGCGCTTGCGCCCGCGCGAAGGCTTAATACCCCGTCATCAACCTTTCCACCAACTGCTTCACCGTCGGCACGAAGCCGTTCGCGTAGAACGGGTCGCTGGCGAAGCGGTAGGCGTTGTGGCCGGCGAACATGAGCTGGTCGTCGATGCGGTCGGAGTGGCTGATCTCCTGCAGCGTCTTCTGGATGCAGAAGCTGCGCGGGTCGGCCTTGCGGCCGGTGGTGCCTTCCTCGTTCTGCGACCAGTTGGAGAAGGCGCAGGCCGAGAGGCAGCCCATGCAGTTGATCTGGTCGGTGAGGATCTGGTTCTCCTGCGCCGGGGTCACGAAGATGAGGGTCGAATCCGGTGTCCGCATCGCCTCGTTGAAGCCCTGCTTCACCCATTCCTCGGCGCGCAGCTTGTCGGCGGCGGTCAAGTAGACGAGGCGGCCGCGGGCGCCGACCGGGAACGGCCATTCATGCTCGCCCACCTTGTGCTGGCTGTAGGCCACCTGGCGCTCGGCGCGGCCCTTCAACTCGTCGAGGAAGGGGTTGGAGACCGCCGAGGAGTAGAAGCCGGTGGGCGAGAAGCGGTTCAGATACACGTCGCCCTTCTTCAGGGTGAGCAGGCGCCGCTTCCACGCTTCGGAAATCGGGCTTTCCTGGGTCATCAGCGGCCGGGTCCCGAACTGGAAGGCGACCGGGCCGATCTCCGGGTTGTCCAGCCAATGCTCCCACTCGGAGAGCCACCACACGCCGCCGGCCATGACGACGGGCGTCTGGGCGAGGCCGCATTCGTTGCGCATCACCTGGCGCAGTTCGCGCACGCGCGGGAAGGGGTCGCCGGGCTTGGTCGGGTCCTCGACATTGGAGAGGCCGTTATGGCCGCCGGCCAGCCAGGGGTCCTCATAGACCACGGCGCCGAGCCAGTCCTGGAACTTGTGGTAGGCGCGCTTCCACAAGGCGCGGAAGGCGCGGGCGGACGACACGATCGGATAATAATGCACGCCGTAGGAGGCGCAGATCTCGGCGATGCGGTACGGCATGCCGGCGCCGCAGGTGACGCCGTGGATCAGGCCCTTGGCGCCTTCGAGCACGCCGTGCAGCACGCGCTCGGCCCCCGCCATCTCCCACAGCACGTTCATGTGGATGCGGCCCTTGCCGCCGCTGGCTTCCCAGGCGATGCGGGCCTGGGCGATGCCGCCCTTGATCGCGTAGGCGATCAGCTCCTCATGCCGCTCGCGCCGGGTCTTGCCGTGATAGATCTGCGGGATCGGATTGCCCTGGGCGTCGTAGGAATCGGCGTTGACGCCGGAGAAGGTGCCGACCCCGCCGGCCAGCGCCCAGGCGCCGGAGCTTTCGCCGTTCGACACCGAGATGCCCTTGCCGCCCTCGACCAGCGGCAGCACCTCGCGGCCGGACATCAGAATCGCGTTCAACGGTTTCAACAGCTCTCTCCCAGATTGGCGGCCATTCCGCCCCACTCGGGCGCCGCCGGGCGCATAGTATAGCCCTATAGGACAAGGACTTCACCCCTGGAGGTCGTCAACTCCCGCCCCCGCCAGGGGGAGGGTCGGGACGGGGGAAGACGCCGCGCCGATGCAGAGAGCCGTCGCACGCCGCTCCCGTCCTGCCTCGCCCGTTCCGGGCGAGGCGATCCAGCGCGTGGGCTGCTACACCGCTTCGCGTATCAGCATTCCGGGCACGTCGGAGAACACCGTATCGACGCCCCAGGTGAACAATTCGCGCGCCCGGCCCGGCTCGTTCACCGTGTAGGTGGCGATCAGGTAGCCGGCTTCCTTGATGGCGCTTGTCCATTCCCGCGTCAGGGTCTTGTGCCAGGGATTCAAGGCCACCGCCTCGACCCCCTCGCACATCGCCTTCCAGGTCTCGGGCTTGTCCTCGATCAACACGGCGCGGGGGAATTCGGGGGCGATCTCCTGCGCCACCTTCAGCGAGTCGTAGGCGAAGGAGGAGATCAGCGGCTTGTCGCGGTCCGCCGGCCACAGGCGCTGCAATTCGCGCATGGCGAATTCGGCGGTGACATGCTCGCGCCCGGGGCAGGGCTTGATCTCGAAATTGCAGTTGAGGTTGAGGCGCAGCATCTCCGCCACCGCCTCCTCGAGCGTCGGGATCTTGATGCCGGCGAAGGCCGGCGCGAACCACGAGCCGGCATCGAGCTTCTTGATCTCCGCCAGGGTCAGCAGCGCCGCAGCACCCTTGCCGCTGGTGGTGCGGTCGATCAGGTCGTCATGCAGCAGGATGAGCTGGTTGTCGGCGGTCAGCTTGACGTCGACCTCGATCCAGGCGGCGCGCTCGCGCCGCGCCTCGCGGATCGAGTCCAGCGTGTTCTCCGGCGCCGCCTTGGCCGCCCCGCGATGGCCGATGACCTTGGGAAGCTTGGGAGCGTTGGGTTTCATGGTGGGGTTCCGATCGTCGGAGTTGCGGCGGCCCCCGCCCTAGCCCTCCCACCGCCGACGAATGTCGGCATGGGCCGACGGGCTGGGGGACGGGAATGTCGGGAACCCCCTCCCCCGACACGGGGGAGGGATAGGGAGGGGGCAATGCCGAATACGATAGCGCCGACGATGGCGAGGTCGTCGTGCACGGACGACCTCGACGCGCCGCCTTACGCCCCGGCCTGTTCGCTGTGTTCGCGGGGCTTCTGGGCGATCTCTTCGCCGGTCTTCTGGTCGACGGCCTTCATCGACAGCTTCACCTTGCCGCGGTCGTCCATGCCGATGACCTTGACCTTCACCTGGTCGCCGACATTGACCACGTCCGACACCTGCTTGACCCGCTGCGGGGCGAGCTCGGAGATGTGGACGAGGCCGTCGCGGCTGCCCAGGAAGTTCACGAAGGCGCCGAAATCCATGATCTTCACGACCTTGCCGTCATAGACGACACCGACTTCCGGCTCCGCGACGATGCCGCGGATCCAGTCGATCGCCGCCTGGCCGGCCTTGCCGTCCACCGCCGCGACCTTGATCGTGCCGTCGTCCTCGATGTCGATCTTGGCGCCGGTGACTTCGCAGATCTCGCGGATCACCTTGCCGCCGGACCCGATCACTTCGCGGATCTTGTCCTTCGGGATGGTGATGACGGTGATGCGCGGGGCGTTCTGGCTGACGTCGGAGCGCGCGTTGGTCAGCGCCTTGGCCATCTCGCCCAGGATGTGGAGACGGCCGCCCTTGGCCTGCTCCAGCGCGATCTTCATGATCTCGCGGGTGATCGAGGTGATCTTGATGTCCATCTGCAGGGCGGTGATGCCCCGGTCGGTGCCGGCCACCTTGAAGTCCATGTCGCCGAGGTGGTCCTCGTCGCCGAGGATGTCGGAGAGCACGGCAAAGCCGGTCGGCTCCTTGATCAGGCCCATGGCGATGCCGGCCACCGGACGGGTCAGCGGCACGCCCGCATCCATCATCGAGAGGCTGGTGCCGCACACCGTCGCCATCGAGGACGAGCCGTTGGACTCGGTGATCTCGGAGACGACGCGGATGGTGTAGGGGAAGTCTTCCTTCGCCGGCATCATCGGGTGGATGGCGCGCCAGGCGAGCTTGCCGTGGCCGATTTCGCGGCGGCCCGGCGAACCCATGCGGCCCGCCTCGCCGGTCGAATACGGCGGGAAATTGTAGTGCAGCATGAAGGTCTGGCGGTATTCGCCTTCCAGCGCGTCGATGATCTGCTCATCCTGGCCGGTGCCCAAAGTGGCGACCACCAGGCCCTGGGTCTCGCCGCGGGTGAACAGCGCCGAGCCGTGGGCGCGCGGCAGGATGCCGACTTCCGCCGCGATCGGACGCACGGTCTTGCCGTCGCGGCCGTCGATGCGGGTGCCGGTCTTCAGGATGTTGCCGCGCACGATGTCGCGCTCGAGGTCCTTGAACAGCTTGCCGACCAGCTCGGCTTTCTTGTCGTCGCCGGCGCCGATCGACTCCTTGGCCTTCTTCTTGACCTCGGCCACCTTGTCGGTGCGGGCCTGCTTGGCCTGCTCGCCGTAAGCCACGCGCAGGTCGTCGCTGAACGCCTGCAGCGCGGTCCACACCGCCTTCTGCTCCGGATTCTCCTCGGCCAGCGGCCAGGGCTCCTTGGCGCATTGCTCGGCCAGGTCGATGATCGCGTTGATCACGTGCTGGTATTCGGTGGCGCCGAAATTGACGGCGCCCAGCATGACCTCTTCCGACAGCTCCTTGGCCTCGGATTCGACCATCAGCACGCCTTCGGCGGTGCCGGCGACGACCAGGTCGAGCGCCGATTCGGTCAGCTGCTCCTGCTTCGGGTTCAGCACATAGGCGCCGTCGATATAGCCGACGCGCGCCGCGCCGATCGGGCCCATGAAGGGGATGCCGGAGATGGTGAGGGCGGCCGAGGTGCCGACCAGCGCCACGATGTCCGGATCGTTCTCCAGGTCGTGGCTGAGGACGGTGCAGACCACCTGGGTCTCATGCCGGTAGGCGGGGTGGAACAGCGGGCGGATCGGCCGGTCGATGAGGCGCGAGGTCAGCACCTCCTTCTCGCTCGGGCGGCCTTCGCGCTTGAAGAAGCCGCCCGGGATCTTGCCCGCGGCGAAGGTCTTCTCCTGGTAGTTGACGGTGAGCGGGAAGAAATCCACGCCCGGCTTCGGCGCCTTGGCGCCGACGGCGGTGCACAGCACCATGGTGTCGCCGTAGGTCGCCAGCACGGCGCCATCGGCCTGGCGCGCGATGCGGCCGGTCTCCAGGGTGAGCTTCCGCCCGCCCCACATCAGTTCCTTGCGATAGATCTTGAACATTCCTGGTCCTTCTCAGAATCCAATAGTCATTGCGACCGGATGCTGCCGGACCCGCGAAAGCAACGTGATTTTGCGCTTCTCGGATTCCGCCCGCGCAGTCGGGATTTCGTTCTGCGGGGGAAATCAAATCAGGGCCACGTTGCTTGCGTCGGCCCGGCTGTCCTCATCGATCCGCTTGCGCTCCGGTCGTTCAGGCGTCGCGGATCGGTCAAACGCAAACCCGCCCTCGATCGGGTCGAGAGCGGGCTTGCGAAATTCTTAGCGGCGCAGTCCCAGCTTGTTGAGGATGTCCTGGTACCGCGGCGTGTTCTTCTTCTTCAGGTAGTCGAGCAGGCGACGGCGCTGCCCGACCATGACCAGCAGGCCGCGGCGGGAATGGAAGTCCTTGCCGTGGGTCTGCAGATGGTCGGTGAGATTCTTGATCCGCTCCGAGAGGAGCGCGATCTGCACTTCGGGGGCGCCGGTGTTCTTGCCGCCGTCGCCGAATTCCTTCATGAGCTCTTGCTTGCGCTCAGCCGTGATCGACATCGGGTTTCTCCTATTATCTAGTGGTTCATCACCCGCACCGGGACCAATTCGCCGGCCTCGAACCGCGTCAAGGCCACGAGCCTGCCCTCCGCCATAGCGCGGACCATGCCGCCGGGGGAAAGCTCGTAGATACGGTCGCGATCCTGCCGCTGGAGCAATCCAACCGGCTGACCCGACCGAAGGCGTATCGCCTCGGTGGCCGTCAAGGCCAGGGCCGGGATGTCGTCCAGCGCGGTCTCGATCGGCAACAGGTGCTCGAAAGCGGCGGGACTATGCCCGAGCGACTTCAATGTTTCCAGCGAAATCGCGGCCGCCTCGGCGAACGGCCCCACCTGGGTCCGCCGCAGGTCGGCGATATGGCCGCAAGTCCCTAATTTCATTGCCAAATCCCGCCCGAGCGCGCGCATGTAGGCGCCCTTGCCGGAGCGCACCTCGAAGCGCGCCTCGTCCGCGTTCGGACGCCCCAGCAGGGTGAAGCCGTGGATGGCGACCCGGCGCGGCTTGAGCTCCACCGCCTCCCCCGCCCGGGCCAGGTCATAGGCCCTGGCGCCCTCCACCTTGATGGCGGAGAAGGCCGGCGGCACCTGCTCGATCTCGCCGATGAAGGCGGGCAAGGCGGCGCGGATCTCGTCGTCGGTCGGGCGCTTGTCGGACGTCTGGACGACGTCGCCTTCCGCGTCGTCGGTCGACCGCGCTTCGCCGAACTTCAGGGTGAACAGGTAGGTCTTCCGCCCGTCCATGACATAGGGGACGGTCTTGGTCGCCTCGCCCAGCGCGATGGGCAGAATGCCGGTCGCCAGCGGGTCGAGGGTGCCGGCATGGCCAGCCTTCTGCGCGTTGAACAGGCGCTTCACGACGTTGACCGCCTGGGTCGAGGTGATGTCGGCCGGCTTGTCGAGGATCAGCCAGCCGTCGACCTTCTCGCCCTTCTTACGCCGCATCGCCGCCTTCCCCATCCCCGCCTTCCTCGTCCTCATCGTCGGACTTCCGGGCGAGGTCGCGGGCGACCACCGGGTCGTGCAGCAGGCGCTCGATGCGGTCCACCTGCTCGAAGGATTCGTCGGCGCGGAAGCGGATCTGCGGCGAGAATTGCAGCTTCACCATGCGCGCCAGCTCGCGGCGGAAATAGCCGTGGGCACGGTTCAGCGCCGCCACCAGCTTGTCCGCCTCGCCGCCGCCGAAGGGGGTGACGAAGGCGGTGGCGTTGCGCAGGTCGGGCGAGATGCTGACCTGGGTCACGGTCACCATTTTCCCCGCGAGATCGGGGTCGTCGAGGTTGTCCTGGGCAATGATGTCGGTCAGCGCGTGGCGGATCTCCTCGCCCACGCGCAACTGCCGCTGCCCCGGTGCCGATTGTGATCGCTTCTTGCGGGTCATGGTTCGGGTCTCTTGAAACGAAGAGCGGCGGCCCTGGGGCCGCCGCCTTCCTTGACGATGCGGCGGCGGTTACGCCAGCGCGCGGGCGACTTCCTCGACCTCGAAGCACTCGATGAGGTCGCCCTTCTCGATGTTGTCGTAGTTCTCGAAGGCCATGCCGCACTCGAAGCCTTCCTTGACCTCGCGCACTTCGTCCTTGAAGCGCTTCAGGGTCTTCAAGGAACCTTC
Source organism: Dongiaceae bacterium (assembly GCA_044226685.1). Taxonomy (GTDB): domain Bacteria; phylum Pseudomonadota; class Alphaproteobacteria; order Dongiales; family Dongiaceae; genus Dongia_A. Next base: position 9,132 of record JBGAGP010000133.1, read on the forward strand.
GTGGATCACCACGTTGTCACGCAGCAGGCGCACCTTGGCGCCGCGCTTGACCATGCCTTCGACCACCATGCAGCCGGCGACCTTGCCGAACTTGGTGATGTTGAAGACCTCGCGGATCTCCGCGTTGCCGAGGAAGTTCTCACGGAGCGTCGGCGCCAGCATGCCCGACAGCGCCGCCTTCACGTCGTCGACCACGTTGTAGATGATCGAGTAGTAGCGGATGTCGATGTGGTCGCGCTTGGCCAGCTCGCGCGCCTGCTGGTTGGCGCGCACGTTGAAGCCGATGATGATGCCGCCCGAGGCGCGGGCCAGCGTCACGTCGGATTCGTTGATGCCGCCGACCGCGGCATGCAGCACGCGCGCCTTCACTTCCGAGGTGGAGAGCTGGTTCAGCGAGGACACGATGGCCTCGACCGAGCCCTGCACGTCGCCCTTGATCACCACGGCCAGCTCCTTGGCCTCGCCGGCGGCGATCTTGGTGAACATCTGCTCCAGCGTGCCGCGCTTGGCCGCCGCCAGCGCGCTCTGCCGGTTGCGATGGATGCGGTATTCGGTGATCTCGCGGGCGCGGGCCTCGGATTCGACCACCACGAACTGGTCGCCGGCCAGCGGCGTCGCCTGCAGGCCGAGCACCTCGACCGGCGTGGCCGGGCCGGCGCTTTCCACGTTGCGGCCGCGATCGTCGAGCAGTGCACGCACGCGGCCCCACTCGCTGCCGGCGATCAGGATGTCGCCGACCTTCAGCGTGCCCTTCTGCACCAGCAGAGTGGCGACGGCGCCGCGGCCGCGCTCCAGCTTGGCCTCGATCACGGTGCCCTGGGCCGCGCGGTCGGGATTGGCCTTGAGGTCGAGCACTTCGGCCTGCAGCAACAGCGCCTCTTCGAGCTTGTCGAGGTTCAGCTTCTGCTTGGCCGAGACTTCCACCGCCAGCACGTCGCCGCCGAGGCGCTCGACCACCAGCTCGTGGCTCAGCAGCTCGTTGTGGACGCGCTCCGGATTGGCCTCCGGCTTGTCCATCTTGTTGATGGCGACGATGATCGGCACCTTCGCCGCCTTGGCGTGGCGGATCGCTTCGACCGTCTGCGGCATGATGCCGTCGTCGGCGGCCACCACCAGCACCACGATGTCGGTGACGTTGGCGCCGCGGGCGCGCATCTCGGAGAAGGCCGCGTGGCCCGGCGTGTCGATGAAGGTGATCTTGCCGCCGTTGTCCAGCTGCACCTGGTAGGCGCCGATGTGCTGGGTGATGCCGCCGGCCTCATGCGCGGCCACGTCGGTCTGGCGCAAGGCGTCGAGCAGCGAGGTCTTGCCGTGGTCGACATGGCCCATGATGGTGACGATGGGCGGACGCGGCAGCAGATGCTCGTCGATATCCTCGGCACCCTCGAGGCCGGTCTCGACGTCGCCTTCGGAGACGCGGCGCATCTTGTGGCCGAACTCGCTGATCACCAGCTCGGCGGTGTCGGCGTCGATCACCTGGTTGATGGTCGCCATGACGCCCATCTTCATCAGCGACTTGATCACGTCGGCGCCGCGCTCGGCCATGCGGTTGGCGAGTTCCTGCACCGTGATGGTCTCCGGCAGTACGACGTCACGCACGATCTTGGCCTGTGGCTGTTGCGCGCCCATCAGATGGCGCTTTTCCTTTTCGCGCGCGCGCTTCACCGCGGCGAGGGAGCGCATGCGCGCACCCTCTTCGTCGCTGAGGGCCTGGCTGACCGACAGCTTTCCCATGCGGCGCTTCGGCTCGTCGCGGCGGGCGGTCGGCGCCGGCTTGACCGCGGCGCGGCCGGCGGCGCGGCGGCGGCTCGCCGCTTCATCTTCTTCCTCGACCGCGGCGCCCGGCACCGGCTTGTGCATGTGGGCGCGCATCGACCCCGGCGCAGCTGCAGTGGCCGGCTTGGCGGCGGGCTTCGCCGCCTCGTCGTCCGCGGCGGTCGCGGGCTTGGCGGCCTCTTCCTTCGCCTTGCGGGCAGCCTCGGCGCGCAGGCGCTCTTCCTCGGCCAGACGCAGGGCCTCGGCGCGCTGCAGCTCGGCGCGTTCGGCCGCCGCCTGCTGCGCCCGCACTTCCTCGACCTTGCGGACGTCCTCGTCCTTCAGCGCCTGCTCCAGCGCCTTCTGGCGCTGCGCCCGCTCATGCGCGGTCAAGGCATGATGGTCGAAGGCCTCCTGCGCGGCCGCCTCGGCGGCGGCCTGCAGCTTGGCATCCGCCTCGCTGACGGCTTCCATCTTGCCGCCGGCGCCCGGCGCGAAGGTGCGCTTCTTCTTCACCTCGACCGCAACGGTCTTCGACCTTCCGTGCGGGAAGCTCTGCTTCACCTGGCCGCCATCGACCGTCTTCTTCAGCTCGAGCTTGCCCGGCGAAGACAGCTTCAACGGCTTGCGGGTAGGGGTTTCCGTGGTGTCGGTCATGGGCTCTCGGTTATCCGTCAGTTCGATTCAGTCTCGTTGTCCACCGCTTGCAAGGCGCGCAGGCGCCGGCAAGCAACGATGATGCGCTCGGCAATCCCGCTCTCGGCGATGGCGGCATGGACGGCGTGCTCACGACCCAGCGCCTGGGCCAGTTCCGCCGCCGTCAAAGGTGCGCATATCTCTACTCCAGAAGAGGCCATCCGCGCCAGCTTTCCGCGGCCGTCCTCCGACCCGTCCTTGGCCGCGATCAGCACCCGCACCTTGCCGGCCTGCAAGGCGATCTGCACCTTCTCGAAGCCGGCGCGCAGCTGGCCCGACTTGCGGGCCAGACCGATCAGTTCCGCCACCTCGCGCCGGGCCAGGTCGGCCACCCGTTCGACCAGATCGGCCGGCACCTTGGCCGTTTGCCTGGCCGCCTTGGCGAAAGCGTTCTTCTTCGCCGCCTCGGCCAGGATGGCGCGGTCGGCGGTCACCCACAGGCCGCGGCCGGGCAGCTTTTCCTTCAGGTCGGGCACCACCCGCCCCTCGGGGTCCAGCACGAAGCGGATCAAAGCCGGCTTTTCCAGCGCCTGGCGCGTGACGATGCAGCGCCGCAGCGTGGGGGAAGCCAGGGTTTCGTCCCCCAGGGCCTCCTCCGCCTCGACGTCGATCGTTCCGGTCATGGCGCTGTCGGTCAGCAAGCCTGTCGCTCTCCTACTTCTCGTCCGCGAACCAGTGCGCGCGCGCCGCCATGATGATGGAATTGGCGTCCTCCAGGCTCAGCTCGAAGCCCTTCAGGATGCCGTCCTTCTCGTCGGTCAGCTCGTCCGCCGCCAAATCGGCCAGGTCGTCCAGGGTCTTCACCCCCGCTTCGCCCAGCGCCACCAGCATCGCCGGGGTCAGCCCGGCGATCGCCGCCACGTCGTCGGCGACGCCCAGTTCCTTGCGCTTGGCGGTCAGGCGCTCAGTCTCGGCCTCCAGCCAGGCCGAGGCGCGGGTCTTCAGCTCCGTCGCCACGTCCTCGTCGAAGCCCTCGATCGAGGTCAACTCCTCGGTCGGCACGAAGGCCACTTCCTCGACGGAGGTGAAACCCTCCGTCACCAGGAGATGGGCGATGACGTCGTCGACGTCGAGCGCGTCCATGAACATCTGCGAGCGGGTGCGGAACTCTTCCTGGCGGCGCTCGGATTCCTGCGCCTCGGT
>JBGAGP010000134.1:0-12873 GCA_044226685.1 Dongiaceae bacterium
CGAGCGGCCCGAGCGGCCGGGGCGTGACGGCCGTCACGCCGGGCTGGCCGCCCGTGTGACCCCTCTCACAGCCCTCGCCCCCACGCTGCTCTATATCCCCATTGCGCGCCGCAATGTTGCCGGCGGCCACGGAGCGGAAACCCGCTTCGGCCCGCCGCGCAGCGACCCTGGCACCAGGCCCCGCTGCGGTGGGGCTCCGTAGTTTTGCGGCGCTGATATTGCAATGGAGGATTCCTTGAAGCGACACTTGAGCTATCAGCTGTGCACCATCATCGCGGCCCTGGGCGCCCTGAGCACCCTGGCGACGGCCGTCGCCGGCACCGCCCAGGCGGCCGGCATCGGCACCATCCAGGACGTGGTCAACGAGGGCTATCGCACCCCGCCCGGCGCCGACGAGCGCGACGCCCGCCCGGCGGATGAAGTGGTGCAGGACGAGATGCTGCGCACCGAGGACAAGTCGGCGATCAGCGTCAAGTTCGTCGACGGCTCGGAGCTGAGCGTCGAGGCCTCGAGCGAGGTGGTGTTGTCGGACTACGTCTATGACGGCCAGGCCAGCGCCGGTCTCATCAACCTCAATGGCGGCCTGTTCCACTTCACCTCGAACGGCAAGAACGACCAGGGCGTGAAGCTGCGCACGCCGATCGCCACCATCGGCATCCGCGGCACCGAGTTCCTGGTGCATGTGAACGGCAGCAAGGCGACGGTCGTTGACATCCTCTCCGGCGCGGTGGAGGCGATCCCGCACGGCAAGGGCAAGGCGGTCACCTGCATCGCCGGCCAGAGCATCCTGGTCGCCGGTCCGGACGATGACGCGCTGTGCGGCGATCTCGGGTCCTTCACCACCGCCGTCGGCACGCGCGAGGACAAGACCCGGCCGGAGCCCGGCCATGGCGGCCAGAATCACGACAAGCCCGAGCACGTGCGGCCGGAGCCGCCGCAGCCCGATCCCGATCCCGATCAGGGCGAAGGCGGCAGCAGCACCATGCTGCTGCACGACGAGGAAGGCGCGGAGTGGAATTTCGGCTGAGCGCGCTTACGCCTCGGCACGAACGCGATGGGCGGGGGTCATTCCCCCGCCCATTTGTTTTGCGCCCGCTTGTCTTGCCGGGCTACCCGATCAGGCTCCGCAGCGTGCGGTTGGCGACTGCCAGCATGGCCAGGTCGAGCTTGCCCACCTGGGTCAGGTCGGCGAACAGCGCGTCGGCGCGGGTCATCGCCGCGCCCCGCGTCGCGCGCCAGGCGGCAATCGCATCCGCCCCGGCCGCCGCACCCTGCGCCGGGGGGGCGCCGGTTTCCGACGTCGACAGGATCGCCGTGGTCAGGTCCCGCTGGTGGCCGTAGAGGTCCTCGATGATGGCGAAGACGGCGAGCCGGTCCCAGTGCGAATCGCCGATCAGGGTGCGCGCGCCGGCACGCAGCCAGTCGAGGTGGAAGGCCTCGCCCACCGCGAAATAGGTGCGGCCGACATCCTCGACCGGCATCTTCAATTCGCCGGCAATGCGCACGATGTCGAGCGAGGCGGTCAAGGCCGGCATCTGCGCCACGCGCTGGGCCAGCGCCTCCGGCACGCCCTGCGCGGTCAGGTGCTGGCGCCGCTTATCGATCAGCCTGGCGTCCTCCGCGGCGAGGATGCCGGGCAGCGCGGTTTCCAGCGCCGCCAGGCTGGGGCTCGCCGCCGCGACATTGGCGGCGATGTCCAGCGGATGCTTGCCGTTGCGCAGGAACCACTGCGTCGCCTGTTCGGCCAGGCGGTTGATGTCGATCAGCATCTCGGTCTGGATCTTGGCCGGCGCCTTGTTGTCGAGCGCCTGGATGCCGAGCCACAAGTCGCGCAGCCGGAAGGCGCCGCGGGTGATCGCATAGGCCCGCGCGATGGCCGAGCTCGGCTGGCCGGTGCGCTCCTTCATGATGTGGACGAAGGTGGCGCCCATGCGGTTGATCAGCGAGTTGGTGACGACGGTGGCGATGATCTCGCGCCGCAGCCGGTGCTTCCTGATCTGCTCGACATAGGCCTTCTGCAGCGCCGGCGGGAAGTAGCTGACCAGGTCCTCCTCGAGCTGCGGGTCATCGGGCAAATCGGACGGCAGCAGCTCGTCGTAGATCGAGTTCTTGGCATAGGCGAGCAGCACCGCCGATTCCGGGCGGGTCAGCCCGATGCGCTGGCTGAGCCGCAGCCGCACCGTCTCGTCGTCCGGCAGGAACTCGATGGCGCGGTCGAGCTGCCCGGCCCGCTCCAGCGTGCGCATGAAGCGGTTCTGCTGGTCGAGCAGGGTGTAGCTCTGTGCCTCGGTGACGCTGAGGGCCTGGGACTGCAGGTAGTTGTCGCGCAGCACCAGCTCGGCCACGTCGTCGGTCATCTCGGCCAGCAGCTTGTCGCGCTGCTTCATGGTGAGGTCGCCGGCGGCCACCGCCTCGTTCAGCAGGATCTTGATGTTGACCTCGTGGTCCGAGGTGTCGACGCCGGCGGAGTTGTCGAGCGCGTCGGTGTTGATGCGCACCCCGCTCAGCGCCGCCTCGATGCGGCCGCGCTGGGTCACGCCAAGGTTGGCGCCCTCGCCCAGCACCTTGGCGCGGATGCGGTTGGCCCGCACGCGCAGGGCGTCGTTGGCGCGGTCGCCGACCTCGGCATTGGTCTCGCCGCTGGCCCGCACATAGGTGCCGATGCCGCCGAAGAACAGCAAATCGACCCGGGACTTCAGCAGCACCTTGATGAGCTCGGCCGGCGTCACCTGCTCGGCCTCGATCTTGAACAGGGCGCGCACTTCCGGCGACGGCGTGATGGATTTCACCTTGCGCTCGTAGATGCCGCCGCCCTTGGAGATCAGCTTGGCATCGTAGTCGCTCCAGGCGGAACGCGGCAGGTTGAACAGCCGCAGCCGCTCCGCGTGGCTGGCCTTCGGATCCGGGTCCGGATCGAGGAAGATGTGCATGTGGTTGAACGCCGCCACCAGCTTGGTATGCGGCGACAGCAGCATGCCGTTGCCGAACACGTCGCCCGACATGTCGCCGACGCCGACGCAGGTGAAATCGGTGGTCTGGATGTCGGTGCCGATCTCGCGGAAATGCCGCTTCACGCATTCCCAGGCGCCGCGCGCGGTGATGCCCATCTTCTTGTGGTCGTAGCCGGCCGAGCCGCCCGAGGCGAAGGCGTCGTCGAGCCAGAAACCGTAGTCGCGCGACACGCCATTGGCGATGTCGGAGAAGGTCGCGGTGCCCTTGTCGGCGGCCACCACCAGATAGGGGTCGTCCTTGTCGCGCCGCACCACGTCCTTGGGCGGCACCACCTTGCCCCCGGCCAGATTGTCGGTGATGTCGAGCAGGCCGCGCATCAGCGTCTTGTAGCAATGCACGACCTCGGCCATCACCGCCTCGCGGTCGGCGGTCTGCGGCGGCCGCTTGACGACGAAACCGCCCTTGGAGCCGACCGGCACGATGACGGCGTTCTTGGTCATCTGCGCCTTCATCAGGCCCAGCACCTCGGTGCGGAAATCCTCGCGCCGGTCCGACCAGCGGATGCCGCCGCGCGCCACCTTGCCGCCGCGCAGGTGGATCGCCTCGGCGCGCGGCGAATAGACGAAGACCTCGACCAGCGGCCGCGGCAGCGGCAGCTCCTCGACCCGGTGCGAATCGAGCTTGAAGGAGATGTATTCCTTGTCGTTTCCAGCTGCGTCACGCTGGAAGAAGTTGGTGCGCAGCGTCGACTGCACGGCATTCAGGAAGCGGCGCAGGATGCGGTCCTCGTCGAGATTCGCCACCGCGTCGAGGCCCTTCAGGATGCGCCCCTGGATCGCCTGGATCTCGCCGTCGCGGTCGCCGGAGAAGCCGGGGTCGAACAGCACGTAGAACAGGCGCACGATGTCCCGGGCGATGACCGCGTTGGCGTTCAGCGTCTGCTCCATGTAGGCCTGGCTGAAGGCGATCGCCGCCTGGCGCAGGTATTTGCAATAGGCGCGCAGCAGGGCGATGTTGCGCCAGCCGATCCCCGCGGTCAGGACCAGGCGGTTGAAGCCGTCATCCTCCGCGTCGCCGGCCCAGATGCGGGCATAGGCCTCGTGGAACTTGTCGCGGATCTGCGGCACGTCGACATCGGCGCCGTCGGCGGTCACCATGGTGAAGTCGTGGATCCACACCGCGCGGTCGTCGCCCTCGGGGGTGATCTCGAACGGGATCTCGCTGATCACCTTGAGGCCGAAATTCTCCAGCGACGGCAGCACGGTGGACAGCGCGATCTTGTCCTTCACCTGGTAGAGCTTCAGGCGCAGCTCGTTGCTCGCCGCCTCGATCGGCCGGTAGAGGTTGATCGCCGGCGTCGGCCGGCTTTTCGCCTCCTCGACCCGGTCGATGTCGTGCACCGCGCTGTGGGCGTTGAAATGGTCGTCATAGCCGGCGGGGAAGGCGTCGCGGTAGCGGCGCAGCAGGTCCATGCCCAGTGCCTCGCCCTTGGCCTCGACCAGCGCGTCGCGCAGCCGGTCGGCCCAGGAGCGCGCCACGTCGGCGAGCTTCGCCTCCAGTTCCTTGAGGTCGACTTCCGGCACGGCGCCCGGCTGGGTGGCGACGATCAGCTGGATGCGCGCCAGCGCGCCGTCGCCCAGGTGCACGTAATAGGCCGACAGCGTGCCCTTGAACGCCTCGCACACCACCTCCTGCATGCGCAGGCGGATCTGCGTGCTCATCGAATCCTTGGGCAGGAAGATGAGGCAGGTGACGAAGCGCTCGAACGGGTCGCGGCGCAGGAACAGCGCGATGCGCTGGCGCTCCTGCAAATGCAGGATGCCGAGGGCGGTCTCCAGGATCTCCGCCTCGCTCGCCTGGAACAGCTCGTCGCGCGGATAGGTCTCCAGGATATGGGCCAGCGCCTTGCCGTCATGGCTGTTCGGCGCGAAGCCGGCCTGGCTCAGCACCGTCTCCACCTTGCGCTGCAGGAGCGGGATCTCGCGCGGCGAGCGGTTATAGGCGACCGAGGTGAACAGGCCGGCGAACAGGCGCTCGCCCACCACCTCGCCCTTCTTGTCGAAGATCTTGATGCCGAACACGTCCATCGGCACGTCGCGGTGCACGGTGGAGCGGGTGTTGGCCTTGGTGACGAAGAGCAGCTTGGGCTGGCGCAGATAGGAGCGCACCTGGCTCGGCATCGCCTGGGTGTTGCGCATGCCGCCGAAGATGCGCAGGTCGAAATCGCGCAGCACGCCCAGCGACTTTTCCTCGACGATGCGATAGGCGGATTCCTCGCCCTTGCCGGCGACGGCATATTCGCGATAGCCGAGGAAGGTGAAATGATCGTCCTCGATCCATTTCAGGAAGCGGGCGACCTCGGCGCGCTCGTCATCCTCGACGGGCAGCTTCTTCTTGTCGATCTCGGCGATGGTGTCGGCCAGGCGCGCGCGCATCTCCTTCCAGTCGGCGACGGCGTTGCGCACGTCGCCGAGGACGGCCTCGAGCCGCGTCGCCACCTGTTCCAGCTTCGCCGGCTGGGCGATCTGGGTGATGCGGATCTGCATGATGGATTCGGCCGGCGCGCCGTCCTGGCCCAGATCGGTCATCTGCCCGGCCTTGTCCCGGGTGACGCGCATGATCGGATGCACGACCAGGTGCACGTCGAGGCCGAGGCGGCCGAGCTCCGCGGTCACCGAATCGACCAGGAACGGCATGTCGTCGTTGACGATCTCGACGATGGTGTGGGGCGACCGCCAGCCATGCTCGTCCTGGCGCGGGTTGAAGACGCGCAGCTTCGGCTTGCCCGGCTGCCGCTTGCCGGCGAACTGCCAGAGCGAGAGCGCGGCGCAGAACAGATCCTCCGGCGGCTCCTGGGCGATGTCGCCGACCGGCACGTTGGCGTAGAATTGCCGGATGAAGGCGTCGACCTGCGCGGCGCGGCCGCGCTCGATGCGGCCAGTGGCGAAGCGGAGGACCTGGTCCATCAGCTGCTGCTTCAGAATTTCTGATTTCATGATCAACCCGGGATCTGGAAGCCGGCTCTTCCGGCCGCTCCCTGTGCGGGACGCGGCCGGTCTGTCTCCGGCGCGAACGGCCCGGAGTCTAGCCCAACGAGGATGCCGAAGCTAGGCAAGCCCGTGTGAATTTCGCGCGTTAGTACAAGACCTTGGTGACAGTTCCTTAACACACTGTTCGTACTTTGTTAGGGCCTGTCGGAAGGGAGCATCCTGTCTCATGAGCGGCCGGGGGAACGGCGCCGGAAGCACCGGCGAGATTGTGGAGAAGGCGGCGCCGGTGGCTGAGCCCGCGCGCGACCTGTGGGCCGAGCTTTTCGTCGAGCGCCTGGCGCCCGACATCAAGGCCGGCCTCAGCCCCGCGCAGATGGCGGAAATCCGCCGCGTCGCCCGTGACGTCGCGCCCGGCCAGCACCGGGTCGATTGGCGCGTGAGCCTGCCCCTGTTCGGCCCCCTGTTCGGCGGCAAGCGGGTCTATGGCGTGCTGCTGGCCGGCGCCGAGCGGCGCGGTCCGGCGCGGCGCCAGCAGGATCGCATGATGCGGCGGCGGCCGCGCGCCAGCGCCGCGCAGCTGAACGCCCAGGTCCTCGCCGTCGGCTTTTCGCTGATGGCGCTGTTCTTCATGGCCCTGCTGGGCCTTACCCATGTCGGCTGACATCCGCAGCGCTGCCACGCTGCTGGCGGCGGCGTTCCTCTGTCCCGTGGCGCTGGCGAGCGGCGGAATGCCGGCCGCGGCGGACGAGGTCAAGGCCGCAGTGCTTGGCGTCGAGGGCAAGGACGACCGCGAGCCCGTCGATGCCAGCGTCTGGCCGTGGGTTGCCATCGGCCAGGTCAACCGCGAGATCGGCGGCCACTGCACCGGCGTGCTGATCGCCGCCAACCGGGTGCTGACCGCGGCGCATTGCCTGTACAATTTCACCGACGGGCGCTGGACCATTCCGATGGAAGTGCACTTCGTCGCGGGCTACGAGCGCGGCGAATACCGCGAGCACGCGCGCGGCAAGCACTTCACCATCGCGCCGAACTGGAACGCCGCCGCCGCGACCGACGCCGGCAATCTCGGCGAGGATTGGGCGGTCATCGAGCTCGACCACAATCTTTCGATCCAGCCGATCGGCTTGAGCGATCTCGACTTCGACGCGATCAAGGGTGCCGCGGCGGAAGGCGAGCTCACCATCGCCGCCTATAACGGCGATTTCGGCGAGATCCTGACCCGGCACAAGGGCTGCGACCTGGCCGGGGAGACCGGCAATCGCCGCCTGCTGCTGCATGAATGCGATGCCACCTATGGCGCCTCCGGCGCGCCGCTGCTGCTGGTGACGCCGGCCAGCGGCATGGTCGCGACGGCGGAGATCGTCGGGCTGCAGAGCGCGGTGATCGAGACGCAGGGCGGCAACACCTACGGCGCCGCGGTGCCGGCCGCCACCATCCGCGCCGAAGGCGGCGCCGACTGACGCGCCGCTCTAGGTTCCGCGCGGCACCGGTTTCCCGCGCGTCGCCAGCCACAGCACCAGCAGCCCCAGCAGCCCCGACAGCGCCGACCCGCCGATGACGCCAAGGCGCATCTCGACGATCGCCGCCGGGTCGTCGAAGGCGAGCGAGCCGATGAACAGGCTCATGGTGAAGCCGATGCCGGTGATGATGGCGACGCCATAGGCCTGGGCCCAGGTGGCGCCTTCCGGCAGCCGGCCGAGCCGGGTGATCCAAGCGAGGCCCAGCGCCGCCATCACGCCGATCTGCTTGCCGAGGAACAGGCCGAACGTGGTACCGAGCGTCACCGGGGCGGCCAGGTGCTCCGCGGTCAGCCCCGTCAGGGACACGCCGGCATTGGCCAGCGCGAAGGCCGGCATGATGGCGAAGGCGACCCAGGGATGCAGCGCGTGGATGCAGCGCTTGGACAGCGACTCGTGATCCTCGAGCGTGGCGCCGCCGCGCCCGCGCAACGGCACGCAGAGCCCGACGATGGATCCGGCCAAAGTGGCGTGCACGCCGGATTCCAGCACGCAGCACCACACGTAGAACCCGACCAGGACATAGGCGGCAAGGCGCCGCACGCCGAGCCGGTTCATGACGATCAGTGCGGCGACGCCGATGGAGGCGAGGCCGAGGGCGAGCGGCGACAGATCCGCGGTATAGAAGAGCGCGATGACGATGATGGCGCCGAGATCGTCCATGATGGCGAGCGCCAGCAGGAACACCTTCAGGCTCTCCGGCACCCGGTTGCCCAGCAGGCTCAGCACGCCGAGGGCGAAGGCGATGTCGGTGGCGGTCGGAATGGCCCAGCCGGACAAGGTCTCGGGATGCTGGGCGTTGAACAGGACATAGACCGCCGCCGGCGCCGCCATGCCGCCCAGGGCCGCGATCACCGGCAGCAGCGCCTGGCGCGGAGTGGACAGCTCGCCCTCCAGCAGTTCGCGCTTGATCTCCAGCCCGACCAGGAAAAAGAAGATCGCCATCAGGCCATCGTTGATCCAGTGGCCCAGCGACTTGTCGAAGCCGACCTCGCCCAGCTTCACCGTCAAATGCAGATCGAACAGGCCGAGATAGGCTGCGGCGAGCGGCGAATTGGTCAGCGCGAAGGCGAGGACGGCCGCCGCCAGCAGCACCACGCCGCCGGCCGATTCATGACGCAGGAATTCGCGAATGGCGGAAAGCGGCACCGGACCTCCCCTGCTGCGCAAAGCCGGTCGAATCCGGCGCGAAAGTCAGGGGCAAAAGATGGGGAAGACCGCCCGGCTTTTCAAACGAAACCGGCCCGCCAACCCGCCCGGCAATCGAAGCGGCGCCCGGACCGGCGGAGAACTGAGGTAGGGGTCAGGCGCTGCGGCGCAGCCTGGGGACCTGCGGCGGGGTGACCGGCGGCAAGGGGGCCGTCGCCCGCCAGGCGCCCCCGGATTCCGCATCGCCCGGCAGCAAGTCGGCCAATACCGATCCGGGCAGGGCGGCCTGGGTCACGGCACCGGCGCCGGCGAAGTGCCGTCGGGGAAAGAGCTCGAACGCCCCGCCAGCCGCCCGCTCCAGGAAGGTCGCCGGCACCGGGGGCGTGCGGACGGACGTTCCGGGGAAAGCAGGGCCATTGCTGGCCGGCGTGTCCCCGGCCTGGGCCGAGGTCCGGGGGCAAGACCGGGGCGGCAGAACGGAGCGTTCGATGAGGAACATCGGGGCCTCCCGGCCGAAGCTCAGCCAGCCAGCAGGCCCGGCGCGACCGCGATCAGCAGCATGATCCCACCAAACACCGCGCCTTCGAGCAGATGGTTCAGATACGTCGCCATGGCCTACGTTCTCCCGCGTTTGATCCCTATTTGTTCTCATCTTGTTCCAGAGTTTACGCCCTGTCAAGCCACCAATAAGCGAGCCAATCGGGGCAAAACTAGTTCGCGCGCTGCGCCTTCAGGCGGTAGGACCCCTGGCTGGGCCCCTCGAACAATTCGGGAACCATGGGATGCCGGCAGGGCTTGCCGGTCTCGTCGGGCAGCAGGTTCTGCTCCGAGACATAGGCGACATAGGTTGTCTGATCGTTCTCGGCCAGCAGGTGGTAGAAGGGCTGGTTCTTGTGCGGCCGGACCTCTTCCGGGATCGCCGCCAGCCATTCCTCGGTGTTGTTGAACACCGGGTCGACGTCGTAGACGACGCCGCGGAAGGGATAGACGCGGTGCTTGACCACATCGCCGATCTTGAACCTGGCGACGCGCATGGACTCGGACGGGGACATGACCCTCGCTATATGGACCTGGGCAGCGATTGGATCAAGCGGAGGGCGCTGCTATCGTTCGGGTGCGATGCTGATGTTGTCTGATAAATGGGCGCTGTTCCTGTCGAGCCAGCCGGAGACCGGCATGGGCTACTGCATCGCTTCCGTGCATTTGTCCCATGGCCGGATCTTCGAGGATGTCGTGATCGACAGCGGCCACGTCACGCGAATTGGATATTCTCTCGACATTCCGTTCGTTGACGCGGATATCGAGAAGATCATCGTGACGCACGGCGCCAAGCTGCGCCGCGGGTTCTGGAACAAGCCGACTTTGCAAGACCGGGAAAAATGAAGCAGCCTCCTCGTTTCGCCTCGACCGAAAACTACATCGCCACGCGCGACCTGGAGGTGGCGGTCAACGCCGCCGTCGCGCTGGAGCGGCCGCTGCTGGTGAAGGGCGAGCCGGGAACCGGCAAGACCGTGCTGGCGGAGGAGGTGGCGAAGGCCCTCGGCCTCCGGCTCATCCAGTGGCACATCAAGTCCTCCACCAAGGCGGCGCAGGGCCTCTACGAATACGACGCGGTGGCGCGCCTCCGGGATGGCCAGCTGGGCGACGAGAAGGTCCACGACATCCGCAACTACATCAAGCGCGGCAAGCTGTGGGAGGCCTTTACCGCCGATGAGCCCGTGGTGCTGCTGATCGACGAGATCGACAAGGCCGACATCGAGTTCCCCAACGATTTGCTGCAGGAACTCGACCGCATGGAGTTCTTCGTCTACGAGACTGGCGAGACGGTGAAGGCGCGGCGCCGGCCCATCGTCATCATCACCTCGAACAACGAGAAGGAGCTGCCCGACGCCTTCCTGCGCCGCTGCTTCTTCCACTACATCCGCTTCCCCGACAAGGAGGTGATGGAGAAGATCGTCGCCGCCCATTACCCCGACATCAAGCGAACACTGGTGCGCGAGGCGCTGACGCTCTTCTACGACATGCGCGAGGTGCCGGGGCTGAAGAAGAAGCCGGCGACCTCGGAGCTGCTCGACTGGCTGAAGCTGCTGATGATCGAGGACATTCCGCTGGAGGTGCTGCGCGCCAAGGATCCCAAGATGGTGATCCCGCCGCTGCACGGCGCGCTCCTGAAGAACGAGCAGGACGTGCATCTGTTCGAGCGCGTCGCCTTCCTGGCGCGGCGGGGGCAGTGAACTCGGCCGTCGCGACGCGCTCCTTAGGCCCCTTCCCCCCTTGCGGGGGAAGGTGGGGAAGGGGGGTGTTGCAACGCCAAGTCCATCGTGCGTTGTTCTACGCTAGTGATCGCCCCCGGCGATGCGCACGCCACAGGCGTGCGACCCCCCATCCGGCTGCAGCTAAGCTCACTGCGTTCGCTAAGCCTTCGCTGCCTTCCCCCGCCCCGCGGACGAATGTCCGCATTCGCGGACGGGCGGGGGAAGGAGAAATTTGATGTTCGCCGGCTTCGTCAACGCGCTGCGCAGCGAGGGGGTGAAGGTCTCGCTGCTGGAATATCTCACCCTGCTCGGCGCGATGAAGCGGCACGTCGCGCTGTTCGACGTCGAGGATTTCTATTTCCTCGCCCGCGCCAGCCTGGTGAAGGACGAGCGGCTGATCGACCGCTTCGACCGCGTCTTCGCGCTCTATTTCCGTGGGCTCCAGGCGGTGCATGGCGCGATCCTGGCCGACATTCCCGAAGACTGGCTGAAGCAGCTGGCCGAGCGCTTTCTCACCGAGGAGGAGCGCGCGGCGATCGAGAAGATGGGCCTGGAAAAGCTGATGGAGACCTTGCGCCAGCGTCTGGCCGAGCAACAGGGGCGGCACGAGGGCGGCTCGAAATGGATCGGCACGGCGGGCACCTCGCCCTTCGGCGCCTATGGCGATAATCCGGAAGGGGTGCGCATCGGCCAGGACGGCTCGCGAAGGCGCAGCGCCATCAAGGTCTGGGACAAGCGCGAGTTCAAGGATCTCGACGGCGAGGTGGAGCTCGGCACCCGCACGCTGAAGCTGGCCTTGCGCCGCCTGCGCCGCTGGGCGCGCGAGGGCGAGGCGAACGAGCTGGATCTGGGCGGCACCATCCACGCGACGGCGGCCAATGCCGGCGTACTCGACCTGAAGCTGCGCCCCGAGCGCCACAACAAGGTGAAGGTGCTGCTGCTGCTCGACATCGGCGGGTCGATGGACGATTACATCGAGGAATCCGCGCAGCTGTTCTCCGCCGCGCGGGCCGAGTTCAAGCACCTGGAGACCTGGTATTTCCACAATTGCCCGTACGAGAAGCTGTGGCGCAACAACCGCCGCCGCTTCGACGCCACCACGCCGACCCAGGAGGTGATGAACACCTACGGGCCGGATTGGAAGCTGATCTTCGTCGGCGACGCCACCATGTCGCCCTACGAGATCTCGGAAGCCGGCGGCAGCGTCGAGCACTGGAACGAGGAGGCGGGCGCGGTGTGGATGGCCCGGCTGCTCAAGCGCTTCCCCAACGCCATCTGGATCAACCCGCGCGACTCCCGCGCCTGGCCCGGCACCGCCTCGATCCGCCTGGTGAAGCAGATCATGGGCGACCGCATGTATGCCCTCAGCCTCGACGGGCTGGAAGCCGGGCTCAAGGAACTGCAGCGGGGACGGTGAGGGGCCTGACGCTGGCTCGCGCCGCCTTGACGCTTCGTTAACCCTCCTTCACCGCTCGTAAATCTCTGCTCTTCTAGGATCGGGCGAAGCGGCGTCCTGCGGCGCCGCGCAGCGGAGCCGTCCTTGCCTGACAGTGGCGACATCGACAAGAGCCCGACCGACGACGCGGCACAGCCGCGCCGGCTGCGCCCGGGCGTGAAGCGCATCAGCCTGGCGCTGCAGGGCGGCGGGTCGCATGGCGCCTTCACCTGGGGCGTGATGCACCGGCTGATGAGCGATCCCTCGATCTATATCGACGGGATCAGCGGCACCTCGGCCGGGGCGATGAATGCAGCGGTCTTCGCCGACGGGTTCCTCAAAGGCCGGCGCCAGGGTGCCATCGACGCGCTGGAGCGCTTCTGGCTGCGCATCGCCAATCTGCCCGGCATGCCGCGCGGCCTGGCCCAGGGCATCCCCGGCATCTCCGACGGCTGGGCGGTCGACAACGACCCGGCCTTCATGATGATGGACATCATGACCCGCCTGTGGTCGCCGGCGCAGCTCAACCCGATGAAGCTCAACCCGCTGCGCGATCTGCTGGACGAGCTGGTGGA
>JBGAGP010000135.1:0-12725 GCA_044226685.1 Dongiaceae bacterium
TAATCACAATTGCTGCTACTAGCCTATCTGGTTCAACCCGGCCGGAAGTTCAGTGCGCCCGCCAATATTCCCCATCTCCTGCCGCTTGATGGTATTGGTGGCTCGAATCTGCGAGCCACTCTCGCTATGCCCTGGACTCTGACCGACACCGCTACCGAAGGCGATGCACAGCTGGAGCTCTACCGCAAGGACGGGGTCTTCATGATCCGCGCCAACGGGCTCGAGCTGATGAACGGGTTCTGCCACGATTCCGAGGTGGCGCTGGGGCAGCTGGCTGTGGAACTGGCGCCGCCTGACGCGCGCATCCTTCTGGGCGGGCTAGGTCTGGGTTACACGGCAGCGGCACTGATACGGGCCCTCGGTCCGCGCGGCGCCGTGACCGTCGCGGAGCTCTCGGCGGCCGTGATTGATTGGTTCCATCGCCACATCCGCCCATCGGTATTGCCGGACCTGCCCGACAACCTCAGCATCGTACAGACGGACGTCGCGAAGGCGCTGGCGGCGACGCGCTGCGACCTGATCGTGCTGGACGTCGACAACGGGCCGGAAGCCCTGGTGACTTCCCGCAACAACGGCCTCTATGACCGCGCCGGACTGGACGCGCAGTATCGCAGCCTGTTGCCCGGCGGGAAGGTGTTGCTCTGGTCCGGCTTCGACTCGCCGGACTTTGCCGCGCGAGCTGAGTCAGCTGGCTTCCGGGTGCGCTGCAAGCCGTTCCGGCGCGACCGGGCGGAGCTCTCGCACTACATCTACATTCTCGAGAAGAGCTGAAGTGCCGGTCATCGCGCCGCCCTTGAACCGGCGTTAGACCTCTCGACCCTTTCGCCAACCCGCGATACCGTCTGCGCCACGCATAGACGGGGGAATGCACGACATGGCTGAGGACGTGGTGAGGTTGTCGCCCAAGGCGGCGCGGAAGCTGATTTTGGCGGCGCTCACAGGCGCGGGCACGGCGGCGCGCAACGCGGAATACTTCACCGAGGCGATCCTCGACACCGAGCTCAGCGGGCTGGAGGGGCACGGCTTCTACTGGCTGCAGTACTACTGCGAGCATGTGCGGAGCGGTAAGGTCGACGGCAAGGCGAAGCCGCGGGTGAAGAAGATCTCGCCGGTCGCCTATCGTGTCGACGCCAGGCGCGGCTTCGCCCATCCGGCGATCGTGGCGGGCTTCGCCAGGCTGATCCCGGCGGCGAAGAAGAACGGCATCGCCGGCATGGCGGTGCACAATTCCTACAACGCGGCGACGCTCGGCTTCCACACCGGCTACCTGGCGAAGCACGGCCTGGTCGCCTTCGGTTTCACCAATTCGGTGCCGACCATCGCGCCCTTCGGCGGCTACAAGCCGGTGATCGGCACCAACCCGATGTCCTTCGCGGTACCGGGCAATAGGGGCAAGATCGCCTTCCTGATCGACCAATCCTCGTCCGCCGTCGCCTGGACGGCGGTGAAGCTGGCGGCGGATGAAGGCCGGCCCATTCCGCCGGGCTGGGCGCTCGATGCCAAGGGCCAGCCCACCACCGATGCCAAGCAGGGCCTGGCCGGGTCCATGGCGCCGGCCGGCGGCTACAAGGGCTTCGGCCAGGGCCTGATCGTCGAGGTCATGTGCGCGGCGCTGGCCGGGGCCAACAGGGGGCCGCAGATGGGCTCCTTCACCGACAATGACGGCAAACCGATCGGCTGCGGCCAGTTCTTCATCGCCCTCGATCCCGACGCCTTCTCCGGTGGTGCATTCACGCGGCAGATCACGGCCCTGGTGAAATCGATCACCGCGCAGGACGGCGCCCGGATGCCGAACGCGCGGCGGACCGCCAACCAGAGGCGCCTGGCCAAGGAAGGCCTGCCGATCGACCGCACGCTGCACGACAGGCTGATGAGCTTCGCGCGCTAGGGCCGGTGCCGTCGGGCGGCCGCGTCGTCGCAGGTCGTTCCGTGTGCTGGCGTCACGGACGCGAATTCGGCAAGCTGTCGCCATGAGCGGATCGGCGCAGGACGGATCGACGCAGGACGGGACGTTGCAGCCCCGCGGCCGAGGGTTCAGCGGCCTTTCCTGGCTGTTCGGCCTGCTGGCCCTGGCGGCGGTGGTCCTGGTCGCCAGCCGCTTCACCGAGATCGAGCGTTTCGTCGCGATCGCCCGCGCCGCTCAGCCGGCCTGGCTGCTGGCGGCGGTCGCACTCCAGGCACTGACCTATCTCTGCGCCGCCGGGGTCTGGTACGTCACCCTGCGGCGCGCCGGGCTCGCCCAGAGATACTGGTCGATCGTGCCCCTTGGCCTCGCCAAGCTGTTCGCCGACCAGGTACTGCCGACCGGCGGCATCGGCGGCACCCTGCTCGTGGTGAGCGGCCTCGGCCGCCGCGGCATCCCCAAGGGCATCGGCATGGCGGCGCTGCTGATCGGCCTGGTGTCATATTATCTTGCTTACCTGCTGGCCGTCATGACCGCGCTTGTCATTCTCTATGCCAACAAGACCCTCGACGCGCCGATGATCGCCGGCGCGATCATCTTCGCGCTGGTCGCCTTCAGCATCCCGGCCGTCGTGCTGGTGCTGCGCCGCTGGTCACGGCGCAAGTCCGGCGACGGCTGGGCGGCTTCGGCCAACCGCTGGCTCAGCCGCATACCGGGCATCTCAGCCCTGATCACGGCAATGGCGGAATCGCCCGGCGCCCTGCTGCGCGACCCGTGGTCCTTCCTCGGCGGCACGATCCTGCAGCTGCTGATCTTCGCCCTCGACGCCGCGACGCTCTGGGTCATGCTGCAGGCGCTCGGCGCCGACGATACGCCGGAGGTTGCGGCCGCGGCCTTCATCATGGCCTCGCTGGCGGCGACCATCGGGCCGATGCCGCTCGGCCTCGGCACCTTCGAGGCGGTGTGCGTGACCCTGCTGCATGTGCAAGGATTGTCGATGGAAGTGGCCCTGACCGCGACCCTGCTGTTGCGCGGCTTCACCTTCTGGCTGCCGATGATCCCGGGCCTCGCATTGGCGCGGCAGGAACTCGGCCGGCCGAAGCGGCACAAGCAACGCGGCGCGCGCGCATGATCGCCCCGGAAGCCGACGACCCCTTCTGGAGCCGCAGCGTGGCGGAGCTGGGCGCCGTCCTGGGCTCGAGCCCGGCCGGTCTTGGCGCGCAACAGGCGGCGGAGGCCCTGCGCCGCTGCGGGCCGAACAGCGTCGAGGAAGCGAGCAGCCTGAGCGGCGCCCGCCTGCTGCTGCGCCAGTTCGAGAGCCCGCTGGTCATCATCCTGGTCTTTGGCGCCGGCATCTCGCTGGTGTTGCGCGACTGGACCGATGCGGGGATCATCCTCGCCATCGTGCTGGGCAGCACCCTGCTCGGCTTCTCCCAGGAATACCGCGCCTCGACCGCGATCCGGCAGTTGAAGCAGCGGCTGGCGCTGACCAGCCTGGTGCTGCGCGAGGGCGTCGAAGCCACCGTGCCGGCCGCCAGCCTGGTGCCGGGCGACGTGGTGCTGCTGTCCGCGGGCCATCTGATCCCGGCGGACGGTCTGGTCCTCGAGGCCAAGGATTTCCTGGTGAGCGAGGCGAGCCTGACCGGCGAATCCTTCCCGGTGGAGAAGCGCCCCGGCGTGCTGCCGGCCGGCGCCGCCCTCACCGAGCGCACCAATTCCGTCTTCCTCGGTGCCTCGGTGCGCAGCGGCACCGCCAAGGTCATGATCGTCAAGACCGGACCCGCAACCGCCTTCGGCGCGATTGCCGCGCGGCTGCGCGCGCGCCCACCGGAAACCGAGTTCCAGCGCGGCATCCGCCAGTTCGGCTATCTCCTGGTGCGGGTCATGATCGTCATCGTGCTGTTCGTCCTGGCGATGAACGCGATGCTCGATCGGCCGGGCGTCGAATCGCTGCTCTTCGCCGTGGCCCTGGCGGTCGGGCTGTCGCCGGAATTGCTGCCGGCCATCGTCAGCGTGACCTTGTCGAGCGGCGCCCGCGCCATGGCGCGGCAAGGCGTCATCGTCCGCCACCTGGAGGCGATCGAGAATCTCGGCGGCATGGACATCCTGTGCACCGACAAAACCGGCACGCTGACCGCCGGCGTGATCTCGCTCGACCAGGCGACCGACGCCGCGGGCAAAGAGTCAGCCGACGTGCGGCAGTTCGCCTATCTCAACGCAGCGTTCGAGACCGGCATCGCCAATCCGCTGGATGCGGCCATCGTCGCGGCCGGCGAGAAAGCCGGCCTGACCACGCAGGGACGGCGCAAGATCGACGAGATTCCCTACGACTTCCTGCGCAAGCGACTGACCATCGTGGTCGACGGCGAAACGGGGGGCGCCGGGCATCTCATCATCACCAAGGGCGCCTTCGCCGAGGTGGTGCAGATCTGCACGCATGCCCGGCGCGACGGCGCCTGCGTTCCCCTCACGCCGGAGCTGCGCACCCTGATCGAGGCCTATTACCAGCAACGCGGCGAGGCCGGCTTTCGCCTGCTGGCGCTGGCGACGCGCGCGATGACGCCACGCGCGCAATACCACCGCGACGACGAAACCGGGATGGTCCTCGAAGGCTTTCTGCACTTCTTCGATCCGCCCAAGGCGGATGCCGGCGCCGCGCTCCGGGCCCTCGCCGATCTGGGCATCCGCACGAAAGTCATCAGCGGCGACAACCGCTACGTGACGCGGCATCTGGCAGAAGAGATCGGGTTGAACCCCAAGTCCCTATTGACCGGGGCGGAGATTGCCGCCTTGCGCGACGAGGCGCTGCGGGTCAAGGCGGCGCATACCGATCTGTTCGTCGAGGTCGACCCGCAGCAGAAGGAACGCATCGTCCGCGCCCTGCAACGCGGCGGTCACGCCGTCGGCTTCCTCGGCGACGGCATCAACGATGCGCCGGCGCTGCATGCCGCCGACGTGGGCATCTCGGTCAGCGAGGCGGTCGACGTGGCGCGCGAAAGCGCCGACATCGTGCTGCTGCAGCGCGACCTCGGCGTGCTGAAGCGCGGTGTCGAGGACGGCAGGCGCACCTTCGCCAACACGCTGAAATACATCTGCATCACCACCAGCGCCAATTTCGGCAACATGGTGAGCATGGCGCTGGCGACCCCCTTCCTGCCGTTCCTGCCGCTGGCGGCCAAGCAGATCCTGCTCAACAACTTCATGTCGGATCTGCCGTCCATCGCCATCGCCACCGACAATGTCGATCCCGACCACATCGCCCGGGCGCAGCGCTGGCAGATCAAGGACGTGCAGCGTTTCATGATCGTCTTCGGCCTGATCAGCTCGATCTTCGACCTCATCACCTTCGCGACGCTGCTATTGCTGCTGCGGGTGGATGAATCCGGCTTCCAGACCATCTGGTTCGTCATCTCGCTGCTGACCGAGCTCGCCGTGGTGCTGATCCTGCGCACGCAGATGCCGGCCTGGCGCAGCCGGCCATCGCGGCTGCTGATCTGGATGACGATTGCCACGACCATCGCCGCCTTCGCCTTCCCGTTCCTGGGAAGCCTGGCCAGGCTGTTCAGCTTCGAGCCGCTCTCGGCAGCTCAGCTGGCGGCGATCGTCGCCATCGTCGGGGGTTATCTGCTGGCGACCGAGGCGGCCAAGCGCTGGTTCTACCGCCATCACCGGCCGCGCGGCGGGCGGCGACGGCACCGCTAGGCCGCCTTGACCCATCTGGGCCAGCACTCATCACCGTTCATCGCTTGCCAGCGTCATCCGGCTTGCCTAGCGTTGCATGAACCGAATTTCTGGGACGGAGACCATGGCAAAGCGGACGAAGAACGCGCATCCAGGAACCGCGCCGGCGGCAGCGCCCACCGGGGGGCCGGGCGGCACCCTCATCGCGCAGCAGACCTATGCCACCATCGGCACTTTCCTGCGCGTGCCACGGGCGCATGACGTGAAGGGGGCCGACCATGTCTTCCTCGGCGTGCCCTACGATACCGCCACCACCTTCCGCCCCGGCGCGCGGTTCGGTCCCCAGGCGACGCGGCAGGGCTCGGCGCAGCTGGCCGAGCTCAAGAGCTTCCCGCATGGCTTCAACCCGCTCGACTACGTGAAAGCGGTCGATTACGGCGACGTCTATTTCGACCATGCCATGCCGCACACCATCCCCGGCGCCATCGAGAAGACGGCGGCGGAGATCATCCGCCACGGCTGTTTCTTGACCAGCTTCGGCGGCGACCATTTCGTCACCTATCCGCTGCTGAGGGCCCATGCGGCGAAATACGGGCCGCTGGCCCTGATCCATTTCGACGCCCATCCCGACACCTGGCCGGAGAGCGAGGGCAGGCAGGTCGAGCTCAACCACGGCACCATGTTCTATCGCGCGGTGAAGGAAGGGCTGATCGTGCCGTCCAAATCGGTGCAGACCGGCATCCGCACCTGGGTCGACGACAAGATGGGCCTGACCATCCTCGACGCCCCCTTTGTCCACGAAAACGGGCCGAAGGCGACGCTGGAGCGGATCAAGAAGATCGTCGGCCGGCACCCGGCCTACCTCACCATCGACATCGACTGCCTGGATCCCAGCCACGCGCCGGGAACCGGAACGCCGGTCGCCGGCGGGCTGACCACGGCGCAGCTTTTCGCCATCCTGCGGGGGCTGGGGCCGCTCAATATCGTCGGCATGGACGTGGTCGAGGTGGCGCCGGCCTATGACCAGGCGGAGATCACCGCCATCGCCGCCGCCACCGTGGCCTATGACCAGCTCTGCCTCCGGGCGATCAAGAAGGGCGCGAAAAGCCTGGCCTAGGCTGCCTTTGAGGCTCCTGCGACGGCTTGTTGCGGCGCGGTAAAATCGCGGGAATCGCCTGCGATTTCAATTGCTTGACCCGCCCCGAATCGCCTTGACAGGCCTGGGGTGCGACCGTATGTTGCGCGCGCTCGCGGCAGCCCACAAAGTTGCCGCGGCGGTATCTGCTGTTTTCGGGGTGTGAATCGGACGGGATGGATGACCGACCAGGACCCGAATGAGCCAACGGATTTCGAGGCGCGGCTGAAGGCGGCGCGGGAGAAATCCGAGGAAAATTCGGGGCCGGTGCCAAGTCGACTGCAATACGAGAGCTCATCGGCCGGTCTCGGCTTCCGCATGGGCATCGAATTGATGGTCGGACTGGTGGTCGGGCTGGGAATGGGCTGGCTGCTCGACCGCTGGCTCGACACCAAGCCGCTGTTCATGATCGTGCTGATGATCCTCGGCATGGGCGCCGGAATCCTGAACGTGGTGCGGGCTTCGAAAGAGCTCGACAAGGCGGATAACCAGAAGAAATAGGCCGGCCAGCGCCGGTGGGACAGACACAGACCGGACGCAAGTGCCGGACCGGATTTAATGCCGACCCAGGGTCGGCGGGGACGCAGGGACGGTAACGTGGCAGCCGAAGAACACTCTCCGCTCGCGCAGTTCGAGATCCATCCGCTGGTGC
Organism: Dongiaceae bacterium; assembly: GCA_044226685.1. Classification (GTDB taxonomy): domain Bacteria; phylum Pseudomonadota; class Alphaproteobacteria; order Dongiales; family Dongiaceae; genus Dongia_A. The sequence goes on from JBGAGP010000135.1 coordinate 7,372, forward strand.
CGATCAAGCTCGGCGGCATCGACATCTCCTTCACCAATTCCGCTCTCTGGATGGTGGCCGTGGTCGCCGCCATCACCCTGTTCATGGTGCTCGGCCTGCGCCAGCGCGCCATCGTGCCGGGCCGCTGGCAGAGCGCGGTCGAGATGAGCTACGACTTCGTGGCCAATCTGCTGAAGGACAACGTGGGCAGCGAAGGGCGCCGCTACTTCCCCTTCATCTTCTCGCTGTTCATGTTCATCCTGTTCGGCAACATCATGGGCCTGCTGCCGGGCGCCTTCACCGTCACCAGCCACATCATTGTCACCTTTGCCATGGCGGCCGTGGTCTTCGTCGGCGTCACCATCATCGGCTTCGCCCGCCACGGCCTGCACTTCTTCAGCTACTTCGTGCCCGCCGGCGCGCCGGTGTGGCTGATGCCGATCATGATCCCGATCGAGATCATCTCCTATTTCATCCGCCCGATGAGCCTGTCGGTCCGACTTTTCGCCAACATGGTCGCCGGCCACATCATGCTGGCCGTCGTCGGCGGGTTCGTCGTCGGCCTCGGCGTCTGGCTGGGCTGGGCGCCGCTCGCCTTCATCGTCGCGATCTTCGCGCTGGAGCTGCTGGTCGCCGTGCTTCAGGCCTATGTGTTCTCGATCCTGAGCTGCATCTACCTCAACGACGCGATCCACATGTCGCACTGAGCGTGCAGACCTCAATTCCTCCACTCCCAACCTTGCGAAGAACCGAAAGGAACGAAAAATGGAACTCGAAGCAGCAAAGATGATCGGCGCGGGCATCGCGGCCCTGGCCCTCGGCGGTGCGGGCGTCGGCCTCGGCATGCTGTTCGGCAGCTACATGGAAGGCGCCTTCCGCAACCCGGAAGCGCAGTCCAAGCTGAAGGTCAACCCGATGCTCGCCTTCGCGCTGATCGAAGCCACCGGCCTGTTCGGCTTCGTCATCGCCATGATCATCCTGTTCGGCTAAGTCCGGCCGAAGACCAAGCTGCCGGCCGCGTGATTCCGCACGCGGCCGGGATATTCTTCCGGAGAGGCTTCCATGCCGCAGTTTGATCCGTCGACGTTCGGTCCGCAGCTGTTCTGGCTGCTGGTCACCTTCGTGACGCTCTATCTGTTGATGTCCCGCCTGGTGTTGCCGCGGATCACCGACGTGCTGGGCCAGCGTGAGGATCGCATCGACGGAAACCTGCGGCGGGCGGAAAGCCTGAAGGAAGAGGCGGACCAGGTGCTGGGTGCCTACCAGAAGGCGATTGCCGACGCCCGCCACCAGGCCCAGGCGGCCCTGGCCCAGGCGGCGGCCGAGATGACCGCCAGCGCCAGCCGGCGCGAGGCCGAGTTCGCCAAGAAGATGGCGACCGAGACCGCGGCGGCCGAGACGCGCATCCGTGCGGCCAAGACCCAGGCGCTGGCCGAGGTCCGCGGTATCGCGGCAGAAGTCGCGGCGCTGATGGCCGGCAAGCTCACCGGCGGCGCGGTCGATACCAGTGCCGCCGGCCAGGCGGTCGACGGCGTGATGAAGGAGCGCGCGCGATGAACGAAGAGAGCTCGGGTTTCGCCGCGATCCTGCACAACCCGCATACCTGGGTCTATGTCGGCCTGGCGATCTTCGTCGTGCTGGTCGGGCCGAAGATCTGGAAGGCGCTGGCGACCATGCTCGACCAGCGCTCGCTGAAGATCAAAGCCGACCTCGACGAGGCGCAGAAGCTGAAGGACGAGGCGCAGGCCCTGCTCGCCGAATACCAGCGCAAGCAGCGCGACGCCATGCGCGAGGCCGAGGACATCATCGCCAACGCCAAGTCGCTGGCCGGCCGCCAGATCAAGGAAGCGGCCGAGAAGCTGGAGCAGAACCTGGCCCGGCGCGAGAAGGCCTCGCTGGAGAAGATCGCCCAGGCCGAGGCGCAGGCCCTGGCCGAGGTGCGCCGCGAGGCGGTCGACGTGGCGACGGCTGCCGCCGCGAAGCTGATCCAGAGCCAGCTCGACGGCGCCAAGGGCAGCGCCCTCATCGACCAGGCGATCGCCGAGGTCGGCAAGAAGCTGCACTGAGCGAAGCGCCCGGATAGACGCGAAAAGCCCGGCAATGCCGGGCATTTTTGTTGGGCGTGTCCAGTTTGTCGTTCGTCACCCCGGCCTTGAGCCGGGGTCCATTGCACCGATGCACTTGCGGTTGAAGGATGGATCCCGGCTAGAACTCGATCTCCGCGACCGGCTTTACCGCCGCGACGATCCCGGACAGCAGCCGGTTGTGGTGCGCGATGATCTTCTCCGCCGGCAGCACCGGGTTGTCGAAGGTCGAGTGCGCGTCGGCTGCCAGGGTCACCTTGTAGCCCAGCGTCTGCGCCACGCGGCAGGCGGTGTCGACGCAGAACTCGCTCTGCAGGCCGGCGATCACGAGGGTGTCGATGCCGGCAGCGCGCAGCTTCTGGTCCAGGTCGGTCTTGTAGAAGGAACTGGCCGCCCATTTCTCCGTCACCGGCTCGCCGGCCTTGGGCGCCACCTTGGGATGGATCTGCCAGCCAGTGCTTCCGGGCTTGAACCCGCCTTCGGCTTCGCAATGCTGCACGAAATAGACCGGAATCCCCGCCGCCCGCGCGCGGGTGAGCAGGTCGCCGGCATTCGCCAGCATCCGCTCCGGCTGATGGCAGACCTCATCGGGCCCGAACATCGCATTCTGGATGTCGATCATGAGAAGGGCGGTGGTCTTGCTCATCGAATGCTCTACTCCCCTACAAGGATCGCTCCCGCTGCGGCCGGATCGAAGCCGGGGGGAAATGCCGTCTTGCCATTATACAGCGCGCCCGTCAGGTTCGCCTTGGCTATCGTATCGTCTTCGATATGAGCGTCGCGCAAATCCGCGTTCTGGAGGTTGGCACCGCTCCAATTGGTCTCGGAAGCGAAGTAGGTTCCGCGCAGATCTGCATTCCTCATATCCGCACCGGAGAGATCGCCGCTGACGCCACCGTACGTCAGAATGGCGCCGCGCGCGTCGGCGCCAGCCAGGATGATGCCGTCCAACCTGGCATTGGCCATGACCGCGCCGCGCAGATCCGCGCCCGCGAGATTCGATCCGTAGTAGAATGACGCATCGAAGAGGTTCGCACCGGAGAGGTCGGCGCCGGAGAAATCGGCGAAAGAGAATGTCGCGTGCGAGAGATCGGCGCCGGTCATCTCCGCGCCCGAAAAATCGGCATCAGAGAGCTGCGCATCCCGAAACTCGGCGTTGTGCATCCGCCTGTGACGAAAGTCGACCTTCCGCGCCCGCAAACCGACAAAGTCCTTCCAATCCTTCGGTATCTCTCCGCTTCGATTCAGCCGTGCGAGGGAGAATACGCGGCGTCGTTGCGCCGCCGCGTCTTCGGGGTCATGAGCCAGCACCACTTGGGCGATCAGCAGTGCCTCGCTGTCCCGGTTCAGTTCGGACAGGAATTCGGCCTTGAACAGCCGGGCCTCGGGATCACCGGGCATCAGAGCGAGAAGGCGATCCGCCGCGTCCAATCCCTCCTCCAAAGCGCGATACTCTGACAGCCAGCGCACCAGGAGACGCGCCTGAGCCGCGCTTGGAGGCAGTTTGTCCGAACCCATCAACGCCAAGGTACGCTCGTGGTTAGTCCAGGCGAGCGCTTGAATGTCGAAACTGCGGTCATCCGACTGGATGAAGAAGTTCGAACACGTGTCGCTTGAATAGCCGCGGGAGGCATCGCCATACGCGATCACCTTGACCTCCTGATCCGCTGTAAACTGCGCCGCGCACATGCCCTGCCGCCCCTGGTCGAGCGTAACTGTCTGCCCAAGCTTGCCTTTCAACGGTGTGGTGACGCGCAGCGTGACGACGCGTTGAATTCCATCTGTCTCCTGGATGGATACGACCTTGCCTTCGAAGACGAGGTCGGCCTCACGCAGGAATTCGGCGGGATCGACGGAAGTGACGCAACTGCATGCAATGGCGGGGACATGCGACCATGCGATCGCAAAGGCCGTCACCGGCCAAGGCAGCAGGAATTTCAACATGACCTTCGCCATCGGGTCCCCCGGCAGTTGCATCAAGGCTTTTCATCCTAGTGCAAATACCAGATCTTCCCAAGAGCCGGGCGTCGCGGCTGATGGCGCGACGCCCGCCCTTTGGCGTTATTCCGCCGCCTTCTTCGGCGCCTCCGGCTTCCAGCGCAGGATGGGCTGGCGAGCGGCCAGGGTCTCGTCCAGCCGCCGGCGCGGGGTGTGGTAGGGCGCGCCGTGGAAATAGGCGGCGTCGCCCGCTTTCGCCCGCTTGGCGAGGCCCTTGATCACGTCGATGTAGCGGTCGAGGCCGTCCTTGCTCTCGGTCTCGGTCGGCTCCATCAGGAGTGCGCCGTGGACGACCAGCGGGAAATACATGGTCATCGGATGGTAACCCTCGTCGATCATCGCCTTGGCGAAGTCGAGGGTGGAGACGCCGGTATCATCCAGGAAGGCGTCGTTGAACAGTGCCTCATGCATGCAGGTGCCGGGGAAGGCCGGAGTCAGATCGTCCTTCAGCCCCGCCAGGATGTAGTTGGCGTTGAGCACGGCATCGCCGGAAGCCTGGCGCAGGCCGTCGGAGCCGTGGCTCATCATGTAGGCCAGCGCACGCACGAACATGCCCATCTGGCCGTGGAAGCCCTTGAGTCGGCCGAAGGCCTTGCCGTCCCGCTCCACCAGATCGAAGCCGTTGGCGCCGTGCACCACATAGGGCACCGGCGCATAGGGCGCCAGCGCCGCCGATAGCACCACCGGGCCGGAGCCCGGACCGCCGCCGCCATGCGGCGTCGAGAAGGTCTTGTGCAGGTTGATGTGCATGGCGTCGACGCCGAGATCGCCCGGCCGCACGCGGCCGACGATGGCATTGAAGTTCGCGCCGTCGCAGTAGAAATAGCCGCCCGCCCCGTGCACCGCGTCGGCGATGTCGATGATGTCGTTCTCGAACAGGCCGCAGGTGTTGGGGTTGGTGATCATGGTGCCGGCCACGTCGGGGCCGAGCTTGGCCTTGAAGGCGGCGAGGTCGACGCGGCCGCGCTCATCGGCGGGCACCGGATCGACGACATAGCCGCAGGCCGCCGCCGTCGCCGGATTGGTGCCGTGCGCCGATTCCGGCACCAGGATGCGCTTGCGCGCGTCGCCCTTGGCCAGAAGTGCCGCGCGGATGGTCATGATGCCGCACAGTTCGCCATGGGCGCCGGCGGCCGGCGACATCGCCACGGCAGGCATGTTGGTCAGCACCTTCAGCCAATGCGCCAGGCGATCGATCAGCTCGAGGGCGCCCTGGACGGTGGAGACCGGCTGCATCGGATGCAGATCGCCGATGCCGGGCAGCCGCGCCATCTTCTCGTTGAGGCGCGGGTT
>JBGAGP010000136.1:0-12616 GCA_044226685.1 Dongiaceae bacterium
CCGTCGCAGACCGGGCAGGCGCCGAACGGATTGTTGAACGAGAACAGCCGCGGCTCGATCTCGTCGATGGTGAAGCCGGAAACCGGGCAGGCGAAGCGCGAGGAGAAGATGATGCGCTCGCCCTTGTCCGCCGGATCGGCATAGAGCAAGCCATCGGCCAGGTGCAGCGCCGTCTCCACGCTGTTGGCGAGGCGGGGGCCCAAATCGGGCTTCACCGCGATGCGGTCGACCACCACCTCGATGTCGTGCTTCAGCTTCTTGTTGAGCGCCGGGACGGCGTCGATCTCATAGAGCTTGCCGTCGACCCGCACGCGCTGGAAGCCGCGCTTCTGCAGGTCCAGCATCTCCTTCCGGTACTCGCCCTTCCGCCCGCGCACGATGGGGGCCAGCAGGTAGAGCCGCGTGCCTTCCGGCAGGGACATGATGCGGTCGACCATCTGGCTGACCGTCTGGCTCTCGATCGGCAGGCCGGTGGCCGGCGAATAGGGGATGCCGATGCGCGCGTACAGCAGGCGCAGGTAGTCGTAGATCTCGGTGACGGTGCCGACGGTGGAGCGCGGGTTCTTCGACGTGGTCTTCTGCTCGATGGAAATGGCCGGCGACAGGCCCTCGATCGATTCCACGTCCGGCTTCTGCATCAGCTCGAGGAACTGGCGGGCATAGGCGGAGAGCGATTCGACGTAGCGGCGCTGGCCCTCGGCATAGATGGTGTCGAAGGCGAGGGAGGACTTGCCCGAGCCCGACAGCCCGGTCAGCACCGTCAACGTCTGGCGTGGGATGTCGATGTCGATGTTCTTGAGGTTGTGTTCCTTGGCCCCGCGCACGGAAATCGCGCCGTGCTGCCAAATATCCGCCTTACCCGACCGATCGCCTGCCGATGCCATGAAGTCTTCCTCTTGGGGAATGAGCGACTATCCCGGAATCCGGGTCAACTGCAAGCGCCGAAAATGCAAGGCAGAACAGCGCGGTTCGGGATGTTTCTGGGGCGCCGAAACGCGCTCCGATGCTGCACCGTACCCGGATGTCGTGACAAAAACTGGCAGGATGCCGCCTGTGGATAAATGGCCGGCGCCCGCCGGGGTTCCTGTACCCCGAAGATCAGGTCGGCGGCACGAATGCCTGCTGGATCTTCCGGAAGGCCGGCAGCTGCTCGAGCTGCGCGCAAAAGGCGGCGAGGGCGGGGTAGCGGGCGGCATCGAACAGGCCCGGCTGGGTTTCCGCGATGAAGCGCAGCATGCAGGCGACGGCGATGTCGGCATGGCCGATGCGCGGGCCGAACCAGTAGGCGCCCCTCGCAGCGCCTGGGCGCGCCGCGCATTCCGCCTCCAGCGCCGCCAGGCCGCCGGCGATCTGGCCGCGCAGGCGCTCGACCAGCGGCTGGGAGACCTCCGTGTGCATGCGCTGCTCGTAGAACAGGCTGACCGCCTTGTCGCCGGTCCCCGTCGCCAGCGAGGCCACCCGCAAGGCGCGGTGCCGGGCTGGCTCCAGCCGCGGGAACAGCGCCTGTTCCGCCGGCACCAGGCTGTCGAGGTAGTCGAGCATGGCGTGGCTGTCGAGCAGCGCGGTGCCGTCGGCCAGCACCAGGGTCGGCACGCGGCCGAGCGGATTGTGGGCGCGCAACTTGTCGGCGTCGCCGAAGGCCGACCAGGTGCGGTGCTCGAAGGGCAGCGCGTAGAGCGTCAGGGCGATGCCGACGCGGCGCACGAAGGGCGAATCATACTGGCCGATGAGGATCATGCGAGGCGTTCCTGAGGCGATTGTTCGGGTACGCGAATGGGTCTTGGCGGCAGCGAAACGCGCCTTCCGCGGCGACCCCGAGCGCGGTGAGAAACCTCCGCGGCGAACCGCGCTCCTGGTCGTGTCCGATCCCTTTACGTTCCCCATGCCGGGGTGCTAGATGTGCCCTCATATTGTTCCATAAAGACACAGGCAGGGAAGTCATGGCTGGCAGCGTCAACAAGGTCATTCTGGTCGGCAATCTGGGCCGCGATCCGGAAATCCGCTCGACCCAGGATGGCACGCGCGTCGCCAACCTGTCGCTGGCGACCTCGGAAAGCTGGCGCGACAAGAACAGCGGCGAGCGGCGCGAGCGCACCGAGTGGCACCGCGTCGTCGTCTTCAACGACCGCCTGGTCGATGTCTGCGAGAAGTACCTGAAGAAGGGCAGCAAGATCTATATCGAGGGCGCCCTGCAGACCCGCAAATGGACCGACCAGTCGGGCCAGGAGAAATACACCACCGAGGTCGTGCTGCAGAAATTCCGCGGCGAGCTCACCATGCTCGACGGCCGTGGCGGCGGTGCCGGCGACAGCGACGATGCCGGCGGCGGCTTCGGCGATTCCAGCTCCGGCGGCTCGGGCGGCGGGGCCGGCCGCATGGGCCGCGCACCGGCGGGCGCCGGCGGCGGCGACCTGGACGACGACATTCCGTTCTGAGGCGCGGTCCATCGACCGCGCGTGAGTTCCGCCGACGCGCCGGCTAGCGCGCGCGGCCCGGCGGAGTGTGTTGCGCCGCCTTGATGGCGCAGCCGAGGATCCGGATGGTCAGGGCCGTGCTCTCCGGCGCCGTCAATCCCAGTTTCTGGAACTCCGACCACACCGGAAAGCTGGTCAGCGCGGTGACCACCGGGATCGCCTGCGGCTGATCCGCCAGCGCTTCGCGGATCAGCGCGGCGACGCCCGCCTCCACCGCGGTGAGGAAGCCGTCGAGCTCCGGCACCAGCTGGCGGTCGCGCGCCGCCAGGCCGAGGCGCAGCGCGCCGCGGCGATAGAAGGCATCCAGTTCCTCGACCAGCCGCTTGAGCCGTTCCGCGCCGGTCCTGGCGCCGGCGAACACCGCCGGGGCCGCATCGGGCACCGGCGGGCGCATCTCCTGCCAGACATGCTGGCCGCAGGCCCGCACCAGCTCGCCCAAGGTCGGGAAGTGCCGGGAGAGCGTGGCCTGGCCGATCCCGGCGCGCTTGGCGATCTCGGCAAAGGTGGCCGGGGCCACGCCCTTCTCGTCGTGCACCTGCATCGTGGCCCGGACGATGCGCTCACGGGTCTGGTCGACGGCATCGGCCCGCCGCCGCATCTGGTAATCCCTGGCCATCTTCAGGAATCCCTGGCCATCGGGGTATTTGACAAAAGTCCCATTTCGTGAAATATAATACTCATTAAAATAGAATCGGCAAGCCCCAAGCGCGTTGGGGTGAACGGAATCCGGCTTCCGGTCGACTGAGCCGGCGGGGGCGTTGCAAATCACGCGTTCGCGCGTGCAGGGGAGAAGTGATGTCTGTCCGCAGTTCGAACCGGCTGGTGGTGGTGGATGACGAGCCGGATATCCGCGGCATGATCGCGGAGTATTTCACCCGGGACGGCTACGCCGTGGCGCCCTGCGCCAGCGGCGCGGAGCTGGACGCGGTGCTGTCCGCCGGTCCCGCGGACCTGGTGCTGCTCGACGTGTCCATGCCGGGCGAGGACGGCATCTCGATCGTGCGCCGGCTGCGCGCCGCCGGCCCCACGCCGATCATCATGCTGACCGGGATGACCGATGTGGTCGACCGCGTCGTCGGCCTCGAGATGGGCGCCGACGACTACATGGCGAAGCCGTTCGACCTGCGCGAATTGCGCGCCCGCGTACGTGCGATCCTGCGCCGGACCATGCTCGTCGCGGGCATGCCGGCAGCCGGCGGCCCGGACAGCGCCGGCGGCGATCGCGTCTCGTTCGGGCGGGTGGTGCTGGACCTCGTCGGGCACCGCCTGCTGGACCGGGCGGACAACGAGATGCGGTTGACGGCGACGGAATTCGACCTGCTCGCCACCTTCGCGCGCAACCCGAACCGGGTGCTGTCGCGCGAGCGGCTGCTCGACACCGCGCCGTGCCGCGACGCCGATCCGTTCGACCGCGCGATCGACATCCGGGTGGCGCGGATCCGCAAGAAGATCGAGGTCGATCCGGCCAAGCCGCAGGTCATCAAGACCGTGCGCGGCGTCGGCTACATCTTCGTGCCGCCGCGCCCCGTCCAGTGACGCCGTCGGGAGCCGGCGGCGAGCATCCACCGACGCGCCTCAGCACGGTCGAGGAATCCGCGCTCGCCTACGAGGCGGTGGTGGCCTCGGCGCTCGATGCGGTCATCGTCGTCGACGAGGACGGCCGGGTGGTGGCGCTGAATCCGGCGGCCGAGGCGACCTTCGGCTATTCGGCGCGCGAGGCGAACGGCCGGCAGATCGGCGACCTCATCATTCCCGGCCACCTGAAGGCGGCGCACGAGGCCGGCATGACCCGCTATCGCGCCACCCGCGAGCCGCGCGTGCTCGGGCGCCGGGTGGAGATGGAGGCGCGCTGCAAGGACGGCCGCATCATCCCGGTCGAGCTCGCCATCACCGAAGTGAACATGGGGGAGCGCCGCCTGTTCACCGCCAATCTGCGCGATCTTTCCGCCGCGCGCGCCGCCGCCGCCGAGATCGAGCGCCAGAAGGAGGCGCTGCACCAGAGCGAGAAGCTGGCGGCGATCGGATCGCTGCTGGCCGGCGTCGCCCATGAGCTGAACAATCCGCTGTCGATCCTGCTCGGCCAGGCCGCCCTGCTGGGCGAGGAAATCGCGGCCGCCGGCGGCGACCCGTCGGTCTCGGCGCGGACCGAAAAACTCGTCGCCGCGGCGGAACGCTGCGCCCGCGTCGTGCGGTCCTTCCTTGCCATCGCGCGCCAGCGCAAGGCCGAGAAACGCGCCATCGCGGTCCAACCGCTGCTGGGCGGCGCGATCGACCTGCTGCGCTATCAGTTGCAGACCAGCGGCGTCGCCGTCGCGGTGAGATTCGACGGGTCGGAGCCGGAGATCTACGCCGACCCCGACCAGGTGCAGCAGATCGTCGTCAACCTGCTGGTCAATGCCATCCAGGCCCTGGGCGAAGTCGAGGGGCCGCGCGAGATCGTCGTCGAGACGCGGGCCAGGATCGAAGGCATGCTGACCATCGTCGTCGCCGACAATGGCCCCGGCGTGCCGCCGCACATCGCCCGGCGCATCTTCGAGCCCTATTTCACCACCAAGCCGCCGGGCGTCGGCACCGGGATCGGCCTCTCCATCTCGCGCGGCCTGGCAGAGGCGCAGGGCGGTGCCCTCGAGCTGCTGGCCCAGCCGGCAGGTGGCGCGGCGTTCGGCTTGAGCCTGCCGCTGGCGACCCATGCGGTCGCACAAGCGACGGGCGTCGGCACCGTTGCACCGGCGCCGGACGCGGCGGGCCGCCGCGCCGTCATCATCGACGACGAGGCGGAGATCGCCGTGCTGATCGCCGAGGCGCTGGGCAGGCACGGCTATGCCTGCGATATCGCGTCCAGCGGCCGCGAAGGCCAGGCGCTGATCGCCGCCACGGGCAGCGACTATGACGCCGTGATCTGCGACCTGCGCATGCCGGATCTCGACGGCCCGGCGCTGTTCCGCTGGATGCAGGTCAACCACCCGGCGCTGGCGGAGCGGACCCTGTTCATCACCGGCGATGCGCTGGGGCCCGCGGCCGGGCGCTTCCTCGCCGAATGCCGCCGGCCGGTGCTCGAGAAACCGTTCGTGCCGGCGGAGGTGGCCCGCCTGCTGGCGGAATTCCCGCCGCTCTAGCTGGCAAGCGCTGGCGCAGGCAGCCGGCGCAGCAAGGTCCGGACGCGCAGGCTGCAGAACAGCGCCGTGGCGACCAGGCCGATGACGTCGCCCCAGACCAGGCCGATCCCGCCGAGCGAGGTGCCGTAGGCGAGCGCGAGCCCGACCGGGAGCGAGATCAGCCACTGCGCCGAGATGAAGACATACGAGGAAAATCCGCCGTCCTTCAGGCCGAGCAGGGCGCGATAGCTGAGCCCGGCGATGGCCAGCGGGATGCGGCCGAAGGCCACCAGCGCCAGGACCGTGGTGGCGAGGCCGATGGCGACGGCGTTCTGCGGATCGGCGGGGTCAAGGAAGATGGCGACGAGCGGCCGCGCGGCGAGCACGCAGGCGGCCAGCAGCAGGGCCATCGCGCCAACGCCGATCATCTGTCCCGCAAGATAGGTGCGGCCGATCTCGTGGGTCCGCCCGGCGCCGTTGTGCTCCGCGATCTTCATGCCGAGCGCCAGGCCCAGGCCGCTGATGAAGGCATAGACGAATTGCGCGATGGAGAGGGAAAGCTGGCTCGCCGCCAGCAGGTCGACGCTGATGCGCCCCAGCAGCATGGCGAGGCAGGAGGCGAAGAGCAGGTCGCTCGCCGCCGCGCTGCCGCGCGGCAGGTAGAGCCGCAGCAGGTCGCGCAGCAGCGCCGGGTCGAAGCCCTGCCAGCGCTTGAGGATGCGGGCGTCGCGGAACGCCGGGTGCCATGACACATAGGTGGCGAGCGCCACGAGGATGGCGAGGCCCATGATGCCGGTGGCCAGCCCGGCGCCGACCACGCCGAGCTTCGGGAAGCCGAACTTGCCGTAGATCAGCAGGTAGTTGCCGAGGCCGTTCAGCCCGACGCCGATCCAGGAGAAGAAGAAGGCAATGCCCGGCCGGTCGAAGGCGGTGACCATGAAGTCGAGCACCGAATAGGCGATCCAGGGCAGGATGGCGGTGGAGAGCGCCAGCGCGTATTGGCCGGCGAGCGCAGCGATCTCCGGGTCCTGGCCGGACCAGCGCAGCACCGCCGGCACCAGCAGGGCGATCAGCGGCGCCGGCAGGCCAAGCAGCACCGCCAGCAGCCAGGCAAGCTGCACGACCCGGACCAGCCCGGCATCGTCGCCGCGCCCGCGGCATTCGGCCATGAAGGTGCCGGCGCAGCTGGGCATGCTCATGGTGAAGGCGGAATAGATCATCATGATGGCGCCGCCGAGGCCGACGGCGGCGATCGAACGCGCGCCGAGGTGGCCGACCATCGCGGTGTCGGTCGCCTCCATGGCGAGGTCGGCGAGATAGACTCCCGACAGGGGGATTGCGGTGGCCAGCAGGCCTTGGGCAACAGAGGTCAGGCGGGTGCCCGTCGGTTTGGCCACGACTCGTTCTCTCAACCAGGGAGCGCGCAGCCTAGAACAGGTTGCCCCGGAATTGAATCGGTTCCGTTGGTCAGCGGCGTTGCAGATGCCGGCCCAGGCCAAAGACGCCCAGCGCGATGCCGGCCAGCAGCGCCGCGACCGCGAAGGTGGCGTGCATGCCGGCGGTGGCGGCGGCCGGTTCCGCGGCGTCGCCGAGCGCCCCGGCGGCCGCGGCGAAGACCGCGCCCAGCGCCGCGGCGCCGGTCACCAGGCCCAGATTGCGCGACAGGTTGAGCAGGCCGGAGACGACGCCGCGGCGATCCTGCGGCACGTCCTTCATCACTGCTGTGTTGTTGGCGGCCTGGAACAGGGCGTAGCTGGCGGTGGTCAGCACCAGAGACGCGACATAGCCGGCGATGCCCAGGTCGGGCGTGATCGCCGCCAGGGCGGCGGCGCCGGCGATGATGCCGAGCAGCCCGGCGGCGGTGACGCGCGCGGCGCCGAAGCGGTCGACGATGCGGCCGGCGGGCACGCCGGTCAGCGCCGAGACGATCGGGCCGGCGGACATCGCCAGGCCGATCCGCGTCGCGTCGAGGCCCAGCGCGCCGGAGAGATAGAAGGGACCGATCATCAGCGTCGCCATCGGCACCGTCATCACCAGGGCGTTGATGGCGAAGCCCGTGCTGAGGCCGGCGTCGCGGAACATCGAGAGGCGGACCAGGGGTGCCGCGACCTTCGCTTCGACGAACACGAAAACGGCGAGCCCGGCCAGCGCCGCCAGCAGCAAAGCGAGATTGGGCAGGCCGAAATGCCCGCGCCCAAGGGTCATGGACAGGGCATAGGCGGCCAGGGTCAGCGCCAGCAGCAGCGTGCCCATGACATCGAAGCGGATCGGCTCGCGCATTGCCCGGGCGCTGGGGGCGGGCAGGTAGCGCCAGATCAGGCCGAGCGCGACGAGGCCCAGCGGCAGGTTGACCAGGAAGATGGCGCGCCAGCCGAGCGCGCCGATCAGGGTGCCACCCAGCACCGGGCCGAGCGCGGTGCCGACCGCCGACATGGTGCCGAGCAGGCCCATGGCGCTGCCGGTGCGCGCCTTCGGCACAGTCTCGCCGACCAGCGCCATGGTCAGCGCCATCATGATGGCCGCGCCCAGCCCCTGCGCCACCCGGGCCGCGACCAGGAACCACAGATCCGGTGCTGCGCCGCAGAGGCCGGAGGCAACGGTGAACAGCGCCAGGCCCGCCAGCAGCAGGCGCCGCCGGCCAACCAGGTCGCCCAGCTTGCCGACGCTGACGATCAGCGTGGTGATGGCGAGGAGGTAGGCGAGGACGATCCACTGCACCTGCTGGAACGAGGCGCCGAAGACCGGCCCCAGGGTCGGCAGCGCGACATTGGCGATGCTGGTGCCGAGGGAGGAGAGCAGCATGGAAAGCGACAGTCCGGCGAGCGCGCCGACCGGCGATGCCGCCTCAGACGGCGCAAGCAATGTGGTGGCGGCGCGTGTTTCGACTGGCTCGTTGCGGGCAAGGGCGGATTTCAAGATGGGCTCCACGATCCGGGATTTCGGGTTCACCCCAGAGGTACGGATTTCGGTGGCATGGCGGAAGACGCAGCATTTGCACTCTATTCGTGCGTTTGACGCCATGTATGGGTCTGCTATGGTCAGCCGATGGAGCGCCCGGATCTCAATTTGCTGGTCACCCTCGACGTGCTGCTGGACGAAGGCAGCGTCGCGCGGGCGGCGCGGCGCCTGCGGCTCAGCCCCTCGGCGATGAGCCGGGCGCTGGCCCGGCTGCGCGACGCCACCGGCGATCCGCTGCTGGTGCGGGCCGGGCGCGGACTGGTGCCGACGCCGCGCGCGCTCGAACTGCGGGGGCGGGTCGGGCAGATCGTGCAGGATGGCGCGGCGATGCTGCGGCCGGCGGAGAAACTCGATCCCGGCACGCTCGCGCGCAGCTTCACCCTGCGCACCCGGGACGGCTTCGTCGAGAATTTCGGCGGCGCCTTGATCGCCCGCATCGGCGCCGAGGCGCCCGGCGTGCGCCTGCATTTCGTGCAGAAGACCGACCGGGACACCGCCCGGCTGCGCGACGGCTCGGTCGACCTGGAGACCGGCGTGGTCGGCCAGATGACGGGGCCGGAAATCCGCACCCAGGCCCTGTACCGCGACCGCTTCATCGGCGTGGTGCGGCAGGGCCATGCGCTCTGCCGCGGCCGGGTGACGGCGGCGCGCTATGCCGCCGGCAAGCATGTGGGCATCCCCTACCAGGGCGACAGCCGGGGGCGGATCGACACCGCGCTGGCGGCGCTCGGCCTGGAGCGCGACGTGGTCACGCTGGTGGAGAGCTTTTCCGTGGCCCTGGCGCTGGCGCGCGGCTCGGACCTCATCGCCAGCGTGCCCGAGCGGCATACCGGCAATCTGCGCGACGGGATGCACAGCTTCGCCCTGCCGGTCGCGGTGCCCGGAATCACCATTTCGATGCTGTGGCATCCGCGCATGGACGCGGACCCGGCGCATCGCTGGCTGCGCGGCTGCATGCGCGAGGTCTGCTCATCCTAGCCAGCGCCGCGTCGCCGGCTGTACCATGGCTCTTGAACGCCGCCTCTTGGGACCCGACAGCACATGACCACGACGACCCGGAAATCTCCCGCCGACCTCCGTTCCGCGCGCTGGTTCGCGCCGGACGATTTGCGCGCCTTCGGCCATCGCTCGCGCATCATGCAGATGGGCTATGCGCCGGCGGATTGGGCGGGGCGGCCGGTCATCGCCATCGTCAACACCTGGTCCGACATCAATCCCTGCCACGCGCATTTCAAGCACCGGGTCGAGGACGTGAAGCGCGGCATCCTGCAGGCCGGCGGCTTCCCGCTGGAGCTGCCGGCCCTGTCGCTGGCCGAGATCTTCGTCAAGCCGACCACCATGCTCTATCGCAACATGCTGGCGATGGATGTGGAGGAGCTGCTGCGCTCCCACCCGGTCGACGGCGCGGTGCTGATGGGCGGCTGCGACAAGACCACGCCGGCCCTGCTGATGGGCGCCACCAGCGCCGGGCTGCCCAGCATCTTCGTGCCGGCGGGTCCGATGCTGCGCGGCAACTGGCAGGGAAGGGTGCTCGGCTCCGGCTCCGACGTGTGGAAATACTGGGACGAGCGCCGCGCCGGCAACATCAGCGGCGAGGACTGGGTGAACATCGAGGCCGGCATCGCGCGCAGCGACGGCCATTGCATGACCATGGGCACCGCCAGCACCATGACCGCCATCGCCGAGGCGCTCGGCATGACCCTGCCCGGAGCCTCCTCGATCCCGGCGCCGGACGCCAACCATATCCGCATGTGCGCCGAGGCCGGCCGGCGCATCGTCGACATGGTGTGGGAGGATTTGACCCCCGCCCGCATCCAGACCCGCGCCGCCTTCGGCAATGCCATCCGCGTCGCCATGGCGATGGGGTGTTCGACCAACGCCATCATCCACGTCATCGCGCAAGGACGCCGCGCCGGCCACGACATCGGCCTCGCCGATTTCGAGGCGGCGAGCCAGGTGCCTGTCATCGCCAATGTGCGGCCGAGCGGCGACAAATACCTGATGGAGGACTTCTTCTATGCCGGCGGCCTGCCGGCGCTGATGAGCCAGATGCAGGGCCATCTCGATCTCTCGGCCCAGACGGTCACCGGCAGGACTCTGGGCGAGAACATCGCCGGCGCCGCGGTGTTCAACCCGGACGTGATCCGCAGCCTCGACAACCCGGTCTATGCCAGCGGCGCCCTGGCGGTGCTGAAGGGGAACCTGGCGCCCGACGGCTGCGTCATCAAGCCCAGCGCCTGCGCCCAGCATCTCTTGAAACATGCCGGCCCGGCTTTGGTGTTCGACGACTATCCGACCATGAAGGCGACGCTCGACCGCGAGGATCTCGACGTCACGCCGGAGCACATCATCGTGCTGCGCAACGCGGGGCCGCAGGGCGGGCCCGGGATGCCGGAATGGGGCATGCTGCCGATCCCGAAAAAGCTGGTGAAGCAGGGCGTGCGCGACATGCTGCGCATTTCCGACGCGCGGATGAGCGGCACCAGCTACGGCGCCTGCATCCTGCACGTGGCGCCGGAGGCCTATGTCGGCGGTCCGCTGTCCCTGGCGCGGACGGGCGATATGATCGCTGTCGACGTGGCCGCGCGATCAATCAACCTGCAGATCCCCGAGGCGGAGCTCGCCGCGCGCAAGGCCGCCTGGACGCCGCCGCCGCCGCGTTTCGAGCGCGGCTATGGCTGGATGTTCGCGCGCCACATCCGCCAGGCGAATGAAGGCTGCGACTTCGATTTCCTGCAAAGCGATTTCGGCAAGGCGGCGGGCGAGCCGGTCATCTACTAATTCTAGCGCGATCGAATGTGAAATCGGTCCACGGATTGCGGCGCCCGGCGCAAGGCGGTAACGTCCCTTCTCTCGGGGGCAGTGGTGACTTGACAATGTTGGAACCCAAGCATGAGCAGCTGCGGCTGCTGCTGGCATATTGGCTCGCCAAGAAAGGCGACCGACCGGCGCCGACGCGCGCGGAGATCGATCCCGCGGAGATCAAGTCGCTGCTGCCACATGTCGGTCTGGTGGATGTCGAGCCGTCACCCCTGCGATTCCGCTTCCGCCTGGCCGGAACGGAGATCATCAAGGGCTATGGCGAGGAGCTGACCGGCCGCTATCTGGACGAGGTCGACCTCGACAATCATGAGCGGGAGATCATCGGCGACTACACCCGCGCGGCCGAGAGCGGCGAACCCAGTTGCTCGATGCTCGACTACAAGCGGAAGGACGGCCACTACATCCGCTATGAGCGGATGGTGCTGCCGCTGTCCAGCGACGGCAAGAAGATCGACATGCTGATCGGCGGCTGCGTCTTCGACCTGGCGCATGGCTAGGTCACCGGCGGACGGAACACGGGAAGCGACCATATGAAGAGTCTTCACGGCAAGACGGTCCTGGTCACCGGAGGATCGCGCGGCATCGGCGCCGCCATCGTGAAGGCGATCGCGGCGGCGGGGGCGCGGGTGCTCCTGCACTACGGCAAGAGCCGCGCGGCGGCCGAAACCGTCCAGGAAGAGGTCGGCCGCGACGTCTGTGACTTGATCGCCGCCGATCTTGCCGCGGCCGCAGGTGCCGGCGCGCTTTGGCGCGCGGCGGAGGCGGCGGCGCCGCGCATCGACGTGCTGATCAACAATGCGGGCATCTTCGAGCCGACGCCGATCGACCTGCCGGAGGCGGCTTGGCACGCCAATTGGGCGCAGGTGATGCAGGTCAACCTCTATGCCCCGGCGGAGCTGTGCAAGCTGGCCATCCCGCATTTCCGCCGGCATGGCGGCGGCAAGATCATCAACGTGGCGAGCCGCGCCGCCCATCGCGGCGATGCGCCGGATCAGTGGCCCTATGCCGCCTCGAAAGGGGCGCTGGTGGCGATGAGCAAGACCATTGCGCGCGGCTATGCCAAGGACAACATCCTGGCTTTCGTCATCGCCCCGGGCTTCACCGATACCGAGATGGCCTATACCGGGCTGGACGATGCAGGCGTGGAGCGCATCGTCGCCGACATCCCGCTCGGCTCCATGGTGCGGCCGGAGGAATGCGGCGCGCTCGCCGCCTTCCTCTGCACCGACGACGTCCGCCACATGACCGGCGCCACCTTCGACATCA
>JBGAGP010000137.1:0-12562 GCA_044226685.1 Dongiaceae bacterium
CACCCGGCGCGAAATGGGCATCGGTTGTCGCTTGGCCGCTAGAGCCTTGTCGTCCCGGGTGACGAAATGGCGGCAATTCCGGCCGGAGTCCTGGGACGCCGCCGCCGGTCCCGCATTTCACCAAAGAGGCAGGTCCATGGCCATCGCAGAAACCGGCTCCGAGCAGGGCGGCGGCCGCCGCGGTCGCAGCGGCGGCGGGGCGGAAGCCCGCCGGCATCTCCGCAACAAGCCGAAGCTGGTGCAGAACCCCTATATCTCGCGGCAGATCCCGATCTACGAGGTGCTGAGCGAGGAGGGGCTGCAGATCGTCGAGCGCAACGCCGACACGATCCTGCAGGAGACCGGCATCGAGTTCCGCGACGAGCCGGAGGCGATCGAGCTGTGGAAGGCGGCCGGCGCCGACGTGAAGGGCACCCGCATCCGCTTCCCGCGCGGCCTCTGCCGCTCCATCATCCAGAAGTCGGCGCCGCGCGAATATGTGCAGCATGCGCGCAACCCGGAGCGCAACGTTGTCATCGGCGGCAACAACACGGTGTTCGCGCCGGTCTACGGCCCGCCCTTCATCCGCAACCTGGACGAAGGCCGCCGCTACGCGACCATCGAGGACTTCCGCAATTTCGTGAAGCTCGCTTACATGTCGCCCTCGATCCACCATTCGGGCGGCACGGTGTGCGAGCCGGTCGACCTGCCGGTGAACAAGCGGCATCTCGACATGGTCTACAGCCACATCAAATACAGCGACAAGCCCTTCATGGGCTCGGTCACCGCGCCGGAGCGCGCGGCGGACACGGTCGCGATGGCGAAGATCGTCTTCGGCGAGAAGTTCCTGGAGACCAACACCGTCATCACCAGCCTGATCAATGCCAACTCCCCCATGGTGTGGGACGGCACCATGCTGGGCGCGATGAAGGTCTATGCCCGCGCCAACCAGGCCTG
Source organism: Dongiaceae bacterium (assembly GCA_044226685.1). Taxonomy (GTDB): domain Bacteria; phylum Pseudomonadota; class Alphaproteobacteria; order Dongiales; family Dongiaceae; genus Dongia_A. The sequence goes on from JBGAGP010000137.1 coordinate 937, forward strand.
CATCACCACGCCGTTCATCCTGGCCGGCGCGATGAGCCCGGTGACCGCGGCCGGCACCATCGCCCAGGTGCTGGCGGAAGTGCTGGCGGGTGCGGCCACCTGCCAGCTCTACAAGCCGGGTGCACCCGTGATCTTCGGCGTGTTCGCCAGCTCGATCTCCATGCAATCGGGCGCGCCCACCTTCGGCACGCCGGAGCCGACCCTGGTCTCCTTCGCCTGCGGCCAGCTGGCGCGGCGCCTCGGCCTGCCGTTCCGCACCGGCGGCTCGCTCTGCGGTTCGAAGGTCGCCGACGCGCAGGCGGCCTATGAGAGTGCGCAGACCCTGCTGCCGACCCTGCTCGCCAACACCAACTTCGTGCTGCACGGTGCCGGCTGGCTGGAAGGCGGCCTCGCCTCCGGCTACGAGAAGTTCGTCATGGATGCCGACCAGCTCGGCATGATGCAGGTGCTGGCCAAGGGCGTCGACCTGACCGAGAACGGCCAGGCGATGGATGCGATCCGCGAGGTCGGCCCGGGCAGCCACTTCCTCGGCTGCGCCCACACCCAGGCGAATTTCGAGACCGCCTTCTACCGCTCTTCCATCGCCGACAACAACAGCTTCGAGCAGTGGGAAGCGGAGGGCCGCCAGGACGCCGCCATGCGCGCCAACAAGCTCTACAAGAAGATGCTCGGCGAATACGAAGCCCCGGCCCTCGACCCCGCCATCGACGAGGCGCTGAACGACTTCATCGCCCGGAAGAAGGCCGAGACGCCGGACAGCAACGTGTAGCTGCACTTCGCGACACGATATAAACTGATTATTGTCTTTTTGGGACGATGGCGGCACACTACCTCCAGGAATCGGGGGCAGGCAGCGCAATTCTCAGAGATGAAATCGGTTTTGGGCAAAGCGACGCGGCGATCCCCGCGCCTGATGCAATGTCTCATCGTACCCTTGGCCCTGGCGCTTCTCGCCGCATGCCAGGGCGCGACCACACATCAATCAGCAGCACGTAAGCCAGCCGTCGATCCCGACTGGTGGCTCGGTCCCATGAGCGAAGCGCACGATCATCTGCTCGATGAAATCTTCAAGGCGTGCCCGCCACAGGGACAGCTGAGCAACGCTCGCTGCGTGCAGGCGAAGATCGTCGAGAGTTTTGCTCCGCAAGGCAGCGCCGGCACGCACTGCCCAAAGGAAGAGCCGGGTCTTCTCCTCTGCGTCGATCTGTTCACGGCCACGGAAAGGATCTACCGGGCCTTGGGGAGGGATCCGGAGGGCGCGATCGATTGGGACGACCCGTACGAGTCGCTCAATGATCTGGAAGACCAGGTAGTCGGCCAGCTGACGGCAAAATGCCCTGGCGGCGACAGGGACAAGTGCATCGCCGAGGAAATGGCTGTCATGCTCCCGATCAGTGCGGCCGATGCGAGCCGTTGCGTCTTGACGCCCGACGTGGACCGGTCAGTTCGCTGCGCAACGGGGGTGATCAGGCTAGAAGGATACAGAGTTGCACTGCTCAATATTCCATAGTGTACGACTTGCGCTCGTGCGCTCGATACAGGCACTGGTCGCGGTCCCGAGAGGTTTCCTGCTGGTTGCGTGCGCGTCGGCTGCACTTGGCGCCTGCGATGGCGCCCGCACCCATCAGATCGTTGAGCCGGAACCGCAAGTAGAGCCGGACTGGTGGAGCGGTATGTTGCAGGATGGTGAAGACCATCTCCGGAAGGCGATCTTCAGGGCGTGTCCTGTCCAGGGTGCCTTGAGCAACCAGAAATGTGTGAAAGCGAAGATCGTCGAGGGTTTCGCCAGACAGAATGACGCTGGCAAACATTGCCTGGATGAAAGTGATCCCGGCTGGCTTTTCATGTGCGTGGTGAACTTCACCGCGACGGAGCGGGTCTACCAGACGATGGGCGTCGACCCACAGGGCGCAATCGACTGGGACGACTCGTTTGAGGCGACGAACATTCTTCACCGGTTCATGGCTGCGCGCTTGACTTCCAAGTGTCCCGACATGGCGGAGGCGGACTGCGTCGCGCGCGAACTCGGGGCCATGCTAGCGATGCCCCCGGACCAGGCACGCTATTGTGTCCGGACAACGGACGTGACCGATGCCGTCCGTTGCGGGACGGCATTGATCAGGCTCGATAGCTACAGGATCGCTGAAAAGAATGTGGGATAGGTAGTTTCAGGCTCGTGAAAAGCGCAGGCCACGTGCCGCCCGTGCCATTTCGTGGCTGCAATTCCCGGTTGCTCATTCTCCCGCCGCAATCCAGACTGAGCCGGCTGCGTCATCGGCGGGGTAGCGGGGGAATCATGGGGGCATCCAGGAGTCTGGCGATGGTCGTGCTTGCATGCGCTCTTGCCGCGTGTCAGTCGGCGGCCGGCACGCAATCCGGAGCCAAGCCGGCATCCGGCAGCTGGCTCGACCCCAAGCAATACGAGAACTACGAGGTCACGGCGCCGATGAAGCAGCGGACCACCGAGACCACGGTGCACCTCGTCACCAAGCTGGTCACCAAGTGCATCGATTCGAAAGGGGAGGCGCAGATGAATGCGTGCTTCCGGGAGCGCCTGCTGGCCGGGTTCGATGCCAAGGGGGTCGCCGCCAGCCACTGTCCGGCGCGGGGCGCCATCGAGGAGCAGTATCTCTGCATCGTCCTCGGCAGCTACAGCTATGAATTCGTGCGGACGGTCGGCGACGAGGAAGACCCGCAGATCGATTGGACCGACCCGGAGCGCGCGATGAAACTGGCGGTCGTGGAATTCGTCACCCGGCAGGCCGGCGCCTGTCTTGGCGGAACGTCGGCGAGCGATCCCACCGATTGCATCGTCGGCGCCATCGCGAAGCGGCTGGGCCTGGCCAGTTCCGACATCGAGCCCTGCAGGTCGCTGGCCGAGGACACCAAGTTCGGCCAGTGCATCGGCGAGGCCTACGGACTCCGCTACATGGACGCGGGGATCGCGCGGATGTAGGCGCGCCGGCGATGAACCACCACGGCCCTTCCCTGTTGGCGCGCGTTGTACTGGTTGCCGCCGGTGCCCTCCTGCTGCTTGCCGCCTGTGCGTCGCCGGAGCGTCCGTCGGTGACCGCGGCAGCCTATGCGCCGACCTCTCCGAACAGGATCGAAAATCTCCGCCTGATGCGCGAATACGCGAGCGCACTCATACAAGCGTGCTTGCAACGCCCGACCACAGGTATGACTGAAGACGGCGCCGAACCGCGCGCTCGATTTGACGCCTGCGTCTTGCAGCAGCTCCAGGGGACCTTCGGCAACGAGGCTGGGACGGACGAGCATTGCACAGAGCCCGATTTCTCGGATCGGATGCGCTGCATCTGGTTCGCGACGACCGCGTGGCGCTTCTTCATTGCTGCCGGAGAAGATCCCGCGCAGATGATGGATTGGTCGGACCGCATCCAGTCGGTCAAACACGGCGCCGCTTTGGTTTATGCGAAAGCCGCGATCGCCTGCAGCGGCGTTCGCGAGTCCGGCTGCGTGGCGAGGGAGTTGGGGGCGATCCTGCTGCTGCCGGTTGAAGCCGCGTCGGCCTGTGCCGCGATCGAAAATAGATCGTGGCAGGTGGAGTGCATCGCCGACGCGTTCCTGGCGGAGGTGATTAAATCGGCTCTGCTCTACGTCGGCTAGGCGCGACCCGCCTACCAGTTCGCCGGATCGGTCAGCGCCTCGTTGAGGCGGGCGAGGGTGTCGGCGGGCGTCGCCTTGGAGCACATCAGGTAGCGCTGCTCGCCCTCCGGCGCGTCGGTGAGGGTGACGGCCTGCAGCTTCTCGCCGAGCGGAGCGTCGCGCTTCAGCAGGTATTCGGCTTCCTCCGCCGCCATGATGACGTAGTCGCGGCGGCCATTGGCGATCATGTTCAGGATGGCCTCGTTGCCGACGGCGGTTTCCTCGGCGTCGGGATGCTGGCGCAGGATCCACGCGTCGATCACCGCGCCGTAGGAATAGCCGGCCTTGACGATGAGCTTGGCGCTGCGGTCGGCGAACAGGAACTGCAGCGTCGCGGGACTCTGGAAGCGCGGGTCGTCCTTGCGGGCGACCACCATGCTCGGCTTGTCCTGGTAGATGGGCGCGGTGAAGACGGCGAATTCCTCGCGCTCCGGCCGCTTGAACCAGCCGAGGCCGCAGACCGGCTTTTCCGCCCGCTTGATCTCCTCGGTCTGGCGCGCTGGCGGCATCTCGATCCATTGGGCGCTGAGATCGGCCTTGCTCATGGCGCGGATGATGGGGGTGACCAGCAGGCCCTTCACGCCGGCCGGAGCGCCGAGCTCGGAATAGGGCGGCCGGACATGGAACAGGATGGTGAGCGACGGCTCGTCGGCCGCGGCGCTGCCGGCGGCAACGGCGATCCCGACGATACCGGCGGCCAGGCTTGGCCAGCGCATGGGCGATCCTGTCCAGAATGGCGGGCGGCCGGACCCGGCGGACGATGCCGGGGCTGACCGCGACCATCCTGGCGGGCAGACTCCTACTTCTTGGTTAAGCCGCCGCCGGCCGACACATCAGCCCAGTCGTTGTCAGCCCAGGCGCTGTCAGCCCAGGCGCTGTCAGCCAAGCCAGGCCGCCAGCTCGCCCAGGGCGCGGCGGGACATCAGCGGCTTGCGCTGGTTCTTCCAGGTGCGCAGCTCGTGCCGGTTGAGCCCCTCGGGGGCGGCAAGCTCCGGAAACAGGCCGAAATTGACGTTCATCGGCTGGAAGGTCGCGGCATTGGCGTTGACCGTGATGTGGCGCAGCAGGGCGCCGAGGGCGGTCGCTTCCGGCGGCGGCGCCGGCTGGCGGCCCAGCCGCTCGGCGGCGGCGAAGCGCCCGGCGAGCAGGCCGATGGCGGCGCTCTCGACATAGCCTTCCACGCCCGTCACCTGGCCGGCAAAGCGCAGGCGCGGCTGCGCCTTCAGCCGCAAAGTGGGGTCCAGCAGCTTGGGGCTGTTGATGAAGGTGTTGCGGTGCAGCCCGCCCAACCGGGCGAATTCGGCGTTTTCCAGGCCGGGGATGGTGCGGAAGATGCGCACCTGTTCGGCATAGCGCAGCTTGGTCTGGAAGCCGACCATGTTCCACAAGGTGCCAAGGGCGTTGTCCTGGCGCAGCTGCACCACGGCATATGGCGGCCGCGTGGCGCGCGGGTTGCTGAGCCCGACCGGCTTCATCGGCCCGAAGCGCAAGGTGTTCGGCCCGCGCGCCGCCATCACCTCGATCGGCAGGCAGCCTTCGAAATAGGGGGTGCTGGCTTCCCATTCCTTGAACTCGGTCTTCTCGCCGGCGATGAGGGCGGCGACGAAGGCCAAGTATTCGGGCTTTTCCAGGGCGCAATTGATGTAGTCGCCGCCGTCGTTCGCCTTGCCCCCGCCCTCGTCGTAGCGCGACTGGCGCCAGGCCTTGTCCATGTCGATGCTGTCGGCGTGCACGATGGGGGCGATGGCGTCGAAGAAGCTGAGCGCGCTTTCCCCGGTGAGCTTGCGCACCGCTTCGGCCAAGGCCGGCGAGGTGAGCGGCCCGGTTGCCAGGATGACGCTGTCCCAGTCTGCCGGCGGCAGGCCGGCCACTTCCTCGCGCCGCATCTCGACCAGCGGATGCTCCGCCAGCCGCCGCGTCACCGCCTTGGCGAAGCCGTCGCGGTCGACCGCCAGCGCGCCGCCCGCCGGCAGCTTGTGGGCGTCGGCGCTGGCCAGGATCAGCGATCCGGCGCGGCGCATCTCCTCGTGCAGCAGGCCGACGGCATTGTTCTCGGCATCGTCGGAGCGCAGCGAGTTGGAACAGACCAGCTCGGCGCAATCGGCGGTCTGGTGGGCGTCGGTGCCGCGGACCGGGCGCATCTCGTGCAGGATGACCGGCACCCCGGCATTGGCCAGCTGCCAGGCGGCCTCGCTGCCGGCCAGGCCCGCCCCAACCACATGGACGGCGGCGGGAGCGGCGGATGCCGGGTGCGGCGGGGCTTCGGGGTGGTTCCTGGTCATGAGGCGCCCTGATAGCGTCGCGATCCGGGCGCCTCAAGGGAATTCGGTCCCCGGCACCCGGGGATTCCGGGGGATTCGGCCGGCCCGGCCGGTGACAATCGGGAGACAAGGGGCCGGAAAAGGCCGGTTTCGCGCCCCGTAGCCGCCCAGTTCAGCCTTTGGTAACCAAATCAGGGCATGACAGGTATGGAAAATCCGCCAACAGCCTGGCTGGAAGGGGACTTGGGTACCATGTTGCAGCGCTTCAATCCGCCGAACGCGCCCGCGCCGTTCAGCCGCTATTCGCAGGCTGTGGTCGCGCCGGAGGATTATCGCTGGCTCTACATCTCCGGCCAGGTCGGCTGCGACCGCGACCGCAACATCGCCGAGGGATTCGAGCGCCAGGCGGAACTCGCCTGGAACAACCTGCTGGGAATCATGACGGCGTCGGGTTTCGCGCCGGAGGACCTGGTGAAGGTCACGCTGCTGCTGACCGATGCCAAGGACGTGCCGGCCTCGCGCGTCATCCGCGACCGCATGCTGGGGCCGGTCGAGCCGGCCAGCACCCTGATGGTCGTGGCCGGGCTCGCCACGCCGGCGCTGCTGTTCGAAGTCGAGGGGATCGCGGCACGGCCGGCGGCCGCGAAAAGGGGTGGGGCCTGACATGGAAGCGAAGCGAGATCCGTACGCCGACCGCCGCGTTCACCCGCGCAAGAGGGTCCAGAAGAGCGGCAAGGTGATCTTCAACGACAGCCAGAGCATGATCGACTGCACCATCCTCGACATCTCCGAGGGCGGCGCGAAGCTCGAATTCGCCAATCGCCAGGTCCTGCCGCGCACCTTCGTGCTGCAGCTGGGCGACGGCTCGGTCACCCGCTGCGAGGTGCGCTGGGCCAAGGACAATTTCTTCGGCGTCCGCTTCCTGGACGACGACGAATAGGCCGCAGAGACAAGGCCGGCGGCGATGACCGCAGCATCAGAAGACACATCCGAGAAACGCCGCCGCGACGACCGCCGCACCATCCTCAAGGGCGCCAAGGTCGTGTTCAACGCCGGCAAGAGCGTGCTGGTCTGCCGGGTGCGCGACCTGTCCGCCGGCGGCGCGCGGCTTGAATTCCCACCGCGGACTACCTTGCCGGAAAAATTCGAGCTGCACGTGACGGCGAGCCCGGTGCAGCGTTGCGAACTGCGCTGGTTCAAGCGCAATATCGCCGGCGTCCGTTTCCTGGGTGCGGACGAGCAATAGCGCCGGACACCGCCCGTGCGGCGGCAGAACACTCAACCCCGTCGAACGACACGATTCGCATGACCGACGACAACGACCAAGCCCCCGAAAACCGCCGGGGAGCGGTGCGTCGCCTGGTCATAATGGGCGCTACCCTCATGTATAACGACGGTAAAATTACCGTGCCGTGCCGGGTGCGCGACATTTCGGAGACCGGGGCCAAGCTCGAATTCGACAAGCAGCAATTGCTGCCCCATCGCTTCGAGCTGAAGATCCGCGACCTGCCGGTGCTGAGCTGCGAATTGCGCTGGGCCAAGGGCACCCGCGCCGGGGTGCGGTTCCTGTCCGACGACGAACGATAGCGACGGCAAGCAATAGCAGCCGGAAGCGGCTCAGACCTGCGCCAGGCCCTCCGCCGCCAGCATGCGGGCATAGCCCGGTCGCGCCAGGGCTTTCGCGATCAGCGCTTTGACCCGCGGGAAGCTGTTCGCCGGATTCGCCATGTCGCGGGTCCAGCGCGCCAGCATCACCGCGTAATAGTCGCAGGCGTAGAAGCGGTCGCCGCAAAGATGCGGGCCGGAGGCGGCAAGATGCGCGTCGATCAGGCCGAACATCTTCGCCAGCCGCGTCTCCGTCATGCGCTTCACCGCCGCCTGGTGGTCCGCGCCCTCGACGAAATTCTCCGGGTGCCACCAATGCATGCAGGCCTCCTGCACCGTGTTGGTGAGGTAGGCCATCCATTGCAGGAAGGCGGGACGGTCGGCGTGGCCCGGCGCCGGCATCAGGCCGACTTCCGGATGACGCTCCAGCAGGAACAGCGAGATGGCGGCCGCCTCGTAGAGCAGCTTGTTGCCGTCATAGACCAGGGTCGGCACGCGGGCGTGCGGGTTGACCTTCAGGTATTCCGGATTCCGCTGCTCGCCCTTCGAGGTGTCGACCTTGATGAGGTCATAGGGTACGCCGATGTCCTCGAGGATCGCGTGCGGCGTCATGTTGGCGCTGCCCGGCGACCAGTAAAGCGTATACATGAGTTCCCCCCAAGGTCCCGACGTTACAAACGAACCAGTCTTTCCAGCAGCAGCGCCCGCGCGCGGATCGCATCGCAGGACACCGCAACCTGCACCGGGCCCTTCGTGCCCAGCGTGAAGCGCGTCTGGCCCGCCCGCTCGGCCGCGGCGGTCTCGATCTCCAGTGCCGCCGCGCGCAGCTCGAACAGCTCCGGCGCGATCAGCCACAGCACGGTCAGCGGATCATAGAGCGCCGCGGAGGGCCGCTCGAAGGCGCGCAGGTAGAAATCCAGCATGGCGGCGCCGGCGATTGCGCAGGGCCGGCCGGCGGCGCGCAAGGCGTCGATCCAGGCGCGGTCGACGCTGGCCTGGCGCGCGACCTCCAGCGGGATCCAGACCATCGGCCGTCCGGCGTCCAGCACGATGGCGGCGGCTTCGGGATCGGTGTGGATGTTGAACTCGGCATAGCGGGTGGCATTGCCGGCCTCGGGATCGACCGAGCCGCCCATGACCACGAAGTTGCGCACCGCGCCGGCAATCTCCGGGCGCTGCTGCAGGGCCAGCGCCATGTTGGTCTGCGGGCCGAGCAGCACGACGGTCAGGCTGCCGGGGGGCGCGGCGGAAAGCTGCGCGATCAGGGCCTCGGTCGCCGAGCCGGGCGCCGCGTCCGGCGCAATCCCCGGCAGCACAACGCCGCCAAGCCCGTTCTGGCCGTGGATGTCCTCGATGGTCGCCAGTTCCTGGCGCAGCGGCCGGTCGGCGCCGCGATGGACCGGCACATGGCCCTTGCCGGCGAGCGCCAGCAGGTGCGCGGCGTTGCGCGTGGTGCGGTTGATGCCGACATTGCCGGCGACCGAGGTGACCGCCCGGATGTCGAGCTCCGGCGACGCGCAGGCGAGGAAGAAGGCGAGCGCGTCGTCGATGCCGGGATCGGTGTCGATGAGGATGGGTGTGGTCGCCAAGGGAACCTAGCCGCGCCCCGCCAATCGCTTGGTCTTCTTCACCGCGAGGTAGGGCGCCAGGTATTTGCCGGTGTAGGAGGCCGGCGTCGCCGCCACCTGTTCCGGCGTCCCGGCCGCGACGATGCGGCCGCCCTTGTCGCCGCCCTCGGGGCCGAGATCGACGATCCAGTCGGCGGTCTTGATGACCTCGAGGTTGTGCTCGATGACGATGACCGTGTTGCCCTGGTCGACCAGCTGATGCAGCACTTCAAGCAGCTTGCGCACGTCCTCGAAATGCAAGCCGGTGGTCGGTTCATCCAGGATGTAAAGAGTCCGCCCGGTGGCGCGGCGCGACAGCTCCTTGGCCAGCTTCACCCGCTGCGCCTCGCCGCCCGACAGCGTGGTCGCCGCCTGGCCGACATGGATGTAGCCGAGGCCGACCTGCTGCAGCATGGCGAGCTTGTCGCGGATCGCCGGCACGGCGCGGAAGAACTCCGCGCCTTCCTCGACCGTCATGTCAAGAACATCGGCAATCGACTTGTTCTTGAAAGTGATTTCCAGCGTTTCGCGGTTGTAGCGCTTGCCCTTGCACTGGTCGCACTGGACGAAGACGTCGGGCAGGAAGTGCATCTCGATCTTGATCACGCCGTCGCCCTCGCAGGCCTCGCAGCGGCCGCCCTTCACGTTGAAGGAGAAGCGGCCGGCCTTGTAGCCGCGCGACTGCGCCTCCGGCAGCCCGGCGAACCAGTCGCGGATCGGCGTGAAGGCGCCGGTATAGGTGGCGGGGTTGGAGCGCGGCGTGCGGCCGATGGGCGACTGGTCGATGTCGATGACCTTGTCCAGGTATTCGATGCCCTCGATCTTGTCGTGCTCGCCCGGATGCAGGCGGGCGTCGTGCAGCCGCTTGGCGAGCGCGTTGTAGAGCGTCTCGATCACCAGGGTCGACTTGCCGCCGCCGGACACGCCGGTGACGCAGGTGAAGACGCCGAGCGGCATCTCCGCCGTGATGTTCTTCAGGTTGTTGTGCCGCGCGCCGACGATGCGGATCTTGGCCTGCTTGCCGAAGCCCTGGCGGCGCTGCTCGGGGACCGGGATGAATTTCCGCCCGGTCAGGTATTGCGCGGTCATGCTGTCGGACTTCATGACCTCGGCCGGGAGGCCCTTGGCCACCACCTCGCCGCCGTGGATGCCGGCGGCCGGGCCCATGTCGATCAAATAGTCGGCGCTGCGGATGGCGTCCTCGTCATGCTCGACCACCAGCACCGAGTTGCCGAGGTCGCGCAGCCGCTTCAGGGTCGCCAGCAGCCGGTCGTTGTCGCGCTGATGCAGGCCGATCGAGGGCTCGTCCAGCACGTAGAGCACGCCGGTCAGGCCGGAGCCGATCTGCGACGCCAGGCGGATGCGCTGGCTCTCGCCGCCGGAAAGCGAGGCGGAGCCGCGGCTCAAGGTCAGGTATTCGAGGCCGACCGAGTTCAGGAACCCGAGCCGCTCGTTGATCTCCTTCAGGATGCGCTGGGCGATGTCGCGCTGCTTCGCCGTCAGCTTGGCGGTGAGGGCGGTGAACCACTCGGCCGCCTGCAGGATGGAGAACTCGGTCACCTCGCTGATGTCGAGGCCGTTGATCTTGACCGCCAGGGCCTCCGGCTTCAGCCGCTTGCCGTGGCAGGCGTCGCAGGGCGAGGTGTTCTGGAACCGGCCCAGCTCCTCGCGCACCCAGGACGAATCCGTCTCGCGGAAGCGCCGCTCCATGTTGGTGATGACGCCTTCGAAGGGCTTGGTGGTCTTGTAGGAGCGCACGCCGTCGTCGAAGCTCATGGTGACGGCCTCGTCGCCGGAGCCTTCCAGGATCACGTCGCGGAACTTCTTCGGCAGATCGCGCCAGGGCGTGTTGAGGCTGAACTTGTAGTGCCGCGCCAGGCTTTCCAGCGCCTGCATGTAGTATTGCGACGAGGAATTGGCCCAGGGCGCGACGGCGCCCTCGCGCAGGTTCTTGCGGTCGTCGGGCACCACCAGCTCGGGGTCGAAATAGAGCTTGCTGCCCAGGCCGTCGCAGACCGGGCAGGCGCCGAACGGGTTGTTGAACGAGAACAGCCGCGGCTCGATCTCGTCGATGGTGAAGCCGGAGACCGGGCAGGCGAAGCGCGAGGAGAAGATGATGCGCTCGCCCTTGTCCGCCGGATCGGCGAACAGCAGGCCGTCGGCCAGGTGCAGCGCCGTCTCCACGCTGTTGGCGAGGCGGGGGCCGAGATCCGGCTTCACCGCGATGCGGTCGACCACCACCTCGATGTCGTGCTTCAGCTTCTTGTTCAGCGCCGGGACCTGGTCGATCTCGTAGAGCTTGCCGTCGACCCGCACGCGCTGGAAGCCGCGCTTCTGCAGGTCCAGCATCTCCTTGCGGTACTCGCCCTTGCGCCCGCGCACGATGGGGGCCAGCAGATAGAGCCGCGTGCCTTCCGGCAGGCTCAGGATGCGGTCGACCATCTGGCTGACCGTCTGGCTCTCGATCGGCAGGCCGGTGGCCGGCGA
>JBGAGP010000138.1:0-12572 GCA_044226685.1 Dongiaceae bacterium
GGGATTGCCGAGGGCCTGCGGAAAGCGGGGTTTGAGGGGTTATTAACCCTTTCAAACTCAAGATCAATATAATGTTCATCGCGTGCCTGGCTGCGCGGGCGTTAGCGGGAAGTCGGAGCCAGCCTTGTCGGTTCTGGGACTATTGAAGCGGAAATCCGAGCCTGATGGGCCGAAGGCGCCGTTCAAGCAGCGCTTTCTTGCCTGGTGGGACGGAGTGGAGTTGCCGCCGCCGGATGCGAAGCCGGCGGCGTCCGCACCTGCGCCTGCACCCGAGCCGCCGCCGCCGCTGATCAAGCTCGAGCCGTGGGAAACGCCGGCCATTCGGGTCATGCAGGCGATCTGGGGTGAGGGCTTCAATACGCCGGGCGGTGCGCCTTTCGTGCTCGATCTGGTGAAGCCGTTCGCCATCAACAACTCGATGTCGGTGCTGGATTTCGGCTGCGGCCCGGGCGGCGGTGCTCGCGCCATCGCCAAGGAATTCGACGTCTGGACCACCGGCGTGGAGCGCGACAAGGCGCTGGCCGAGTTGGGCAAGCTGCTCTCCACCCGGGCCGGGTTGGAGCGCAAGGCGGATATCCAGCCCTATGATCACGACAACTTCGTGCAGCGCTCCGGCGGCTTCGACTGCATCCTGTCGATGGAGACGCTCTACAAGTTCGACCAGCGCGAGGTGATCTTGGCGCGACTGGAAAACAGCCTGAAGACCCGCGGCCAGCTTTCGGTCACCGACTATCTCCGCGCCGACAAGACCCCCGCCGACGACCCGTTGATCAAGGCGGCGCTGGGCTCCGCGCCGCCGTTGTGGAGCAAGGCGGAATACGAGAAGCGCTTCAACGAGCTGAAATTCGACCTGCGGGTCAGCGAGGACATCACCGACAAATACCGCGCCATGGTGCTGGAGGCCCTCGACCAGGTGACCAAGACCCGCGACGGCAAGTCGGTCATCCGCACCTTCCCCGAGGAGTTTCTCTCGGCGGCCGAAAGCTGGGGCCGCCGCGTCGCCGCCATGGACGGCGGGGCGCTCAAGGTGTTCCGGTTCTACGGAATCAAGATGGGGTCCACCCCCATGATGTCGAACTGGTAGATTTCTCAAGCAATTTCAGTATCTTGGGTTGGATCTGGCGCAAGTTGACAGGTCCGGCGCCAGTCTCTATGTTCCGCGCCCGACCGAATACCGGATTTTGAGGACCGACCCATGAAGATCATCAACTCGCTGAAATCGGCGAAGCGCCGGCACAAGGATTGCCGCGTCGTGCGCCGCAAGGGCCGGGTCTATGTGATCAACAAGACCAACCCGCGCTACAAGGCGCGCCAGGGTTAAAGCCCGGGCCGGGCGCAAGCTCGCCGCTTTGACGAATTCAACCGCGCCGGCCGCAAGGTCGGCGCGGTTTTCGTTTGGCCAAGGCGCTTCCGCCCGCCGTCATCCGGTTCCATATTAGCCGCGTCGCGACTCTGGGAGCGGATGGCGCCATGCTGCTGATGCCGGAACTGGACCAGGCGGTGCTCGCCGACCGCGCGCGGATCGAGGCCGATCTGCGCGGGCTGCTGGCGCCGGACTCCGTCATCAGCGCGCCGGCGGCGCTCAAGGCGTACGAGACGGATGCGCTCACCGCCTATCGCCAGCCGCCGATGGTGGCGGTGCTGCCGGCCAACACGGCGGAGGTCGCGGCCGTCCTGCGTTATTGCCGCGGGCGCGGCATCAAGGTGGTGCCGCGCGGTGCCGGCACCTCGCTCTCCGGCGGGGCGCTGCCGCTAGGCGATGGCGTGCTGCTCGGCATGGGCAAGTTCAACCGCATCCTTGACATCGACCTGGAGAACCGCTGCGCCGTGGTGCAGCCGGGGGTGCCCAATCTCGCCATCAGCCATGCGGTGGCCGATGCCGGCTTCTACTACGCGCCCGATCCCTCCAGCCAGATCGCCTGCACCATCGGCGGCAATGTGGCGGAGAATTCCGGCGGCGTGCATTGCCTGAAATACGGCCTCACCACCAACAACCTGCTCGGCCTCGAAGTGGCGCTGATCGACGGCGAGGTGATCCGCGTCGGCGGCAAGCATCTCGACGCGGCGGGCTACGACCTCATGGGCATTCTCACCGGCTCGGAGGGCCTGCTCGGCGTGGTGACGGAAGTGACCGTGCGCCTGCTGCGCCGGCCGCCGACGGCGCGTGCGCTATTGGCCGGCTTCGCCAGCAACGAGGCGGCGGGTGAGGCGGTGGCGGCCATCATCGCCGACGGCATCATCCCCGCCGGCATGGAGATGATGGACCGGCCGGCGATCCACGCGGTCGAGGATTTCGTTCACGCGGGCTATCCGCTCGATGTCGAGGCGCTGATGATCGTCGAGCTCGACGGCACCGCGGCCGAGGTCGACGAGCTGATGGGGCGGGTGAAGGCGATCTCCGAGGCGAAGGGGGCCTTGTCCCTGCGCGTCAGCCAATCGGAGCAGGAGCGGCTCACCTTCTGGGCCGGGCGCAAGGCGGCGTTCCCGGCGGTTGGGCGCATCTCGCCCGACTATCTCTGCATGGACGGCACCATTCCGCGCCATCAATTGCCGCTGGTGCTGACCCGCATGACGGAGATGTCGCAGCGCTTCGGCCTGCGCGTCGCCAACGTGTTCCATGCCGGCGACGGTAATCTGCATCCGCTGATCCTCTACGATGCCAACAAGCCCGGCGAGTTGGCCGCCGCCGAATCCTTCGGCGCCGAGATCCTGAAGCTCTGCGTCGATGTCGGCGGCGTGCTGACCGGCGAGCACGGCGTCGGCGTCGAGAAGCGCGACCTGATGGGCCACATGTTCAGCGAGGTCGACCTGGCGCAGCAGATGCGGCTCAAATGCGCCTTCGACGACAGCCAGCTGCTCAACCCCGGCAAGGTGTTCCCGACCCTCCACCGCTGCGCCGAGCTCGGCGCCATGCATGTGAGCGGCGGCAAGCTGCCCTTCCCCGATCTGCCGAGGTTCTAGCCCGCGTGTCCCTTCTTGAACCCGATCGCGTCGGCGATGTCGTCGACATCGTCCGCGCCCATGCCGCCGACCGGCGGCCGCTGGCGGTGCAGGGGCTTGGCAGCAAGGCGGGTCTCGGCCGTCCGGTGACGGCGGAGGACACGCTTTCGCTACGCAACCTCAGCGGCATCGTCAGCTACCAGCCGGCGGAACTGGTGCTGACGGCGCGGAGCGGCACGCCGATGCGCGAGATCCAGGCGGCGCTGGCGGAGAAGAACCAGCATCTGGCCTTCGAGCCGATGACCGCCGGGCGCCTGCTCGGCAACAGCAACGACCAGGGCAGCATCGGCGGCGTGCTGGCCGCGAACCTCTCCGGCCCGCGACGGCCCAGCGCGGGCGCGGCGCGCGATCATTTCCTCGGTTTCACCGCCGTCAACGGCCTGGGCGAGGAGTTCAAGGCTGGCGGCAAGGTGGTGAAGAACGTCACCGGCTACGACCTGCCGAAGCTGCTCGCCGGTTCGATGGGCACGCTGGCGGCGCTGACCGAAGTGACGGTGAAGGTGCTGCCGGCGCCGGAAAAGCAGCGCACCGTCCTCGTTCCCGTGCCCGATGCCGCTGCGGGCCATGGTCATCTGGTAACCTTGCTGCAGGGCGCGCTCGAGATCGACGGCGCGGCCTACCTGCCGGCGCCTGTGGCCGCCCGCTCCAGCGTCGACCTGGTGCGCGACCAGGGCAGCGCCTTGGCCGCTTTGCGCTTGTCAGGCTCGCCCGGCTCGGTTGCCGATCGCTGCGCCGCCTTGCGCCAAACGGTCGGCACCGCCAGCGAGGAGCTGCATTCCATGCGCTCGCGTGCCTTGTGGGCCGAGATCCGCGACGTCGCGGCCCTGTTACCGGAGGACGGCGCCTGCCTGTGGCGCATCTCGGTGCCGCCGCGCGCGGGGGCGGGGATTGCCGCCGCGCTGGCGGGATCGGACGGCAACTGGCTGATGGATTGGGGCGGCGGCCTGCTGTGGATCGCGCGGCCGCAGGCCAGTGCCGAGGATGCCGGGCAGGTCCGCGCGACGCTCGGCGCGGTTGGCGGCCACGCCACGCTGATGCGGGGGCCGGAAACGCTGCGGCGTGCCATCGACGTTTTCGCGCGCGAAGTCCCTGCGGCGCTGCTCAGGCGGGTCAAGGAATCCTTCGATCCGTTGCACATCCTTAATCCCGGCCGCATGTATCGGGATATATAGCGATGGTCATGAACGACGACCGGCTCACGCATACCGGCATGACTCCCTCCCCCGGAACGGGGGAGGGCGGGGGCGGGGGCAACGAGCGAAGATTGGCGGCCAACGGATACGCGGCTGCCCCCTCCCTAACCCTCCCGCCGCCGACGCAAGTCGGCCTTCGCCGACGGGCCGGGGGAGGGGATTCGAGCTGATCGATGCAGACCACTTTCACGCTTGCGCAGTTGGCCGACCCGAACACCGCCGAAGCGGAGAAGATCCTGCGCACCTGCGTGCATTGCGGGTTCTGCACCGCGACCTGCCCGACCTATGTGCTGCTGGGCGACGAACTGGATTCGCCGCGCGGGCGCATCTACCTGATCAAGCAGATGCTGGAGCAGGACAGGCCGGCCGGGGAAGTCGAGGTGCGGCATGTCGACCGCTGCCTGTCCTGTCTTTCCTGCATGACGACCTGCCCCTCGGGCGTGCACTACATGCACCTGGTCGACCATGCCCGCGACCATATCGAGCGGACCTATCGGCGGCCGGTGGCGGATCGCTGGATGCGATGGCTGCTGGCGACGATCATCCCGCGCACGAACCTGTTCCGCCTGGCGCTGGCCGGCGCATCGCTGGCGAAGCTGGTCGGCGCGCAGCACTGGCTGCCGAAGCGGCTGGCGGCGATGGTCGGGCTGGCGCGCATTCCGGCGACGCCGCGGCCGACCGACCGGCCTGGCGTTTTCCCGGCGCGGGGCGCGCGGCGCGGCCGCGTCGCCATGCTCGCCGGCTGCGCCCAGCCGGCGCTGCGGCCGGAAATCAATGAAGCCGCGATCCGCCTGTTGAGCCGGCTCGGCGTCGAGGTGGTGGTGGCGGAAGGAGCAGGATGCTGCGGCAGCCTGACCCATCACATGGGGCTGGAGGAGCAGGCGCTGGCTTCCGCCAAGGCCAACATTGGCGCCTGGCACCGCGAGATCGAAATGGGTGGCCTCGACGCCATCCTGGTCACCACGTCCGGCTGCGGCACCACGATCAAGGATTACGGCTACATGTTCCGCGAGGATCCGGCCTGGCGCGACCGCGCGAAGGCGGTTTCGGATCGCGCGCTCGACGTCACCGAATACCTTTCGCGCCTCGGCCTCCCGTCGGCAGTGCAGGGGGCAGGGTTGCGCATCGCCTATCATGCCGCCTGCTCGCTGCAGCATGGGCAGAAGGTCACCGAGGCGCCGAAGCAATTGCTCCGCGAGGCCGGCTTCACCGTGCTGAACGTGCCGGAGGCGCACCTCTGCTGTGGTTCCGCCGGAACCTACAACATGCTGCAGCCGGATCTGTCGCAGCGCTTGCGCGACCGCAAGGCGGCCAACATCAACGGCCTCAAGCCCGATCTGGTTGCCACCGGCAATATCGGCTGCATGCAGCAGCTCGAAGACGCGGTCGGCGTGCCGATCGTCCACACGGTGGAGCTGCTCGACTGGGCGCAGGGCGGGCCGAAACCAACCTCAATCAACTAAAAACCTCCTCCCCCCTTGCGGGGGAGGACGCTGAGGCTTGGCGAACGCAGTGAGCCTAGCCGAAGCTAGGTGGGGGGTGGCGCGTCCTGCGGACGCGCATCGCCGGAGGCGACACTGCGCTAAGGCTTATGCTTGATACACCCGGCGCTGAAACACCCCCCATCCCACCCTTCCCCCGCAAGGGGGGAAGGAGCAGAGCGAGTTCGTCAGCCCTATCCGCCTCAGCTCTCCGTCACGCATTTCAGCATGCGGTTGAGCACGTAGTGGCCGCGCTCGGCGACCAGCTGCTTCCAGTCGTCGTGCTCCTGGTAGAAGGCGGCGCGGATCTGCGCCTTGATCTCGCGGCCCTGCGGCGAATCCACCTTGCCGTGGACATAGAGCCAGTTGTCGGCGCGCACGGCGCGCAGCATGTCTTCCTTCGGGATGGTGCCGTATTCCAGCGTGATGCCGGCGACCTTGGCGTTCGACAGCGCCTGGCAGACGCCGATATTGATGTCGCCGAGGACCAGATAGGAGGAGGACGTGCCGTCGTCGAAATAGGTCGCCTCGCTGCCCCACCACTCCTTCATCAGGAAATGGCCGGGCTCCTTGGCGCCGTGGTTCGACATGATCTCGCCGAAGCCATAGGGGCCAAGGCCGGTATGCAGATCGACGAAGGCCGCCAGCTTCACCGTCGCGTTGAACGGCGCCAGGATCGCGCGGATGGTGCGGTTGGACCAGACCGGCTGGGTGCCGCCATAGAACACGCCCTGCGGGTCGACATACTGGCCGGCGGCGATGGCGTCGGTCAGCGCCGCGTGGCTGTGCTTCGCCTCATAGGCCAGGAACGCGTCGCGGCTGCGCGCTTCCTGCGCCGGCGTCCATTCCTTCGGACAGATGAAGGACCGCAACTCGTCGTAGCCGGGGTTCTTCGGATAGGGCTTGGCGTGGTCGACGAAGTTGCGGTTGAGGTCGACATTGTCCTCGTTCACCCGGCGCACATGCGAGAAGCCGTGCGGGTTGATGGCGTGGACCAGCAGCACAGCGGTCCTGGCCGGCAGCGCCTTGGCGCCGCCTTCGGCCAGCCAGCTCACCTGGATGCCGGAGCCGCAGAAGCCCTCGGCGCCATGGGTCGAGGAGGTGCAGATCAGCAGCCGTTCCGCATCGGCGGGGCCGATCAGCGCGACATCGGTGGTGAGCGCTTCGCCTTGCGCCCCCCTGGCGGGATTTTCCTGCGGCATCAGGGCGAGACCGCGTGCTTTTGCTGCGTCGCGAAAAGCCTCCCGCGCGGCCGCATAGGTGGTGCGGAAATGCTGGCTGGCATTCATGATTCGGCAGCGCTCCCCGAAAATTGATGCGCACAATGCATAACCGATCCGCGGGCAGTGGTGCTATTCTTCTTTGATGCGCCGATCCAGTGTCATCGGCCTGATGGCCGTATCATTCCTGGGGCTTCTGATCGCCGCGCCCGCCGGCGCCGATCAAAAGGACCCGCGCCTGGCTGGTCTGTTCACCGACCTGCAAGCGGCACCCAGCGCCGCCGCCGCCGAAGAGGTCGAGGCGCGCATCTGGTCGATCTGGTCGGAAAGCGGTGACGCGGATATCGACAAGGTCTATGCCGTCGGCACGCAGGCGCTGGCGCTCGGCGATCTGGTCACGGCGCTGAAGATCTTCGATGCCATCATCGCCAGGGCGCCGGACTTCGCCGAGGGCTGGAACAAGCGCGCGACGATCCACTACCTGCTCGGCAATTTCGAGCAGTCGCTGGCCGACATCGACCGCACCCTGGCGCTGGAGCCGCACCATTTCGGCGCGCTCGCCGGCCGTGGCCTGGTTGATCTGCAGCTGGACCGCGACGAGGCCGCCTTGGAGGCGTTCCAGCGCGTGCTGGAGGTGAGCCCGCAAAGCTCCAGCGCCAAGGTCAACGTCGAATTCGTGAAGCAGCGAATCAAGGACAAATCCATCTGATCGCCGCTGGCCGGCGCCGCTCCGGCGACTCATCTTGACAATCCCTGCGCCGAACCCTCGACTGGACCCCTTTTCCGGCCGAGGGGAAGCATGAACGACCGGTCCTATCTACGCCTGCTGCGCGATCCGGGATTTGCCTGGATGCTGGTTTCGCAGTTCCTCGGCGCCCTCAACGACAACATCTATCGCTGGTCCATCACCTTCTTCGCCCTCGACCTGGCGCGGCAGGGGCGGGTGTGGGAATTCGCCGGCGCCCGGATGACGCTCGACCCGGAGGTGCTGGTCGCCACCATCGGTGCCGCGCTGATGTCGCCCTACCTGATCTTCTCCAACTATGCCGGCCAATTCGCCGACCGCCATTCCAAGCGCTCGGTGCTGATCGCCACCAAGAGCCTGGAGATCGTCGCCATGGCGGCGGCGCTCGGCGCCTTCTTCCTCGGCGACATCGTGGCGATGATCGTGGTGCTGTTCTTCATGGGCGCGCAATCGGCGCTCTACAGCCCGGCGAAATACGGCGCGCTGCCTGAGTTGCTGCCCGACCGCGACCTGTCGCGCGGCAATGCGCTGGTGGAGATGAGCACCTTCCTCGCCATCATCGTCGGCGGCGTGCTGGGCGGCAGCATCTACGAGGCGTTCCACGACAGGCTGCCGGTGATCGGCGTGATCCTGCTCGGGATCGCGGTGCTCGGCACGCTCTGTTCCTTCGGCATCGGCCGCACGCCGCCGGGGCGACGCGCCAAGCGCTTCTCCTGGAACCCGGTCGGCGACGTCGCCCTGGGCCTCGCCGAGCTCTACCACAACCGCCGGCTCTGGCTGACGGTGTTGGGGCTCAGCTATTTCTGGTTCGTCGGCGCGCTGGTGCAGCAATTGATCCCGCTCTTTGGCGACCAGGTGCTGCACACGGCCCCCACGCAGACCCAGATGCTGGGCGCGGTCATTGCCATCGGCATCGCGCTCGGCAGCCTGGCGGCGGGGCGGCTCTCCGGCCACAAGGTGGAACTCGGCCTGGTGCCGATCGGCGCCGCCGGCATGGCGATCGGCGCCTTCGTCCTGGCCGGGGTTGATGAAAGCTACCTCGCGGCGGCCAGCTGTCTCGCGATCCTCGGCTTCTTCGGCGGGCTCTACAGCGTGCCGCTCAACGCCATGCTGCAGCAGAAGGCGGACGAGGACAAGCGCGGCCGCTTCATCGCCGCCAACAACGTCATGAACACGCTCGGCATCCTGCTCGCCTCGGGCTTGCTGGCGGTGAGCGGCGGGCTGCTCGGCCTCTCGCCCAAGGCGAACATGGTGATCGCCGGCGTCACGGTGATCTGCGTCATCACCTATCTGCTGATCCTGCTGCCGGATTTCCTGATCCGCTTCTGCCTCTGGCTGCTGACGCATTCGATCTACCGCATCCGCATCGTCAACCCGCAACACGTGCCCCTGAACGGGCCGGCGCTGCTGGTCGCCAACCATCTCTCCTTCATCGACGGATTGCTGGTGGGCGCCTGCGTGCAGCGCTTCGTGCGCTTCATGGTCTATGCGCCGTTCTTCCAGATGCCGCTGCTGGGTGGGCTGTTCCGCCTGATGCGGGCGATCCCGACCGGCGGGGGTGGCGCGCGCGGGGCGATCGCCGCCATCCGCCGCGCGCGCGAGGAGATCGCGGGCGGCCATGTCGTCTGCATCTTCGCCGAGGGCGCCATCAGCCGCACCGGCAACATGCTGCCCTTCAAGCGCGGCTTCGAGAAGATTGTCGAGGACCTCGACGTGCCGATCATCCCGGTGCATCTCGACCAGGTCTGGGGCTCGATCTTCAGCTTCAAGGACGGCAAGTTCTTCTGGAAGTGGCCGCGCCGGTTCTTCTACCCGGTCACCATCACCTTCGGCGCGCCGATGCCGTCCGGCACGCGGGCCTGGGACGTGCGGCGCAAGCTGCTGGAGATGGGCGGCGAGGCGTTCCAGGTGCGGCGCAAGAAAAGCGACCTGGTGCATCTGCGCTTCATCGCCCAGGCAAAGAAGTCCTGGCGGCGCTTCTGCATGGCGGATTCGCTGGGCCAGGAGGTGACCTTCGGCAAGGCGCTGACCGGCGCGGTGCTGCTGGCGCGGCGCTTCAAGACGATGTTCGCGGCGGAGGAGCGCGTGGGCGTGCTGCTGCCGGCCTCCGTCGGCGCGGCGCTGGTCAACATGGGACTGATGCTGGCGGGCAAGGTGCCGGTCAACCTCAACTTCACCATCGGCCCGGAGGCAATGCAGACGGCGATCGACAAGGCGGGCATCCGGCACATCATCGCGGCGCGCCCGTTCCTCGCCAAGGCGAAGCTCGCCGAGCGGCCGGACATGGTCTATGTCGAAGACATCCTGAAGGCGATCGGCAATGCCGAACGTGCGCTGACCTACGCGCTGCTCGCCGTCCTCGGTCCGCAATCGATCCGGCGCTTCGCCGGCACGCCGGCGCAAAGCCCGGGCGATCTCTGCACCATCATGTTCTCGTCCGGCTCGACCGGGCAGCCGAAGGGGGTGATGCTGTCGCACCACAACATCGTCTCCAACCTGGAGGCGATCGCGCAGATCCTCTGGGTGCAGCCCGAGGATCGCATGCTGGGCATCCTGCCCTTCTTCCATTCCTTCGGATTCACCGGGACATTGTGCATGCCGCTCGCCCTCGGCATGGGCGCCGTCTATCACCCCAATCCGCTGGATGCGAAGACCATCGGCAAGCTGGCGCGCGAGCACAAGGCGACTCTGCTCATTTCGACGCCGACCTTCTGCCAGACCTATCTGCGGGTCTGCGCGGCGGAAGATTTCGCGACATTGCGCCATGTGGTCGTGGGGGCGGAGCGCCTGCGGCCCGATTTCGCCGCCGCCTTCAAGGAGAAGTTCGGCGTCGACATGCTCGAAGGCTATGGCTGCACCGAAATGGGGCCGGTGGTCTCGGTCAACGTGCCCAACGTCGTCCAGGGCGGCGAGCAGCAGGTTGGGCACAAGCCCGGCACCGTCGGTCATCCGCTGCCCGGCGTTGCCGCCAAGGTGGTCGACCCGGAGAGCGGCGCCGACCTGCCGGAGGGGCAGGAGGGGCTGCTGCTGCTGAAGGGGCCCGGCCGCATGGTCGGCTACCTGGCCGACGACCAGGCGACCCAGGCGGTCTTGCGCGGCGACTGGTATGTGACCGGCGACATCGCCATCCTCGACGAGGACGGCTTCATCAAGATCACCGACCGGCTGTCGCGCTTTTCCAAGATCGGCGGCGAGATGGTGCCGCACCTGAAGGTCGAGGAGGCGATGCTGCGCCTGCCGGGGGTCGAAGGCGCCTGCGTCACCGCCGTGCCGGACGTACAGAAGGGTGAAAGGCTGGTCGCCTTCTACGTCGCGAACGAGGCGATGGCGCCGCAACTGGTGTGGGACGGCCTGGCGCAGACTGACTTGCCGAAGCTGTGGATTCCGAAGGCCGCCGACCTGCGCCGGATCGAGGCCCTGCCGGTGCTGGGCAGCGGCAAGGTCGACCTGCGCGCGGTGAAGGCGCTAGCCGCGGCGCAATAGGCTCAGCCGCAAGGAAGAACAATGGAATTCCTGGCCCTGCTTGCGACGAGTGGCTTGCTGTGCGTCCCGGCGTGGTATGTCGCGCGACGGCGCAAATCCTGGTTCGGATGGGACTACGTATCCGTCTTCGCGCCGATGCCGTTCTGGTATGCGCTCTTCATTTTGCAGATCGGCGCACAAAGCCTGAGCAATCTTGTTGAGCTTTTGATCGTAGGCGCATTTGTTCCGATGGCTGTTTCTTGTCGGGTATTCCTGTTGGATCGAATATCGCAGAACTCGATACGTTCTTCGGTCTTGACCTGCGCGATTTGCTTGGTCGTACCCCTCGGGCTGAGGCTGGGGATGCCGTTGTTGCCTGAATGACGAACGCTGGGCTGGCGCGTTAGCCGCGGCGCAATAGGCGAAACACCTGCGGCGCCGCCAGAACGATGAGGAAAATGCGCACGATGTGGTGGCTGGAGACATAGGCCGCGTCGACGTTGAGGCTGAGCGCGATCAGGCTCATCTCGGCGAGGCCGCCGGGCGAGAAGGCGAGCAGGGCGGCGGCGAACGGGATGCCCACCGTGCGCTCCACCGCCTCGCCGAACAAGGCGGCGAAGCCCAGCAGCACCACCGTGGCGCCGCTCGCCAGCAACAGCGCATGGCCGACCACGCGCGGCTTCACGCCGTCGAAGCGCGAGCCGACCATGGCGCCGACGACGACCTGCGCCATCGCCACCAGCCAGACCGGCGGCCGGGAATGGGTGAACCCGGCGCCGTGCACGATGGCGCTCAGCACCATCGGCCCGACCAGCGCATAGGCCGGCACGCGCAGAATGCGCGCCAATGGCAGGCCGACGACGGCGCAGCCGATCAGCAGCAGCCAATCCTCAATGCCGATCGGCGTCGACAGCAGCGTGGAGCCGGAGGCGGCCGGCACATAGCCGCCGAACCAGCGATAGCCGAAGGACAGGGTGAAGACGGTAATTACGATGCGCGCACCGTGGGCGAGGGAAATGCGCCGCTCGTCGCCGCCCAGCGCGCCGCCGATCAGCACCATGTCGTTCAGGCCGCCGGGCGCAGCGGCGAAATAGCCGGTCACCGTGTCGTAGCGCGCGACACGGCGGTAGAATGCGAAGACGGTCGTTGTCGCGATCAGCACATAGAGGCCGAGCCAGCCGAAGGAGCCGATCCACAGGCCTAGGCCGCGCACGATCTCGGGCGTGAAGGCGCTGCCCAGCATCACGCCGAGGATGGCGATGAAGACGAAACGCAGGCGCGGCATCATGGCGAGGCGCACGCCGCTCATCGCCGCGACGGTGGTCGCCGCCATCGCCCCCAGCATCCAGGGCAGCGGCAGGCGCAGCACGTAGAATAGCGCGCCGCCGGCAAGTCCCAGGGCGAGGCAGATGACCTTGGCGCGGACGAGTTCCTGCTGGTGCATGGCGGGCTACGTTGCGGTCGCCTGCGA
>JBGAGP010000139.1:0-12480 GCA_044226685.1 Dongiaceae bacterium
GGCGAGGTGTGCAGCACCACGGTGCCGTAGGCGGTGCCGCTCATCCGCGCGTCGGAGATGCGCACCATGTCCTTGATGCCCTTGGCCAGCACCTTGGGCGGCAGGCCCATGTTGCCGACCTCGGCCATGCCGGGATAGCCCTTCGGCCCGCAATTCTTCAACACCATGATGCAGGTCTCGTCGATGTCGAGATTGGGGTCGTAGATCTTCTTCTTGTAGTCCTCGATGTTCTCGAACACCACGGCGCGGCCCTTGTGCTGCATCAAGGCGGGCGTCGCCGCCGACGGCTTGATGATGGCACCGCCCGGCGCCAGGTTGCCGCGCAGCACCGCGATGCCGCCGCTCTTGGTCAGCGGCTTGTCCCAGTCGCGGATGACCTCCGTGTTGTAGTTCTGCGCGTCCTTGATGTTGTCCCACACGGTCTTGCCGTTGACGGCGACGATGTCCTTGTTCAGCAGGCCGCGCTCGGCCAGCGCCTTCATCACCACCGGGATACCACCCGCATAGCAGAAATCCTCCATGAGGAAGCGGCCCGACGGCATCAAATCGACGATGGTCGGCACGTCCTTGCCCCACTTGTCCCAGTCGTCCAGCGACAGGTCGATGCCGAGGCGGCCGGCGACGGCGAGCAGATGCACGACCGCGTTGGTCGAGCCGCCGATGGCGCCGTTGGTGCGGATGGCGTTCTGGAACGCCTCCTTGGTCAGCACCTTCGACATGCGCAGGTCTTCCTTGACCAGCTGCACCGCCCGCATGCCGACCATGTGGGCGAGGCGCTTGCGCCGCGCGTCGACCGCCGGATAGGCGGCGTTCTCCGGCAGGCCGATGCCGAGGCTCTCCACCATGCTGGCCATGGTCGAGGCGGTGCCCATGGTCATGCAGTGGCCGGGCGAGCGCGACATGCCGGATTCGGCGCTCATGAAATCGGCGAGCGTCATCTCGCCCGCCTTTACCGCCTCCGAGAACTGCCAGACCGAGGTGCCGGAACCGACGTCACAGCCGCGGAACTTGCCGTTCAGCATCGGCCCGCCGGAAAGCGCGATGGTCGGCAAATCGACGCTGGCCGCACCCATCAGCAGCGCCGGCGTGGTCTTGTCGCAGCCGACCAGCAGCACCACGCCGTCGATCGGGTTGGCACGGATCGATTCCTCGACCTCCATGCTGGCGAGGTTGCGGAACAGCATCGCGGTCGGGCGCAAGGTCGTCTCGCCCAGCGACATCGCCGGGAACTCGACCGGGAAGCCGCCGGCCTCGTAGACGCCGCGCTTCACCACCTCGGCCAGCTCCTTGAAGTGCGCGTTGCAGGGGTTGAGGTCGGACCAGGTGTTGCAGATGCCGATCACCGGCCGGCCGTCGAACATGTGGTCCGGGTGGCCCTGGTTCTTGATCCAGCTGCGGTGCATGAAGGAATCCTTGTCGGCACCGCCGTACCAGGCGCGGGAGCGCAGCGTCTTCTTCTTCGGATCGGTGCCGTCAGCCATGATCTGATGTCCTTGTTGCTAGCGAGTTGCCTGCCGCAGCCGCCGAGGTTGAGGCTGCGGCTGGGATTGGGATTGTGCCGCCGGCTTGTCCCGGCTGCCGTCGAGAATGCGTTCGATCTCGTCGCGCGCGTTTTCCAGCAGGCGCAGCATCGCCACCTGGGCGCCGCGCGCGTCGCGCGCCTCGATGCGCTCGAGCACCGCCTTATGCAGCGGCAGCGAATAGGCCGCGTCGTCGCGCGCCCGCGCCGAGACCTGGAAGCTGAAGGCGAGCGCGGATTCGATCATGTGGCCCATGGAGGCGAGGAAGGCGTTGCCGGTCGCCTCCAGGATCGCCTGGTGGAAACGCAGATCGTGCGGAATGCTCTGCTCCAGATCGTCCCCCGCCGCCGCCATCGCCGCGTAGGCCTCGCGGATGCGGGCCAGCTGCTCCGCCGTCGCCCGCTCCGCCGCCAGGGCGGCGCCCGCCGGCTCCAGGATGTGGCGCATCTCGGAGACGCCGGCGGCATAGCTCTCCGCCTGATGCGAGGCGAGGCTCCAGCTCAGCACATCGGGGTCAAGCATGTTCCAGTGGTCGCGCGCCCGCACGCGGGTGCCGATCTTGGTCCGCGATTCCACCATGCCCTTGGCCGCCAGCACCTTGATCGCCTCGCGCAGCACGGTGCGGCTGACGCCGAATTCCTGGCCCAGCGCGGTCTCGCTGGGGAGCACCTCGCCCGGCGCCAGATCGCCATGCAGGATCTGCTGGCCGATCTCATGGGCGATCCGGCCATGGATGCTGCGGCGCGAAAAGATGCGCGAATTCTTGCCCGTGGAAAACAAGCCCTGCTGCTCCGCTGCGGCGCCCCTCCCGCTCCCGATTTCCGGCGCCTTCTGGTATTTGTAGTATTATATGTTTTATCTGTCCCGGCGCACTGCCAGAGTCAAGGGCAAGGTCGCGGCGGACGGCAATTTGCAAGGAATGTACAAAGGCGCGCCGATCTCCGCTGGCGAAGCTGAACAGGCACGATAGGATCGCAGGCATGGCGCTGACAAAAATCGGAATGGCCGGAAACGACGCGGTGCACGAGGTGGCGATCGCCGGCGCCTGCGGCAGCACGGCGAAAGTGCTGACTTATGGCGCGACGTTGCGCGATCTGGCGGTGCCGGTCGACCGCGGCCCGAACCGGCGCGTGGTGCTCGGCTTCCGCTCGCTCGAGGGCTATCTGAAGGACCCGTCCTATATCGGCGCCACGGTCGGGCGCTGCATCAACCGCATCGCCGATGGGGCCTTTGTCCTGGACGGCCTCAGCTACCAGGTGCCGGTCAACGAGGGCGATGACGTGCATTTGCATGGCGGCCTGCGCGGGCTGACGCGGCGGGTCTGGCAGGTCACCGAGCAATCGGAGAACGCGGTCACCCTCGCCATCACCTCGCCCGACGGCGAGGAAGGCTATCCCGGTACGCTGCAGGCGCGCTGCACCTACCGCATCGATGCGCCCGGCACGCTCACCCTCGAGCTCACCGCCACCACCGATGCGCCGACCATCGCCAATCTCGGCCACCACTCCTATTTCACCCTGCAGCCGGGCGGCGACGTGCGCGACCACCAGATGAGCGTCGCGGCGGATTTCTTCACGCCGCTGAAGCCGAACCTGATCCCGACCGGCGAGATCCGCAGCGTCGCCGGCACGCAATACGATTTCCGCCGCCCGCGCCCGATCCGCCTGGACGACGGCTACGGGCGCGATTTCGAAGGCTATGACATCAATTTCGTGCTCAACCAGGGCTGGCTGCCGGGGCACGCGGCCGACGATCTGCCGGTGGCCGCGCGGCTGGTTTCACCCGCGGGCGACCTGGCAATGGAGCTGTCGACCAGCGAGCCGGGATTGCAGTTCTACGAGGGCATCCGCCTCGCGCCCACGGCGGAGGATTTCGAGGGCGCGCCGCACGTGCCCTATTCCGGCCTGTGCCTGGAGCCGCAGCGCTTCCCCGATTCCATCAACCGGCCGCATTTCTCGCCGGTCGTGTTGCGGCCGGGCGAGACCTATCGCCAGATCAGCCGCTTCCGCTTCCGCGCCCCCTGATCCTACCTGTCGGCCCAGCCCGTCAGCACCAGCGCGGCGGCCTGGCGCGCCTGGGCGGCGGCGTTGCGGTTGCCGGCGCAGGCGGAGACGATCGCGCCCTGCATCAGCATGTGCCAGACATCGGCGAATCCGCCCGGATCGGCGATGTCGGCCTCCAGCGCCAACTCGCGCAGCACCGCCCGGATCTGGGCCAGGTGATGGGCGGCGGCGACGTGGATCTTGTTGTCTGCCTCGTATTCCAGCAGCACGCTGATGAACGGGCAGCCTTCGAAGTCAGGGCTCTGGAACCACTCGTGGAAGGCATCGAAGATCGCCAGCAGGCGGCCGCGCGGGTCGGTGGCGCGAACGCGGACCTCGCGACCCAGCCAATCCATGGTCCAGAGCTGCTCGCGGCGCTGCAGAAAAGCCAGGACCAGGTCCTGCTTGGAGCGGAAATGACGATAGAGGGTCATCTTCGCGACACCCGAGCGTTCGATGATGGCGTCGACGCCCACCGCCCGCGTCCCCTGACGCGAGAACAGGTCGTAGGCCGCCTCGATGATGCGCTCCCGGGCGCTCATCGGCCGACTCGTCGGCGTGGCGACAGCGAAATTCCCATGCACGCGAACCCCCTCATGCGGTTGTGCAACTATGGCAATTATCGCTGGGTAATCTTTCCGCGCCATAAGGGTCTGCAATAATCTGAGACCGACTTTTCCCCTTACTACATACTCCCGTATGGCGATCGAAAGATTTCGGATGTCATGAAAGCGCTGTGGCGGGGCCGCCACCCTTCCCTGGTTTTTTGGCGAAATTCATGCTGAATCAACGCCAAATCACCGCCGGCGCAGATCTCGCCGCGCGACCGTCAGCATAGGAGAGCGCGATGCCGCGGCTGCAGACTTCCTTCCTGTTCGATCTCGACGGCACCCTGGTCGACAGCGTCTATGAGCATGTCCTGGCCTGGCGCGACGCCCTCGATCACGAAGGCATCGACC
Organism: Dongiaceae bacterium; assembly: GCA_044226685.1. GTDB lineage: Bacteria > Pseudomonadota > Alphaproteobacteria > Dongiales > Dongiaceae > Dongia_A. The sequence goes on from JBGAGP010000139.1 coordinate 4,522, forward strand.
TCTCGGTCTGGCGCATTCATCGCAAGATCGGCATGAGCGGCGGGTTGTTCACCAACATGCTGCTGCGGGAGACCGGCCTGGATATCAGCGACGAGCGGGTCAGCCGGCTGCGCCGGCTGCATGCCGAGGCCTACAAGAAGCGCGCCGCAAAGATTCCGCCTCTGCCCGGTGCCCGCGCCCTGCTCGCCTATCTGAGCGAGGCGGAAATTCCCTGGGCCATCGCCACCAGCGGCCGCATGGAAACCGCCGGGCCGGTGATCGAGAACCTCGGCGTCGACATGGCCAAGGTGCCGGTGGTGACCCGCGACCAGGTGAAATACGCCAAGCCGGACCCCGACCTGTTCCTGGCCGCCGCCGAGCGGCTGGGGGTCAACATCGAGCATGCCTGCGTGGTCGGCGACAGCATCTGGGACATGCTGGCCGCCCGGCGCGCGCGGGCGCTGGGCATCGGCGTGCTGTCGGGCGGCTACGGCTCGGAAGAGCTGGAGCGTAGCGGCGCCTACCGCGTCTACGAAGACCCCGCCGATTTGCTGAAGCACATCGACGAAGTTGGCGGGCGGCGATAGACGCGCGCCTCCCGCCTATGGCCGCCGCCTACAAGCTCAGCCGCATGATGCGGTCGTAGAGGCCGCGATACTCGCCGGCCAGCCGGCCGCCGAAGAGGGGGTCGTCTTTCGACACGGCGGAGGCGTCGATCTCCTGCCAATCGTCGTCGTTCAGCGTCACCATGGCGAGCGGGAAGAAGCGCTGCTCCTCCGCCGCGATGTGGCGGCGATTGACGCCGAGATACTCCTCCACCAGGCCCTCCAGCCAGGCGCGCGGCACCTCCACGTCCTGCGAGACATTGTGCAGGGCGGCCGCGAGCTTGCGCGTCAGTTCGGCGAGATGCGCATGTTCCTTCATCAGGTCGCCGACCCGCTGCTCTGCGCTCGGGTCGCGCCGCACCATGCGCCGATAGATGACGTCTTCCTTCGGGTGATGGCAGATGTCCGGATAATGCAGCGCGTATTCCATGACGCTGTGCAGCAGGTCGAAATCCGGCGGCTCGCCGGCGCGCATGGATTCCAGCTCCGACTGCACCAGATCGAGCAGCCGCGCCATGTTGCGATGGTCGAGCTTCAACTGCTCGATGGCTTTGGGGATATGGTCCAGCATCGCGCGTCCCTCCCAACGCTGAAAAGGAGACGCCGCTTTCCACCGCCGGTCAATGTGCGCGTTGCCGCAGGTGATGCTGCAATGCAGCGCGATCAGCGCCGCTTGCTCGCGACGCAGCGCAGGTTCTGCTCGCCCAGGCTGACGACCGTACCGCTGACACCCGCCCCGCTGATTCCGAGCCGCAGGCGGTCCCCCGGCTTCAGGAATACCGGCGGCTTGCGGCTGAAGCCGGTGCCAAGCGGTGTGCCGGTGGTGACGATGTCGCCGGGCAGCAGGGTCATGAACTGGCTGACATAAGAGAGGATGAAGGCGACGCCGAACACCATGTGCGCGGTGCTGCCGCTTTGCATCCGCGTGCCGTTCAGGTCGAGCCAGACGTCGAGCGCCTGCGGGTCCGGCACCTCGTCCGCCGTCACCAGCCAGGGGCCGAGCGGCGCGAAGCTGTCGCAGCCTTTGCCCTTGTCATAGGTGCCCCCGCGATCGAACTGGTAGGAGCGCTCGGTGACGTCGTTGCAGACCAGGTAGCCGGCGATGTGGTCGAGCGCGTCCTTCTCCTTCACGCGGCTCGCCCGGGTGCCGACGACGAAGGCCAGCTCGGCCTCCCAATCGGTCTTTTCGGCGCCGGGCGGAATCACGATCGCGTCGCTTGGCCCGTTGATGGCGGTGATCGCCTTGGTGAAGATCAGCGGCTCCTTCGGCAATTCCATGCCGGCGCGCGCTGTGTGGTCGGCGTAGTTGAAGCCGATGCCGATCAGCTTGCCCACCTGCGCCACCGGCGGACCGAGGCGTGGCTTGCCGCGCACCTTGGGCAGCGCCGCGACCTTCAGCCGCCGCAGCTTGCGCAGTTGCGCCGGCGCCAATGTGGCGCCGGAGATGTCGGGGATGATGCCGCCGAGGCTGCGCAAGTTTCCGTCGGCATCGACCAGCCCCGGCTTCTCGCGCCCGGCCGCGCCATAGCGGACCAGCTTCATGGCAGATACGTCTGGCTGACCAGCTTCATCTGCTGGAAGGCGGCGATGCCCTCGCGGCCGCCCTCATAGCCGTAGCCGCTGTCCTTGACCCCGCCGACCGGCGCGTCGGGCAGCGACGGGCTCATCTGGTTGATGCCGATATTGCCGGCCTCGATCTCGGCCACGAACTTGGCCGCCACGCTGCTCGACTGGGTGTAGATATAGGCGGCGAAGCCATAGGCCACGCGGTTGCCGCGGGCGATGGCCTCGTCCACCTCGTCGAACGGCGCCATCGGGGCGATCGGGCCGAACGGCTCCTCGTTCATCACATCGGCGCTGTCGGGCACCTGCAGCAGCACGGTCGGGCTCCAGAAAAAGCCCGGCTGGCTGTGGCGTTTGCCGCCGGTGGCGAGTTCGGCGCCGGCCTTCACCGCGTCGTCGCTCAGGCGCTGCATCGCGGCCAGGCGGCGCGCATTGGCGACCGGCCCCATCTGGATGCCTTGCTCCAGGCCGTTGCCGACCTTGAGCGCGCCCGCCGCCGCGGCGAACTTGTCGGTGAACTCGGCATAGCGGCTGCGGTGGATGTAGAAGCGGCTGGGCGCAATGCAGGATTGCCCGGCGGAGGTGAACTTGAAGGCCATGGTCGCCGTCACCGCCGCATCGACATTGCCGTCGGCGCAGAGGATCACCGGGGCATGGCCGCCGAGCTCGAAGGTGCAGCGCTTCAGATCGGGCGCGGCGAGCTTCGCCAGTTCCTTGCCCACCCGGGTCGAGCCGGTGAAGGTCACCTTGCGCACCTCGGGCGCGCCGAGCAGGTGCTTCGCCACCATCGGCGGGTCGCCGAAGACGAGATTGACCGCGCCGGCCGGAATTCCCGCATCGGCCAGGCATTGCACGATGGCGGCTGCCGTGTACGGCGCCTCTTCCGCCGCCTTCAGGATCACCGGGCAGCCGGCGGCCAGCGCCGCGCCCAGCTTGCGCGTGGCCAGCACCGCCGGGAAATTCCAGGCGGCGAAGGCGGCGACCACGCCGATCGGCGACGGCACCAGCATGCGCACTGAATTGCGCGCGCGGCCGGGCAAGGTCGTTCCGCCGGCGCGCCCCGCCTCCTCGCCGTTCCAGGCCAGCGTCTCGATGGAGCGGTTGATCTCGCCCAGGGATTCGGTGAGCGTCTTGCCCTGCTCCAGGGTGAGCGCCCGCGCCACGTCGGCGCTGCGCTCTTTCAGCAGCGCCGCCGCGCGCAGCAGCATGGCGCCGCGCTCGGCCGCCGGGACGTTGGCCCAGCCGGCCCGCGCCGACGCGGCGGCGGCGATGGCCGCATCCAGATCGGCCGGTGCCGCCAGCGTCACGCCGCCAGTCGCCTGCTCGGTCCCCGGATCGATGACCTCGGCGATGCCGGCGCCGCCCGGACGCCAGGCGCCGCCGATGAAAAGCTGGACGGGGGGCCGCATGCTCATGGCTCTCTCACCGCACGTAGCTGGCGCCGTTGATGTCGATGGTCGTGCCGGTGGCGTGCTTGGCCAGGCCCGAAGCCAGGAACGCCACCGTATGGGCGATGTCCTCCGGCTCGGCCACTTCGCCCAGCGGGATGCTCTCCGCCGCCGCGGCGACGCCGAACTTGTCGAAGAAATCCTTGTTCAGGTTGGTCCGCACGAAGCCCGGCGCGATGGCGAAGGCGGTGATGCCCTGGCGGCCGAAATGGCGCGCGATGGTGCGGGTCATCGCCACCACGCCGCCCTTGGAGGCGGCGTAGTGCATGTAGTCGGCGTCGTCGCCGCGGAAGGCGGCGCGGCTCGCCAGGTTGATGATGATGCCGCCACCCTTGCCGCGGTAGTGGCGGATCGCCTCGCGGCAGAAATCGCCCGGCGCCACCAGGTTGACCTGCAGGGTGCGGGCCCAGGATTTGCTCCAGACGTCGAAATCGTGGTCGATGTCGGCGGATTCGTAGATGCCGGCGTTGTTGACCAGCACGTCGATGCGGCCCTTCCAGGCTTGGCCCTTGGCCCAGATCTGCTGTGCCGCGCCGACCTGGCCGAGATCGCCTTCCACCAGATGCACGCGGTCGGCGCCGAGCTCCTTCTGGATATCCGCCGCCTTGCCGGACGTGCGCACGTCATGCAGCACCACGCTGCCGCCGAGCTTCGCCACCTGGCGCACGATGGCGGCACCGATGCCCCCGCCGCCGCCGGTGACCAGGACAACCTTGCTGGAAAGATCGATCATGTTTTCCTCACTCTGGGATGTTCACATTGGGTCCAAGGCACGACAATCCTCGGGGCGCCAGGCGACGCGGATGGTGGTGCCGAGGGCCAGCGCATCGGCGCCCTCCGCGACCGGCACTTTGACCATGAAATCGCTGCGGCCGAGCAAAGACAAGCGCAACCGCGTGTGGTCGCCGAGATAGATCAGCTCCTCCACCCGGGCGTCGAAGGCATTGTGCCCGGCGGCGCTGCCGATGCGAATGCGCTCCGGCCGCAGGGAAAGCGTGGTTTCCTCCCCCACCCGCGTCGCCGCCACCGCCCGAGCGCGGATGCGCGCATCATGGCCGACCCGCACCATGCAATCGCCGCCGTCGAAGCCCTCGATCACGCCGCTGAGGCGGTTGTTCTCGCCGATGAACTGGGCGACGAAGGAGTTCTCCGGCCGCTCGTAGAGCTCGTTGGGGGTCGCCAGCTGGCGGATCTCGCCGTCGTTGAACACGGCGACGCGGTCCGACATGGTCAGCGCCTCGCTCTGGTCGTGGGTCACGTAGACGATGGTGATGCCGAGCTGCTGGTGCAGGTGCTTGATCTCCAGCTGCATGTGCTCGCGCAGCTGCTTGTCGAGGGCGCCCAAGGGCTCGTCCATCAGCACCAGCGCCGGATCGAAGACCAGGGCGCGGGCCAGCGCGACGCGCTGCTGCTGGCCGCCGGACAGCTGGCCCGGGCGGCGGTTGCGGAACTGCGGCAGCTTGACCATCTCGAGGGCACGGTCGATGCGCCTGGCCACGTCCTCGCGCGGCAGCTTCCTGACCTGCAGCGGAAAGGCCAGGTTCTCCGCCACCGTCATGTGCGGGAACAGCGCGTAGTTCTGGAAGACCATGCCGATGTTGCGCTTGAACGGCGCCACCGCGTCGATCTGCCTGCCATCGAGGAAAATGCTGCCGCTGGTCGGCGTCTCGAAGCCGGCCAGCATCATCAGCGTGGTGGTCTTGCCGGAGCCGGACGGCCCCAGCAGGGTCAGGAACTCGCCGCGGCGGATCGACAGGTTGAGGTCGCGCACCACCAGCGTCTCGCCGTCATAGCTTTTCTGCACGTCGGCAAAGACGACGAAACCCGCCCCTGCCGGGTCCGCTCCAGTCATGACGGCGCTCGACGCGGCGATCAGGGTTCGGCCATGCCGTTCCGCCGCGCCCAGTCATAGGGATAGAGCGCGTAGAAATAGGCGCAGCGGCGACCGGTCATGTCGTAGTCGAGGGTGCAGCCCTCGGGCAGCCAGACGATGTCGCCGGCGCGGCACTCGTATTCATGGCCGCCGGAGCGCACGATCATGCTGCCCTCGTGGATGAACAGGATCTCGTCATAGAGCGTGGTCCAGTGGACCTTGACGTTCTCGCCGATCTCCAGCCCGCCGCCCATGTTCTTGCTGATCCGCTCGTTGATGACGCGGGCGATCTTGGTGTCGCCGCCCGGCGTCTTGCACGGGACGAACGGCAGCTTGTCAAAGGGGAAATGCTCGGCCTTCGCCATGATGCGCTCCTCTGTCGCTAGTTTTTCGTGACACGTGACGTGGTGATGCCGCCCGGCGCCAGCCCGGCCAGGCTGCGCACGATGAGGCCCGGCTGGCGACCGGCGTGGTCGGCCGCGTCCTTGCGCTTGATTGCCGCGCGCACCATGTGGGCGCCGATATAGCGGATCGGCTCCGGCGGCAGCCAGCGTTCCGGCGGGCGCACCAGGCCGCAGGCGGAATACTCGTCCTTCTGCCCGAGCGCCAACGCGGCCAGGATGCGCCCGGCGATCGGCGTGGTGGCGACGCCGTTGCCGGAAAAACCGTAGCCGTAGAAGATCTCCGGATGGCCCGGCAGCGCGCCGAACAGCGGCAGGCCGCTGCGCGTGCGGTCGATCGGGCCGTACCAGGAATCGGCGAACGGCACGTCGGCCAGGGCCGGATAACCGCGCACCACGCAGTCACGGATGACGTCCTCGCGCATCGAGCGGCCCTCGAAGCGGTCGCCGGCGCCGTTGCCGAAGCCCATGGAGCCGAAGCCGATGACGCCGCCGGTGATGCCCGGATTGAAACGGTGATTGCCGGTGGTGCGGAACCCGGTGACGAAAAGCTGCGAATCCCCCATCAGCGGCTTTGCCTTGTAGCCCAGCTTCTCCAGCAATTCGGGGACCGGCTCGGTCACCGCATCGTCGCTGGCGATGACCACGATGCCCGAGCGCAGTTCGGGGATCGCCAGCGACCAGGCGTTCATGGTCAGCACCACGCGCCGCGCGGTGATGTCGCCCTTGGCGGTGTGCACCACCGGCGGCGAGGACCGCTCCAGCTTGGTCATCGGCGAGTTCTCGTAGATGCGCACGCCGAGCTTCAGCGCGACGCGCCGCACGCCGCGCACCCATTTGCCGGGATGGATGGTCGCGGCCGTCGGATCATGGATGCCGGCCAGGAACGAGGTGCTGCCGGTCTGGCGCGCGATCTCGTCCTTGGTGATCTCGCGGAACGGCGCCAGATCGTGCTTGGCCAGCGCCGCCAGGATGCCGCGCCAGGACCCGACATGGCGCTCGCAGGTCGCGCCCCAGATCCAGCCATCGCGGCGGAACTCGGCGTCGATGCCGTGCTCGATGCAGAACTTCTCGATGTTGTCAGCCGAGGCGCCAAAATGGCGGCCGAGGCGCATGGCGCCATCGGTGCCGCAGAAGGCCTCCAGCGCCTGGAACTTGGCCCATTGCGACAGCACCATGCCGGAATTGCGCCCGCTGGCCCCACCGCCGCAGATATCGGCCTCGACGATGGCGACGTCGGTGGCGGGCGCCCGCGTCTTGATCTCGATCGCCGTCCACAGCCCGGCGAGGCCGCCGCCGACGATGCAGATGTCGGCCTTCTGCGCGCCCTCCAGCGCCGGCTGGTCGGTCTCGCCCGGCGCGATCGCCTCGCGCAGCCAGGGGCCGCGCCCCTTGATCCGGGTCGGTTGCGTCATTCCTCAATTCCCATTCAGCAATTCGGTTGCGCGCTGCCGCGCCTCGGGACCGAGCGGCGTGGATTTCCGCTGCGTCAGGCTGAACAGCGCCACGACGTGCTCGCTGGTCGCCCGCAGGGTGCCGCTGTCGGTGTCGCGCAGCTCATGCAGGAAGCCGAGCGAGGAATTGCCCACCTTGGTCGCCTGGGTGCGGATGACCAGCAGCTCGCCGGAGCGGATCTCGTGCTTGTACTCGATCACCTGGCGCAGATCGACCCAGCCGCATTCGGCCTTCTGCAGGTCGGAGCGCTTGGCGATCTCCGCCAGGAAATGCAAGGTCGCGCCGTCGAACAGCTGGCAATAGAACTGGGTGTTCATGTGGCCCATGAAATCGCAGAACCACGGGTACACGACGCCGCGAAAGGTCTCGATCTGGCGGGGCATCAGCGCACCTTCGTCCCGCGCACGCGATCGTCACCCCGGCCTTGAGCCGGGGTCCATTCCGCCGCCTGCGCTAAGCCCAACCGTGGCCCCCGGGTCACGCCCGGGGTGACGATGGGAGATGCTGCAGCATTGTGCGACATCTTCGGACAATCCTCGCCGCAGATCAGAACCCGACGTTGTCGCCGCCCTTGAGCTTCAGCATCTTGCGCGCCTCCTCGGGCGTGGCGATCTCGAGCGACATCTCCTCCAGGA